>WYBA01000301.1 GCA_011526095.1 Myxococcales bacterium | reverse complement strand
GGCTTCCGTGGTCGTTGTCTTCCTGGCAGTCTTCTTCATGGCGGGTCCTTCTGGTTAAGCGCCCCGAGAATCCTCTCGGGGTCAGTTGGACCGCCACTTCAATTTCAACAGGGATCGGGACTACGCCGCGAAGGTCGCCAAGAGCATGTACGGCAAGATGACCGAACAACTCAAGGCGGCGAAGGCGAGCGGGGAGCCCGTGTACCTCGCGGTGTCCGACGCCATCGGAGACGGCATCGAGATGCTGAGGGAACTGCTCGCCCGAGACGGCCTCGCTGACACGACCGTGTTCACGTTTCCAGAGAGCAAGCTGAAGGAGACCGCAGCGACGTTGCGCACCGGCCTCGGGCTCGCTGCTGGTGTCGCGCTGGTGACCGCGGATGATCTCGCGGAGGTCGAGGACGATGCCGACTAGCAAGACCTTCCCAGCCGACACGCAGTGGGCGATCGCCGCGACGGTACCGGTCGCGGCGCTCGAAGGCCTAGCCAAGCGCTTGCCAACGTGGTTGCGCGGCGCCGGCTCGAAGGTCGTCCCTGGACGCGACGGCTTCTCCGCGCTCCTGGTGTTCGGCGGCGGCGCCGAAGACGGCGAGCAACTCGCGATCGACGCGGCGACGACCCACAAGACGCCGGTCTACCTGCTCGACTTCGATGACGAGGCTCCCGGGCTCAAGGAGTTCCGTGGCAATCGCGCACGACGGAGACAGGAGTCCCCGGCCGACTTCCTGGAGCAGCGCGGGATACTTGCGCCCGGGCACGAACGCACACCGTCGCCCGTGACGACCGTCGGGCTTGTCGAGCAGATCTCGTTGGAGGAGGCGAAGGCGATGTGCCCGACACCAAAGTGGGAAGTGGAGTTCCTTCCTCACCCGCGTGGTGTGCTGGTCACGGAGAACGGCGCGGTCACGCTGCACCTGGCACGAAGCCTCGGCAAGCGCGCGTACAACGCACGATGGGATCGCGAAACGAAGGCGTTCACGTGCAACGTGTACGAGCCAGGCAAGCCCGTCGTCGCGTTCACGACAGGCAAGCCAAGCCCGAACTGGCCGCAGGTCGACTCGGTGCTCGGAGAGACGACCATGGAGGGCATCCTGCGCGTCCTCGGCATCTCGCGGGATCTGCTCGTGCCTGTGGAACGCGACGCATAGTGCGCGCCGGCCGCCACGCTCGGCTGGCACGTGGCTCCGCGGCGATCGCGCCCGGGCGCGAGGGATCACGGCGAAGCTGCTGCCAGACGTCCTCCATGCCACCTGGGTGGCAAAGCTCCGTGTCGGGAGCGAGCGCTGACTGGACCGCTGTCGACGCTCACGCGGCGGGCTTCAGCCGCACCGGGAGCGACTTCAAGCCGGCGTTGACGGCCGAGCGGATGACACGCGGGGTGCCTGCGGGCTCGAGGTCGAGCTTCATCAGGAGCTCCTCGAGGACGACGCGGAGCTGGAGGCGCGCGAGGGGCGCGCCGACGCAGAAGTGAGCCCCGGCGCCGAACGCGAGGTGAGGGTTCGGGGTGCGGCCGGCGTCGAAGCGGAACGGGTCCGCGAAGGCGCGCTCGTCGCGGTTCGCCGAAGGGAACAGCACCTGCACCCGTTCCCCCGGGGAGAGCTTCACGCCGCCGAGCACGGTCTCTTCCGCGACCCAGCGGGAGAAGTGGACGATCGGGGACGTCCAGCGCAACCCCTCCTCGACCGCCGTCTCGACGAGCGAGGGGTCGTGTCGCAGCCGCGACAGCTCGTCGGGATGATCGAGCAGCACGCGCGCGGCGCCTCCGATCGCGCCGACCACGGTGGTGTACCCGGCGTCGAGCAGCAGCCAGCCGAAGTGCATGCGCTCGTCCGCGGTCAGCGGCACGCCGGCGGCGTCGGAGCCCGCGAGGAGCGCGAGCAGCCCACCCGGTCGAGGACGCGCGTACGCGCGCGCGAGGTAGAACCCGAGCTCGCGCCACGCCAGGCCGGCCGAGACCTCGGGCGGGCAGCGTGGGCGGACGAACTCGGGATCGGTGGGGTGCGTCATCGCCTCGACGCGGTCGCACAGGAACGCGACGTCCGCGTCGGGGAGGCCGAGCAGCCGGCACAGCGCGCGCATCGACAGCTCGCGCGCGACGTCCTTGACGAAGTCCCCCTGCCCGCGCTCACGGAGCCCCTGCGCCAGGGCCGTCGCGTGATCCCGGATCCCGGACGCCATCGCCGCGACGGCCTTCGGCGTGAACGCGGGCGCCAGCAAGCGACGGAGCGCCGTGTGCTCCGGCGGATCGGTCATGTTGATCTGCCGCGGCATCCCCTCCATGTCGATCGGGGGGTGCGCGCGGAAGGTGCTCGCGTCCTTCGTCACGGCGAGCACGTCGGCGTGACGGGTCACCACCCACGAGCGGAACGGCTGCTCGGGATCCAGGGGCGGGCACTCCACCACGGGGTGATCGGCGCGAAGCCGGGCGAGCAGCTCGTGCGCGCGCTCGGCCTCGTGGAAGCTCGGATCGAAGAGAGCTCGGACGTCTGTCACGTGGACCTTTGCGACCTTCCGTTTTCGACGCGGGTCAGGGCGCGCGCCGGTAGTGCATGGCGACGACGCCGCTGCGGAGCGGCGTCGCGGAGAGCAGCTCGAGCCGTCGCGTGCTCGGCAGGCCGCGCTGGTACAGGGTCGGGCCGTGGCCGGCGATCCGGGGGTGGACGAGGAACCGGTACTCGTCGATCAGATCCAGCCGGTCCAGCTCGGTGGCGAGCAGGCCGCTACCGAGGAGCACGCCGGCCGGGGTCGCGTCCTTGAGCCGCTGCACGCCCGTGCGCAGGTCGCCGGCGAGGTGGTGGCTGTGGGTCCACGGGAAGGCCGTTCGCGTCGTCGACACGACGTACTTCGGCTTGGCCTCCAGCTTGTCCGCCCACGCGCGCATCGCCGGCGGCGCCTCCTCGTCGCCGCGGGCGACCGCCGGCCAGTAGCTCTCCATCATCTCGTAGGTCACGCGGCCCCAGAGCATCGCCCCGCTCTCGTCCATGAGGCGGGTGAAGAAGGCGTGCGTCTCGTCGTCGGCGATGCCCTCCTGGTGGTCGACGCAGCCGTCCAGGGTGACGTTGATGCTGAAGGTCAACCGGCCCATCGCGGCCAGTCTATCCGGCCCGGACCGGTCGAAGGGCGTCGCCGCGTGGCCCGGTCAACGGCGCACCCGGTAGCGCAGGTGGAGCACCCGGCTGCCCTGGATCGCCTCCTCGGGATCCTCCAGCAAGTGCTGGGCGTGGACCGGCCCGAAGTAGCGCTTGCCGGACCCGAGCACGACCGGGACGACGTCCATGCGCACCTCGTCGACCAGCCCCGCGGCGAGCACCTGGCCGCCGACGTCGCCGGCGGCGACCTCGACGATGCGGTCACCCGCGAGCGCCTGCGCCCTGACCATGGCGGCCTCGATGCCGTCGACGAAGTCGAACGGCGCCTCGGGATACCAGCCCTCCGGCCTGCCCCGGTGGGTCACGACGACGACGTGGTCGACCCCAGCCGGAGGCGTCCCGTCCCAGCCGTTCGTCATGTCGAAGACGTGGCGGCCGACGATGGTCGCCCCGATCTGGTCCCAGTAGGGCCGGGTGTAGTCGTAGGACGCTCGCGACACCTTCAACGCGCCGCCCGCGTCCAGCGGCACGTCACCGCCGAGCAACCAGTCGAACAGCGGTCCCGGCTGGTCGTGCTCGTCCGCGATGAAGCCGTCCACCGACACCGACGCGTACATGACGACCTTGCCCACGGGCCCTCCTCTCTCCCCTACGGCGCGAGGCGCTTGCCGATGCACGCGGTGGCCCGGGCGATCTGCGCCTGGACCTCGGCCTGCTCCGCCTCGTCGAGCGGGGTGTCGGCGTTGGCGTCGGCGAACGCCTCGAGCGCCTCGCCCGCCGCGGTGGCGCACGCGGCGTCCTTGCACTTGCAGGCGCGGGTCGCGAGCTTGGTCAGGTCGACCAGCATGATCGCGCCGGGCGTCTGGGGATCGGCGATGCCGTCGGCGCCGTTGGGATCGAGCCAGCCGAACGGGGTGCCCACGGTCTGCTCGCGGCAGCGGATGCCGGAGGCGTCGACCATGCACACGCTGGTGCCCGAGAAGTACGTGGTCGTGAGCACGTCGAAGCCGTAGCCGGTGCACGCGCCCGGGGTCGCGGTCTTGCCCCATGCGCCGGTCTCGGCCGGGGTGGCGAAGCGCTTGCGCGACACGTCGTGGAGCACGCACTCCGAGCTGCAGGCGTCGCCGCAGCGCACGGCGACGAGCACGAGCTGGAACGGCGTCGCGCCGAACCGCTGCGCCGTGCCGCAGTCGGCCGGGTCGTCGCACTCGCCCATGCCCTCGGGCAACGCCACCGGCGCCAGCGTCTCCTCGGGCGGGCCGGGCAACAGCTCGCGCCGCGCCCGGTTGGCCTGCTGCTTGAGCCACTTCTGCCCGACGATCTTCACCTTCTTGAGCTGCTTGCGCGCGGCCTTGTCCTGGTCCTCCCACAGCCCGCCGTACGCGCCGCTGCCCTCGGCGATCTTCGGCTTCTTCGGCGCGGTGAGATCCAGCACGGGGTAGAGCCCGGCGTAGTCGACGTCGTGGGTGACGCTCGACAGGCCGCGCACCTCGAACGCCTGCTGCGGCCACTTCTTGGCGATCGCGACCGGCTTGCCGCCGTCGACGCGCAGGTCCAGCACCATCAGCGTGCCCTTGCGCAGCAGCCAGATCAGGTCCTGCGCGGGGTCGTACGCGGCGGCGTCGACCGCGCCGGCGGCCAGCAGCTTGGTCCCCAGACGCAGGCCCTGCTTGCCGTAGCTGAGCAGGCGCGCGTCGGCGGCCTCGTCGATCGCGCGCACGCCGCTGTCGGCGCGCGCGCCGCGCGGCGCGAGCGACACGAGCACGCACACCACGAGCGCGCCGAGCGGCGCGCGACACCAGGTTCCCCGCATGCGGCGAGCATCCCGACGACGCGCGCCGCGGTCAAGCGCCGCGGCGTCGCAGCCGGGCGGACACGGCCGGGCGCGCCGGCGCCGCGCGGCGCGGCGCACGCGGTAACGTCGACGCCGATGGACCCGTGGAACCTGATCGGCATCGCGCTCACGCACCTCGGGAGCGCGTCGTGGGCGATCGTGCTCGGGGCGCTGCTGTGGAGCGCGATCGGCGTCGTGCTCGCGGTGGCCGCGTACCAGCTCGCGCGCCGGCGCGGCTGGCTCGACGTGCCCGGCCAGCGCCGGTGGGGCAAGGTGACGTTCGGCCTGGTGCTCGCGCTGCTGTGCCTGCCGCTGGTCGCCGGCGCCGGGGCCGTCACCGGGCTGCGCGACGCGACGACCGACGCGGTCCGCGACGAGGTCGCGCGCCAGGGGGCGCAGGAGGCGCTCGGCGAGCTGATCATGACGCCGCTGCTGGCGATGGCCGAACCGGTCGAGCGCGCGTGCGACGACTGCCGGTTCCTGCGCGACGACGCGCGGCGGCGCGAGCTCGTGGCGCGGGTGACCGTCGAGGTGCTGCGCGCGGGCCTCGACGAGCTCGTCGAGACGTCGGACCGCCGGGTCTGGCGCTGGCTGCGCGGCCGCGCCGAGGCCGCGCTGGTCGAGCAGGTGCAGCGGCGGATCGACGACTACGACGCGCTGTTCCGCGACCTGCGCGCCGAGGACAGCGGCGGGCTCCCGCGGGCGTCCGCGGCGAAGCAGGTCGGCGGCCGGTTCCTCGACCGGCACGTCTACCGGGAGATCGAGGGCTCGTTCGACTCGCTCCGGCTCCAGCTGCTGATCGCCGCGGTGGTGTTGCCGCTGGCGGCCTTGCTGATCGTCCGGCTGATCGCGCGGAGGCGCGCCGCGAGCGGCGCGGGCGCGCCACCGGCGCCCGCCGGCCCCCGATGACGCCCCTCACGCGGCGGGAAGCGGTGCCTCAGTGCGCCGGGGCGCTCTGCCACATCGCGACGGTCATCGGGATCACGCAGTCGACGAACGCCTGACAGCCCTCGGCGGCGAGGCACTGGCTGGCCTGCCCCACCATCGCCTCGACGTGCTCCGGCGGCATCTCGGCCAGGACGCCGTCGCAGGTCGCGCTGATCGACGCGTCGGTCGAGTCGTTCGCCCACTCGGCCTGGGCCGTGGCCACCAGCGCGTCACGGCCGCCCGGCTCCGCCGCCTCGGCGGCGATGCCGGCCGGGACGTCGTTCGCGATCCGGGCGTCGACCAGCGCGGGCAGGTAGATGTCGGTGCACTCGCGCTGCCGCTCGAACGTCGCGACGCACGTGTCGCGCGGCGTGGCGGCGGGCTCGGGCTCGGGCTGCGTGGCCGTGGTGGTGCCGGCGCTCGCCGGCGCGTCGGCGCCACCACAGGCGGCGACGCCGGCGACGAGCGCGAGGAGGAGCGACGACAGGATCGTGCGAGGCATGGTGGCGCCGTGCATATCACGGCGCGCTCCTCCTCACGTCCGCTCGGGCGGGATCGCGGTGGCGCGGGTGAGGTCGCGCGCGAGCGCGAGGCCGGCGGCGGTCTCGGCGTCGGGGCCGGGCGCGCACGGCCAGCGGTAGGACAGCGCGCCGACGCCGGGCACCTCGAGCAGCGTCTCGTGCGTGGGCAGGCCGGCGCAGGTGGGCGCGTCGGGCGCGTCGCGTCGGACGACCTGCAGGCGCGACTCGAGGGCGGCGAGCTGGTCGGCGGACAGGCAGCCGCTGCGCGTGCGCGTGCCCTCGACGTGCCACGCGCCCGACGCGAGGATCGTGAGGACGTCGGAGCGCGCGTGGCGATCGAGGGCGCGGGTGGTCTCGCGGAGCAGGACGTCGCCGCCGTTCCAGCAGGTGTGCATCGTCGGGAGATCCGTGGCGAGCGACGCGGCGGCGGACCGGGGCGGCGCGGCGGGACCACCGCACGCGGCGAGGACGATCGTGGTGGCGAGGACGTACTTCATGCGCATCGGAACGCACGAACGCCGGCGTCGAGATTTCGCGTGGCGGGGGTCACGCGAAGTGAATACGCGCGGTCGGGCGACTGGCAGGCCAGGGCGCTACGCTGCGGTCGATGCAGCTCACAGAGCAGCTCCCCGCGGCGCTGCTCGGCGCCCTGTTCGTCGCCGAGGACGGCAAGCTCGCGTGTCGCGTCGTGCGCGGCGAGGGACGAGATCGCGGGGAGGCGCCGTTCCTCACGACGGTGTGGGCGGGCATCGGCGGGCCCGAGGTGCTCTCGTCCGTTCACACGACGTGGCTCCCGGCCACGGCGCCGCGCTCGGAGCACGCCAGCGAGCGTCTCGGTCGGATGCAGGCCGAGCTGGGCATCGTGGGCGTGGGTAACCTCTACACGCTCTACGTCGTGCGCCGACGACCAGACCCATCGTCCGACCCATCGTGGGGCGACAAGGAGTGGGTCGCCGCGCTGCCCGAGACCCCGCTCGAAGCGCTGCGCCTGTTCCCCGAGTACGGCAGCAGCCCGTACATGCCCGACGACTGGGACTGGCAGGACGGGTGGTGGTACCCGTACTCGACCTTCCGCCCCGCGACCCCGGCCGAGCAGGCGGCCCACGAGGCGCGCCGCTGACTTCGCCGACCGGCTGGCCGTGACGGCGCGCATGCCGGCCGGCCGGACTGCGCGGACGAACTGACCACACAGCGGCGGGCACGCGGCGCGGGCGGCGTGCTCCGCACGCGGTGACGCGGTCGCCCGCGGGCACGATGAGTGCACCGGGCGCGGGCCATGCGCCGAATCGCCCTGGCAGCCGCGTTCCTCCTCTGTTCCACCGCGTGCCTCGAACCGGACGAACCGGACGGACCGGGCGACGAGCTCGCTGGCGACGAGCTCGCCGGCGACGAGCTCGCCAGCGACGAGGCGCCGCCCGCCCCCGGCGACGCCCCGGGCGCGATCCCGCTGCTCGTCGGCACGGACAACCCGTTCGGCACGCTGTCGGGCGCGGCCTACGCCAACACCTGGCAGTGGAACACGAACGGTCAGAACGTGTGGCGGACGATCCCGCAGCTGAGCACCGTGGCGTACGCGCGCGCCGGCGACCAGCTCGAGGTCGACGTCTCCGCCGACATCAACAGCAACTCGAGCGCGCCGGTCAGCCTGCGCGTGCTCGTCGACGGCGTGGTCGCGGCGCCGAACGACGTCGTGTTCCGCTCGGGCGGGGCGAGCCGCGTCCGCTCGTTCCGGTTCGTGCAGAGCAACCTGACCGCGGGCCGCCACATCGTCGAGGTCCAGTGGCGCGGCGATCCCGGCGCGACGATCACCGACCATCAGGTGTCGGCTCGCACCGCGGCGCCGTCGTGGGGCGAGGGCCGGCTGATCACGACGTGGCTCGCCGACTCGCTCAGCACGACCACGTCGACGGCGTGGAACGACCTCAACGGGATGTGGCTGCTCAGCTACAACGACGTCCCGCGCGATCTCGTGATCACCGGCAGCTTCGAGGCGGAGTCGACCAGCGGCTACGTCCGCGTCCGCCCGCTCGTCGACGGCGTCCCGGTCGGCGACACCTACCTGCTCCCGCCCAACGCCGCGCGCGGCGCGCGGTCGTTCGTCTATCACGTGTCGAACGTCGCCGCCGGCCTGCACAGCGTCAGCTTCCAGTGGGCCGTCGACGGCGGCACCGCGCGCATCTGGGATCGCTCGCTCACCGTGTACAGCGGGCCGTGGCTGGGCAGCCGCGGCGGCATCTCCGGCCAGACGACGTACGCCAGCACGACGCTGTCCACCAGCACGTGGACGCCGCTGACCGAGCACACGGTCTACACCTACGCGTCGACCGAGATCTCGACGATCACGCTGTCGACCGAGGCGTACACGACGTACGGCGGCGAGCTCTACGCGCGCGTCCTCGTCGACGGCCTGCCGGCGCAGCCCGGCGACGTCCTCGTCACGCAGCAGTCGGGTGGCTACCAGGCACACACGCTGACCTTCATGATCCGCAACCTCGCGCCGGGCGCGCACCAGTTCCGGGTCGAGGTGATGGTGGCGGGCTCGAGCTCCAGACGGCGCGCCTACATCCGCGATCGCAACCTCGCGATCATCCACAACCAGCGCCACGGCGTGGACTTCGCGTCGACGCCGCTGGTCGGCCAGCAGCCGCGCCAGGGCACCTACAACGTCGTCGCGATCTGCTTCGACCCGCAGAGCCCGATCGGCGGCCCGGTCGCGCCGTTCGCGCCGGGCGAGCTGATGCAGACGCTCGTCGGCTGGGACGGCCACAAGAACGTCTACGACTGGTTCGTCGAGGCCTCGGGGGGGCAGCTCCAGGTGACGCCGCTGGCGGTGGTCGGCTGCTACCAGCCGCCGTGCCCGACCGGCAACCTCGAGGACGAGTCGTGCCACCGGAACGGCTGGTACTGGCGCAACTGGATCCCCGGCGCGCCGTGGGACCAGCAGCCGCAGTCGCACAAGGACGACATCCTCCAGATGCAGCAGGACGCGATCGCCGCCGCCGACGCCGACCTCCACTTCCACGGCTACGACACCAACGGCGACAACACGATCAGCCCGACCGAGGCGCTGATCGTCGTCGCCAAGCCGCAGGGCTCGCTGTTCGGCCAGTGGACCGGCGGCACGTTCACCGTCGACGGCTCGGCGATGCACGTGCCGTTCATCGACGCCTACCTCGAGCCCGACGACGCCGACGCGTCCAACGAGCGCACGCGTCGCGTCGGGCTCCTCGCGCACGAGCTCAGCCACGCGATCCTCGGCGCCGATGATCTGTACGGCTCGAGCGCGGGCTCGAACCCGTACTCGATCATGTCGATGATCTCGTGGGCGCAGCACCTCGACCCCGCGCACAAGCTGGCGAACGGCATGGTCACGCCGACGGCGATCGAGATGGAGACGTGGTCGACCGCGGCGGTCACGCTGCCCGACGTCGAGTCGTCGGGAGAGCTGCTGCTGCTCTACAGCCGCAACCGCCCGTTCGACGTGTTCCTGGTCGAGAACCGCTGGGTCGACAGCTCGAACCAGGACGGGTTCGAGATCGAGAACGCGGGCGGCGCCGGGCCGCAGTCCGGGATCGTGGTGTGGCGGGTCGGGCTGTGGAACCTCGGCTGGTCCGGCGTCACGAACCGGCTGATCAGGAACATCGCGCCGTCGTCGGAGCAGGGCGTCAACCGGCTGTGCCTGAAGTACACGGACGGCATCACCGCGCCGGTCGCGATCGAGCGCGGCGCGAGCCCGAACGGCGACGCGGTGACGATCTCGCTGGTGCGGATGACCAACCCGTCCGCCTGCCAGGACGTCGACAACGACGGGGGCCTCGGCGGCCTCGGC
This sequence comes from Myxococcales bacterium, assembly GCA_011526095.1. GTDB lineage: Bacteria > Myxococcota_A > Polyangia > Haliangiales > Haliangiaceae > WYBA01. The sequence goes on along the minus strand of WYBA01000301.1, from coordinate 9,093 downwards.
GGCCTCGGTCGGTGAGCGCTCGGGCGCCGCGCGCCGCGGCCTAGAACGAGTCGCCGTCGTCGGGCGCCGTCGGCACCGGCGCCGGGCGGACGAGCTCGAGCAGGTCGCGGGCGAGCGGGACGGCCTCCTCGGGATCGGCGCGCTGCTCGGGGGTCAGCGACGACCACTGCAGGACGAGCGCGTCGATCTGATCGTTGAGGCCGGACAGCCGCTCGCCCTTGATGAACGCCTGCTCGATCACCTCGCACGCGACCTCGGGCAGGAGCGCGGCGAACTTCACGGCGCGCTCGAGGTCGCCGGTGATCTTGGCCTTGAGGTCGGTGTCGTGCTTGATCAGCACGCCGCGCTGGGACACGAACGCGAGCGAGTCGAGGTACTTGTCGAACCCCTCGCAGTCGAGGCGGTTGCGCGCGACGGTGCCGTTGGCGAACAGCTCGCGAAACTGGGCGAAGTCGCGGCGGGTGTCGGAGCGCAGGTAGTAGAAGACGTCGCTGTCGACGAAGCGGCCGATCGCGTCGACGATGCGGCGGTAGCTGGCCGCGGCGAGGTCGGGCGGGGTCCCGGCCTCCTGGATCGGCCGGTTGAGCCCGCGGACCTCGCGGCGCAGCACCGCGAGCGCGCGCCGGACCGCGAGCGCCTTGCCCAGCGTGTCGCGGTGCCCCGGGACCATCCGCTCGGGCTCGGCGTGGCCGAGGAAGCACTCGTAGACGGTCGTCATGACCGCGAACACGCCGTCCATCAGGCCGGTCGTCGCGTCGTTGAGATCGCGCACCGCCTGCTCGCGCCGGTCGTGCTTGAGGGCGCTCGAGAACCGGCGATCGAACTCCTTGAGCTCGGAGCCCAGCCCGTACTGCAGCGTGTCCATCTCGGCGGCGAGCGAGGCCCACCGCTCGTCGTCCGACTTCAGGCCGCGCGTGGCGATCGGCCCGGACTTGCGCGAGGCGATCGGCCCCGACTGACGCGAGGCGATCGGCCCGGAGTTGCGCGAGGCCGGGCCGTCGAGGTCGAGCTCCATGTCGCCGCCGCCGTCCGCACCCGCCCCGGCGCTGGGCGCGACCATCGCGAGGTACTCCATCAGCCGGCGGAAGTGGCTCAGGACGGCGTCGGCGACGATCTGGAGCTGCTCCTCGCCGTCCTCGCGGAGGTAGAGCGCGGCGTCGAGCTCGCCGAGCGCGCGCACCGCCTCCTCGCCGAACATCAGCAGCTTCTGGACCTTCCGCCGGATCCGGCGATCCGCGATCGTGGCGAGCAGCCCGGCGAGGGCAGCGTTCTCGGGAGCTTCGGACACCAGGCTCAAGGGTACGCGACCTGTAGCGGCGGTTGCCACTTCTCCCGCCGGTGCACCGCGGCATCGCGGGCGCAGAGGGGGCTTGACGCGACCAGAATCCCTCTTACTCCCACCCGGCCGCGGCGCCCGCGCTCACCGCCGCAGCAGGCCGTGCGGCGTGCCCTCGCCGTAGCCGGCGGGGGTCTGGACGCCGACGACGGCGCGGTCGTGGAAGTCCGGCAGCGTGGTGGCGCCGGCGTAGGTCAGCGCGGACTGGACGCCGGTGATGATGTCGATCAGCACGGCGCCGACGCTCTCCTGCCCGTCGCGGATGTAGATCCGCGAGCTGGAGATGCCCTCGCGGAAGAACCCCTTCTTGGCCCGCTCGAACGCGTCGTGCTGCTCGGTGCGGTCGGCGACGGCGCGGCCGCTCGCCATGCCGTAGTTCTCCTTGTAGAGCAGGCCGTCGTGGTCCTCCTTGACGTCGCCGGGGCTCTCGTAGGTGCCGGCGAGCGCGGTGCCGACCATGACGCGCGCGGCGCCGGCGGCGAGGTACAGCGCGACGTCGCGCGGGTGCTTGACGCCGCCGTCGGCCCAGACGTGCTTGCCGAGCGCGTGGGCCTGGCGCGCGCACGCCAGCACCGCCGTGAACGTCGGCCGGCCGGCGCCGGTCTGCATCCGCGTCGTGCACATCGCGCCCGGGCCGACGTTGACCTTGACGACGTCGGCGCCGGCCTCGATCAGCGCGCGCGTGCCCTCGGCGGTGCACACGTTGCCGGCGACCACCGGCACGCGCCCGCCGACGATCGCCTTGACCGCGCGGATCGCCTCGAGCATCTGGCGCTGGTGACCGTGCGCGGTGTCGAGGACGATCGCCGAGACGCCGAGCTCGAGCAGCCGCGCGGCGGTGGTCGGCGCGTCGGCCGAGATCCCGACCGCCGCCGCGACCATCAGCCGGCCGTGGGCGTCGAGCGCGGGGCGCAGCAGCTCGAGCCGGACCGCGTCGTTGCGCGCGAGCACGCCGAGCAGGCGCCCGTCGGCGTCGAGCACCGGCGCCGCCTTGATCCGCGCCTCCTCCATCTGGAGGAACGCGTCGCGGTTGGAGATGCCGGCCGGCAGCGTCACCAGCCGCTGCGACATCAGCTTGGTCACCGGCAGGTACTGGTCGCGATCGCGCAGGTCCGAGTGGGTGACGATGCCGATCGGCCGGCGGTCGTCGTCGACCACCACGACGAGATCGTGCGAGCGCTTGCGGATGATGCCCTGGACGTCGCGCAGCGTCGCGCGCGGCGTCACCGCGAGCGCGGTGTCGTAGCGGGTGTCGGCCGCCTGGATGTGGCGGACGATCCGCGCGACGGTGTCGAGCGCCATGTCCTGCGGCAGCACGCCGAGGCCGCCGAACCGCGCCATCGTCTCCGCCATGCGCTTGCCGGTGACGGCGTTCATGTTGGCCGAGACGATCGGGTGCGAGCCGCCGGGGAAGTCGGGCGGCGTGAGGTCGGTGTCGAGGCGCGAGCCGCCGTCGTAGTAGCCCGGGTTGAGGAAGACGTCGTCGGTCGACAGCTCGAGCTGCTCGTCGTGGTCGGGGTGGAGGAAGCGCACGGGCCCACGCTATCACCGCCGACGCGCGCGCGTCGGCGCGTCAAGCGGCGCGCCCGGCAGGCGTGGTAGAAGGGCGCATGGCTGCGACTGGACGGCTCGGCATCCTCGTCGGTGGCGGACCGGCGCCCGGCATCAACTCGGTGATCTCGGCCGCGACGATCGAGGCGCGCAACAGCGGCCTCGACGTCGTCGGGATCCAGGACGGATTCCGCTGGCTGATGCGCGGCGACACGCACCACGCCCGGCCGCTGACGATCGACGACGTCTCGCGCGTCCACCTCACCGGCGGCTCGATCCTCGGGACCGCGCGCGACAACCCGACCAAGGACCCGCAGGCGATGGCCGCGGTCGTCGCGACGCTGCAGCAGCTCGGCGTCACCCACCTCGTGACGATCGGCGGCGACGACACGGCGCTGTCGTCGAGCCACGTCGCGCGGACCGGCGCGATCCGCGCCGCCCACGTCCCCAAGACGATCGACAACGACCTGCCGCTGCCCGATCACATCCCGACGTTCGGGTTCCAGACCGCGCGCCACGTCGGCGCCGAGGCGGTGCGCGCGCTGTCCGAGGACGCGCGGTCGTCGCGCCGGTGGTACGTCGTCGTCGCGATGGGCCGCCAGGCCGGCCACCTCGCGCTCGGCATCGGCAAGGCGGCCGGCGCGACGCTCACCTTGATCGCGGAGGAGTTCACCGCGCCGACCGTGCCGTTCGGCGCGCTGTGCGACATCCTCGAGGGCTCGATCATCAAGCGGCGCGCGGCGGGCGACCACCACGGGGTCGCGGTGCTGGCCGAGGGCCTGATCGGCAAGCTCGACCCGGCGGAGGTCGCGGAGCTGCAGGACATCGAGCGCGACGATCACGGCCACATCCGCATGGCCGGCGTCGACCTCGGCCGCAAGGTCAAGGTCGAGCTCCAGGGCCGCCTGCTGCGCCGCGGCCTCAAGGTGACGATCACCAACAAGGACATCGGCTACGAGTTGCGCTGCGCCGACCCGATCGCGTTCGACGCCGCCTACTGCCGCGACCTCGGCTACCACGCCGTGCGGTTCCTCGCCGGCGGCGGGACCGGGGCGATGGTCACGGTGCAGGACGGGCGGATGGTGCCGGTGCCGTTCGAGTCGATGCGCACCGCCGAGGGCAGGACGCGCGTGCGCAACGTCGATCCGGCGTCGGAGAGCTACCGCGTCGCGCGCGAGTACATGCTGCGGCTCGAGCCCGACGACTTCCGCGATCCGGCGTGGGTCGAGCGCCTGGCCGAGGCCGGCGCGACCACGGCCGACGAGCTGCGCCGGCGGTTCCTGTCTAGCGCCAGCGCCGCGGAGGTGCGGTCGTGACGCGCCGCATCGGCATCGTCGTCGGCGGCGGCCCGGCGCCCGGCACCAACGCGGTGATCGCCGCGGCGGTGATCGAGGCGGTCAAGCTCGGCTGCGTGCCGATCGGGCTGCACGACGGGCTGAGCTGGCTCGCCCAGCGCTACACCGACGAGCAGCACGAGATGACGATCGACGAGGTGTCGCGCGCGCACCTCACCGGCGGCGTGCTGCTCGGCTCGTCGCGCACCGACGTCGCGAGCGACCCGACGCTGCTGCGCAACACCGTCGACGCGCTGCGCAAGCTCGCGATCGAGGGCCTGGTCGCGATCGGCGGCGACGATCTGGTCCGCAGCGCGATCGCGATCGAGCGCGAGTCGGCGGGGCGGATCAAGGTCGCGCTCGTCCCCAAGAGCATCGACAACGACCTCGCGCTGCCGGCCCAGGTCACGACGCTCGGCCACGAGACGGCGCGCCACGTCGGCGTGCAGCTGGTGAAGAACCTGATGGAGGACGCGCGGACCACCGGGCGGTGGTACCTCGGCGTCACGATGGGCCGGCCGACCGGCCACCTCACGCTCGGCATCGGCAAGGCGGCGAGCGCGACGTGCACGATCATCCCCGAGGAGTTCGCGCCGGGGCCGGTCCGGCTCGCCGACATCGCCGACATCGTCGAGGGCGCGATCATCAAGCGCCGCGCCCAGGGCAAGCCGCACGGCGTGGTGCTGCTCAGCGAGGCGCTGGTCGAGCGGTTCGATCCGGCGGAGGTGGCGGAGCTGCAGGACGTCGACCGCGACGCCCAGGGCAACATCCGCGTCACCGAGATCGACCTCGGCCGCAAGGTGCTCAACGAGGTGACGTTGCGGCTGGAGAAGCGCGGGATCAAGGCGTCGGTCGTGAGCAAGACGATCGGCTACGAGCTGCGCTGCGCCCAGCCGCTGCCGATGGAGGCCGAGTACGCGCGCGATCTCGGCTACGCCGCCGTGCGTCACCTCGCCGGCGGGGGCGGCGGCGTGGTCGTCACCACCCAGGCCGGCGCGCCGCGGTTCGTGCCGCTCGCCGACTGCGTCGACCCGGCGACGGGGCGCGGCGGCCAGCGCGGCGTCGACGTCACGGCCGACCACTACCAGGTCGCGCGGGCGTACATGGTGCGGATCGAGCGGAGCGACCTCGAGGACGACGAGGCGACCGCGGCGCTGGCGCGGGCCGGCGGGCTCGCGCCCGAGGCGCTGCGCCAGCACTTCGCGCGGCTCGACCGCCGGCTGTCGCCGCGCCGCTCGTCCTGACTTCCTCGCACGCGACCGCTTGACGCGTGCGACATCGTGACCAGCATGCAGGCGCGACCCGCGGGCCGGGGCCGATGGTCGGTCACGACCGCGTGGGGCTGGGCAGGATGGAAGGAGCGTGTGTCATGGGCGAGGCGAGAAGGAAGAACGCGATCCTCTCGGAGATCTCGGAGACGCTGGGCCAGGTGCCGGGCTGGGTGCGGGCGACTCCGGATGCGGCGCTGGAGGGCTTCTGGACGCTGTTCCGGGACCTCCAGCTGAGCGAGACGGCGATCCCGAACAAGTACAAGGAGCTGATCGGGCTCGCGGTGTCCGGCGCGACGCGGTGCCGCTACTGCGTGCTGTTCCACACCGAGGCCGCCAAGCTCAACGGCGCGACCGACGAGGAGATCGCCGAGGCCGCGATGATGGGCGGCGTCACGATGATGGCCAGCACCTTCATCAACGCGCTCGGGACGGACTTCGAGGCGTTCGAGCGCGAGACGCGCGAGATCGTGGACTACGTGAAGCTCCAGGCGTCGCGGAAGCCCCCGACCTCGAAGAGCCCGCCCCGTGCGCACGTCTGAGCCGTCGTCCGGGCCGTCATCTGAGCCGGCATCTGAGCCGTCAGCGCGCCACCGCGGCGCGCTCGCGCGCCTGGAGCAGGACGGGCTGGTGCGCCGCGACGGCGCGCGGTACCTCACGACGCGCCGGTGGCAGGGCGCGCTGGCGCGCGCCGCGCTGCGGCTGCTCGACGACCCGGACGCGGACCCGAGCGAGGGCGCGGACCTGCGCGTGCCCGTCGCGCACGCGCTGGTCGAGCTGTACGGCCCGGACCACGGGAGCGAGGAGCTGACGCGGTTCGTCGAGGCGATGGTGCTCGTCGAGGCCGCGCCGTCCGCGTCGCCGTCGGGCCCGTCGCCCGGCTGACGCGGGTGTTCGGATAGGATGCGCGCATGCGCACCCTCCTGCTGTCCGCTGCTTTGCTCCTCGTCGCCGCGTGCGGCTCGAAGTCGTCCGCCCCGGCGACCACGCCGGATCCCGCGGCCGAGGACACGACCGCGACCGACGAGCCGGCGCTGCCCGAGGGCTGCGACCAGGAGTGCCTCGGTGGCTGCGGCGGCGCCGAGGACCCGTCGCTGTGCGAGGCGGACTGCGGCTGCTCGGCCGAGCGCCCGTGCGATCAGGGCTGCTACGGCGGCTGCATGTCCGAGGGGCGCCCCGAGGAGGACTGCATCGCCGAGTGCGGGTGCGCGGACTGATCCGGCGACGAGGGTGACCGTCAGGCACGCGCCGTCCACCAGGCACTGACGGACTGGCACGACGCGGCGGCGGGACCACGTGCGCTCGCGCAGTTGGCGGCGGCACGCGCCGTGCTGTGGCTGCGGGCATGGATCTCGTCGAGCGTGCGCGCGGGCTGCTGGTCGGGATGGCCGTCGGTGACGCGCTCGGGCAGGCGCCGCGCGTCGTCGTCGTGTGCACCGCGCCCTCGCACATCAGCTCGCCGTAGGCCCACGCCGTCTCGTGCTCGAACGCGCGCGCGACGAGGTCGTCGAGCAGCGCGCGGGTGGGCGCGGGTCCCCACAGGACCTCACGCGGCAGCACCTTCGAGCCCCAGCGGGTGTTCGCGACCCGCAGCGCACCGCCGCGACGCACCAGGTAGTTCGCACAGTGGCTCACGCACGCGGGCCCCGCGCCGGCGCGGGGCGCGCAGCGGCGCCGGCGCCCCCTCCGTCGCCCGCCGCGATAGGATCGCCCGGTGCTCACCGTCGGGGCGACGCTCGAGGACCGGTTCCTGCTCCACCGCGCGCTCGGCGCCGACGCCGAGGGCGAGGACTTCATGGCGCGCCGGGTGGACATCGCCGGCTACGCGCGCGTCCGCGTGCTGGCGACCGACGACGCGCTCCGCGCGGCGGCCGGCTCGGCCGCGGCGGTGGTCGAGCGGATCGCCGCGCTCGAGCTGACCGGGCTCGCGCGGCCGCTCGCCGCGGGCGTCGATCCGGCGACGGGGCGGGTGTGGTTCGCCGAGGCGTGGACGAACGGCCAGCCGCGGTGCGCGCCCGGGGCCTGGGGCTGGGAGGACGCGCACGGCGCGCTCCTCGCGGCGGCGGAGGTGCTCGATCCGGCGCGTGCGCGCGGCGTCGTGCACGGACGGCTCGCGCCCGGCCTGGTGCTGGTCAACGTCGGCACGCCCGCGATCATCGGGGTCGCCGCGGGCGTCTGGCTCGGCGAGGTGCGGCCGGCCGGCCCGGGCGGCGACCTCGGCTGCGCGGCGCGGGCGATCCGCGCGCTGGTCGCGGCGCCGGCGCCGGAGCTGCGCGCGTGGGTCGCGCGGTGCGAGCAGGCGCCGCCGGCGTTCGGCTCGCTCGACGAGGCGCTGCGAGCGATGCCGCTGCCGGGGCGGCGGCGCGCGGAGATCGACCAGGAGCGCCTCCAGGCCGCGGCGCGCGAGCAGGAGCGCGAGCGCGAGGAGGCGGCCCGGCGGTGGCGCGAGGCGCGCGAGGCCGACATCCGCGCCGGCCGGCTGCCGCCCGACGATCTGTCGGGGGGCGGCGCGGCGAGCTGGCCGGTCGTGTTCGAGCGCGTGCAGCAGGTCCTCGGCGCCGCGCCGGTGACGATCGAGGCGACCGCGGCGTCCGGCCTCGGGCTGCGCTGGCCGCTGCGCGAGACGTCCGTCGCGTCGGCGTGGCAGCAGGCGCGCGGCGTCGTCGGCGCGCTCCACGCGCTCGCCCGCGGCGGCAAGCGACTGGGCACCGACCGCGACAAGGACGCGCGTGCGCTGCTCGACGCGGTCGCGGCGCGCCTCGGGCTGACGCAGGTCCGCGACGGGGGCGGCTTCGCCCCCGCGCTCGAGTGGCAGCGCTCGGTCGCGCCCGCCGGTGAGGGCATCCCGCCAGGGATCCTCGGCGGCCACTTCGGCGGGCCGCGGATCGCCATGCGTCACGGCGCGCTCGACGTCGGGCCGACGATCCTGGGGTGGCAGAGCTCCCACCACCAGGGGCCCGTGCTCTCGTCGCACGGCTCGATCGCCCTGGCCGACCTGCCGCGCAAGCCCGCCGCGGCGGCCGACGTCATCGCGGCGCTGCTCGCCGCAGCGGCCGCGGTCGATCTGTCCAGGCTCACGTACACCACGACGTGCCGGTTCTGCGGCGGCCGGTTCGCGAGCGTCGACCGCCACGACGACTCGTGCTGCCATCGCTGCGCCGAGATCCACCTCGGCGTGATCCACTGAGTGCCATGACCGTCGCATCCTGCTCCGGCATGGCACGTCGTCATCGGCCACACGGGGCTCGCCGCCCCGCCCGCCGGGCGGAGCCCGCCGGGACCCACCCCGCCCAGAGGTGCTCCGACGCGATCACGTCGTGGTGGTCGGAGCACTGATGCGCATCGCCTTCACCGGGACCCACCGCGCGGGCAAGTCGACGCTGGTCGAGGCGGTGGCGGCGGTGCTGCCCGACCACGACGTCGTGGACGAGCCGTACCGGCTGCTCGAGGAGGAGGGGTACGAGCACGCGGATCCGCCGTCGCTCGAGGACTTCGAGCACCAGCTGCGCCGCTCGCTCGAGGCGCTCGCCGAGGCGGGCCCCGACGCGCTGTTCGATCGCTGCCCGCTCGACCTGCTCGCCTACCTGCAGGCGCTCGACGACGC
>WYBA01000300.1 GCA_011526095.1 Myxococcales bacterium | reverse complement strand
TTTCCCGGCGGCTACTCCGGAGAGGTCATACCCGTTCCCATCCCGAACACGGAAGTCAAGCTCTCCAGGGCCGATGGTACTGCAGGGGAGACCCTGTGGGAGAGTAGGTCGCTGCCGGGGTTTTTTTTGATGGCCCGAATCGTTTCGATTCGGGCCATCACCTTTTTCGGCCTCCGTGTGCTGAAGGCGCCGTCGCTGTTCGGGGCGTTCTCGATCCTGCCGAGGTGGCCTTCGTCTCTTCGTCGCCGGGCGATGGCTCCTCCCACCGTGCGCGCGGCGTCACGCGGCCGCGGCGCGACGTTCTTGGTCGAGGCGTGTTGGAGCGCGCCACCGTGCCGGTAGAATTGGCGACAGTGAGCTCGTGCATCGCCGCGGTCGAAGGCGCGCTCGTCCTCGAGCGGAGGGGGGAGCGGGTGGCGGTCCACGACTTCGGAGGGAGAGATGTCGTCTGGGCGGTGCCGACGACGTTCGGGATCCCGCTGCCGTATTCCGATGGTGTGCTCGCGTCGGCTGGCGGCCACGCGTTGTCGGTGTTCGCCGAGGGCGGTGCGACCCAGGTCGCCGCGACCCCGCTCGTCGCAGGGCGGGAGGCGATCCCGCGTGAGATCTCGCTCGGTGGGGCGGCCTCGGTGGCCGCGGTCGGTCGTGGCTACGTGTTGCTCTCGATCTCGGGGCGCCCGGTCCTCGTGCATGTCGGGCGAGGCATGCTTGCGCACGCGGCCTTGCTGGACGTCTCGGCGATGTCCTGGGCCGTGGCCTTGCCGGATGATCGCTTCCTGCTCCGCTCGACGGCGGGGCTCGAGCTGGTGGCGGCCGCGGCACGACGCGTGGAGCGCCGTCTGCGTATCGATGTGCCGGCGACCTCGCCGGTGGTCGGGGCCGCGAGCGGTGGAGCCCGGATCTGGGCACTGACGCCGGACCGGCGCGAGCTGGCGGTGTACCGGCTGTCCGATGGGAAGCGCCAGCGCATCTCGCTGGGCGAGGCGGCGACCTCCTTCGTGGGCCACCTCGAGTCGTCTTGGGTCATCGCGGAGATCGGCGCTCGGCTGTGGGCGATCAACCTCGTCTCCGAGGCGCGGCTGGCGCTGGAGCTTCCGCCGGGGCCGGGTTGCGCGCTGATCCCGCGCGGGTCGGGGGCGCTGCTCGTCCGTGCGACGGGCGCCGCGCCCGAGGTGTGGCAGCTGGAGCACGGCGGAGCGTTCACGGGGCTCCCCGGTGGCGCCAGCGCGCCCGCGCCCGCGACGGGCGCCCGCGATGAGCCGAGCCGGCCACGGGCGGTAGCGTCGGTGCCGCTCGGGCGCGACCCCGCAGCAGGCGCCGCCGGCGCCGCGCCGCGTCCGGCGGAGGTCGCGGTGGCGGGTGCGGCGGCCGCGCCGCCAGCTACGGTCGCGGTCCCTTCGTCGGCATCCCCGGAGCTCGACGGCCCCGCGGGCGTCGCGACGAGTGGGCTCTCCTCGGGCACGGTTCCGGCCGGGCAGCATCCGCTCGTCGCCGGGGGGCCGCCCGGGCGGGTGGTGCCGGCGCGCGCGCTCGTGCTCCAGCTCGAGCCGACGTCGGGCTCGGGCGAGCCGTCGACCGCCGGGTTGTTCGTCGCGCCCGCGGTGGACGTCGCGCTGTCGGCGCTTGCGTCGGCCCTGCGCGAGCGGTGGCTCGATCGCGTCGTCCAGGGGTGGCTCGAGGGCGCCGCGGCGAGCGCGGAGGACACGCTGGCGATCCTCGTCGCCGAGCTCCGGTACCGCATGCGCGGGTGCGGCGCGCCAGGGCTCGAGCTGTCGTCCGCCGGCAACGTGATCGTGCGCGCGGACGGAGTGGCGGTCGAGTTGCCCCGGTGGGGGACGCTGTGGCTGGGACGGGATCGCGTCGGGATGCACCGGCTGGCGACCGGCGCGCGTCGGGAGGCGCTCGCGCTCGATCGCGAGACGATCGGCCAGATCGGACGCGTGCTGGGGCTGCTCGTGGCCGGCGCGGGGCCGGCGCAGATCGCGGCCTACGCGCGGGAGGCGCCGGCCGCGGCCCGCCTGTTCGGACACCTCGTGGCGCTCGATCTGCTCGAGCCTGCCACCGCGGTGCCGACGTTCGGACGCCAGGTCGCGCCGGGCACGGTCGGGTGGCTCGGCGGGATGACGCTGCTGGCGAACCTCGGCGGCGCGCACGTGCTCGTGGACCCGTCGCTGCCACCCGCCGCTGCGGACGACGCCCTGCCGGTGCCGGCGGTCGCCGACCTGCCGACCCTCGCCGCGATCCTGCTGACCGGTGATCATCCTCGCAGCCTGGACGCGGCGACGCTGCTGCGCCTCGACAAGCGCGTGCCGATCCACGTGCCGGCCGGCGGCGCCGGCGGGGCACGGATCGCCGCGGTGGTGCGCGAGCTGGGCTTCGCCGACGTGCGGCCGGTCGTCGAGGGGCAGCGCCTCGCGCTCGGGCGTGGCGGGGAGGTCGTCGTCGCGGGTGCCGCGGGCGGAGGGAGCGGCCGGGTCGCGTACGTGCTGCGGCATGGCGGGGCGGCCGCGCTCGCGGCCGGCGCCGCGCCGCGCGACGCCGCGGCGCTCGCGGCACTCGCGGCGGTCGTGCGCGCCCCTGGTGGCGTCGTGTCGCCGGTGTTCGTGGAGGTCCCCGCGCGCGCGCGCGCGCCGATCGAGGAGGGGTGGGCCTGGTTGCTCGAGCATCCGGCGCGATGGCTCGCGCCGTCGCCATCGCCCGCCGCGATCGTGGCCGCGCTCGCGACGGCGGACGCGACGGCGGACGCGACGGCGGACGTGACGACGGACGTGACGACGGACGCGACGACGGACGTGACGATCGTGCAGTACGCCGACGACGTCGGCGGCCCGCCCTGGCCCGAGGTGAGGCGCCCCGAGCTCTACGACCTCTACAGGATCGGCGCCGGTCTCGACGGCTGGATCGATCCCGGCGCCTGACGCGCCGTGGTGGCCCGCGCGTCGTGCGCCGCGGCGGCGAACGACGACAGCGGGTGGCCCGCGGCGGCCACGTCGTTGGTCGGCTGCTCGCGGACGGGGCGCGTCGTCGTGGGCGTGGGCGGTGGCGGAGCTCGCGTCGGTCGTGGTCACCGGGGCGCGTGCCCGGAGACGCGCGCGGCCGGCGCGCGCGTGTCGACGACGCGTCGGTCGGAGCGTGGGCCGCATCGACGGGCGAGGGGCGATCGCGGCCGCCGACGGGGCAACTCGGGCGGCGGCGCTGGTATGCTGGCGCGGATGGCTCGCACCGCGCAGGCGGGATCGTCCCGATGAGGCTCGTCCCGTCGCGGGATGGCGCCCGCGTCGCCGTCATCGCGTCCGGGGAGGTCCGCCTGATCGATCTGGGGCGGGCGACGACGGTCGCCGCGCCAGTGCGCGACCTGCACGACCTCGCGCTGTTCGAGTCGGAGGTGTGGACCGTGGCCGGGGCGCCTCCGGTCGTGCGCGTGCGCGGGGCCGACCTGGTCGAGCGCGCGGCGCTCGAGCTGCCGCCGGGGCGGGGGCTGGTGCGCGCCGCGTTCGGCCCGCCCGCGGCGCTGTGGCGGTCGAGCCCGGCGTTGATGATCGTCAGCGACGGCGCCGCGCTGTCGACCCGGCCGGTCGACGTGGACAGCGGCGAGCCGGTCGCCGTGCTCTCGGCGCAGCGGCTCGCGACGGCGCGCGGCGGGGTCGTCGCGCTGCTCGAGGGCGGCGCGGTGCGCTGGCGACACGATCTCGGGCGCGACGCCCGCACGCTCGCGATCGGGGCGCTGTTCGAGGGGCGCTCGCTCGGCGTGCTGGTCGAGCGGGCGGGCGACGGGGGCGCGCAGCACCTGCTGGTGCTCACGGTTCGCGAGGGGCGGCTGCAGCATCGCATGGCGGTGCAGGGCGTGACGTCCGCCGCGTTCGCGGCGCGCCGCGGCCTGGCGGTGCTCGGCGCCGGCGCGCACCGGCTGCTGATCGTCGACATGCGGTTCGGGCGCGTGCTGCGCCAGGTCGACGACGTGCGCGAGATCCTCGAGGTCGCGCTCGACGACGCGGCCGAGCACCTGGTGCTGCGCATGCGCGCGGTGGCGCGTGGCGCCGGAGGTGTCGACAGCGCGGGCACCGCGGATCGGGCCGCCGCGGCGGCCGACGACGAGGTCGTCGACTTCACGGTGCGCGAGCTGGTCGCGGGGCGGCAGGTCGCGCCGGCGCCGGAAGGCGAGGGGCCCGCGACCGCGGGGCACGGCGCGCCGGCCGAGGCCGCCGCGGGGCACGGCGCGCCGGCCGAGGCCGCCGCGGGGCACG
>WYBA01000299.1 GCA_011526095.1 Myxococcales bacterium | reverse complement strand
GCCCACAACTGTCGTCGGGGCCCCCGGGGGGGCGGCCGGATTCGCGGCGGGGCGCGGGGTTGCCAAAGCCGCAATGGGGGGGGAGCCCCCCGGGAAGCGGGGCGACATGCCGCGCAGCCACCCGGGGGCCGCGCCGGGCCCCCCCCCCGCGCGGGGGCCGCCGCCCCCCCTGGCGGGCGCCCCCCCCCCCCCCCCCCGCCCCCCCCCCCCCCCCCCCCGGGGGGGGGTGCCCCCCCCCCCCCGCCCCCGGGGGGGGGGGGGGGGGCCCCCCCCCCCCCCCCCGCGAGTCGAAGGGCCAGCCGGCCGCGCCCGCAGCCGCCTATCGCCCGCCGAAGCCGCGCACCAGCTTCACCAGCTCGCCCAGCAGCTCCGGCTGCGCCGCGAGGTCGCCGCGCGCCGGCATCGCCGCGCTCTTGCCCACCGCCGCGCCGCCCTCGACGATCGCCTTGGCGATCGTCTCGTCGGTCGCGGCGGCCTGCCACGCCGCGTCGGCGAAGCGGGTGGGGCGCGGCGTGAGCGCGCCGGCCATCGCGCCGTCGCCGCCGCCGCGCTCGCCGTGGCAGCCGGCGCACGCGCCGCGGTACAGCTCGGCCGCCTGCGCCGCCGCGCCGACCGCCGGCGGCGGGCCCTCGCCGAACAGCGGCGGCTTCGCCGCGCTCGCGCTGCCCGCGCCGCCGGCGCCGCCGCTCGACGCCCGCGCGTCGTGCTCGGCCTCGCCGCAGCCCGCGGCGAGCGTCAGCCCCACGATCGCGATCCAGCCCATGATGTCCAGCCTGCGCATCCTCTGGCCTCCTGCGGTTGCCGTCACTCCAGCGGCTGCTCCGACCGCCAGCTCTGCTTGATCAGCCCGTCGGGGCCGGCTTCGATCCGCAGCTCGACCACGCCGTACACGCCGTCGCAGTCGAGGTCCCCGGTGGCGCGCAGGATCGCCGCGCGCCCGCCGTCGACCACCTCGTACTGGTAGCTGTAGCGGTGCGGATCGTCGACCGAGAAGCCGAGCACCCGCCACGCCGGGTCCTGCCACCACGTCTTGTCGACCGTGCATGCGCCGCCCTGCTCGCAGCACCTCCCCAGCGGCGGCGTCGGCCCGACCGACTGCTGCGGCAGCCGGCCGTCGCGGCTGGCGTGCTCGGCCTTCACGCGGTCGGCCATGTACGCCAGCAGCGCGCGCGCCTCGTCGGCGCGGTTCTTCCGGCGGAAGTCGCGCCACGCCGCCGGGCAGGTGGCGATCGCCGTCAGCCCGAGCAGGAGCAGCACGTAGCGAACGCGTCGCCACACGGCGCGGACCCTGTCACAGCGCCGCGCCGGGCGCAACGCCGCGGACGGCCACCTCGACCCCCGCGGCGTCGAGCGCCGCGCGCAGCGCCTCCCACGCGCCGAACCTCGCGTCGCCGGTCACGACGACCTCCGCCTTGCCCGCGCGGCGGCACGCCTCGACCGCCGCGTCCTGGGTCGCCGGCTGGCCGTCGAGCGACAGCCCGGCCGCGTCGAGCCGCAGCGCGCAGCGCGTCGCGCCGGCGTCCGCCGCCGGGACCTCGGCCGCCGTGCGCGGCTTGCCGGTCCCCGACGAGTCGCCGCCGCCCATCCCCCAGCCGCCGCGACACCGCGCGTACAGGATGACGAGCACGATCGCGGCGACGACGCCGCCGAGGATCAGCCACCGCACCCAGCGGCGGCGCTTGCGTTCGGTCATGGGACGTCTCCTTGCGCGGGCGCCGGCGCTGGCGGCTCGAGCGCCGCGGGATCGATCACCACCGCGGTCCCGCCTTGCTCCGTCAGGCACCGCGCCGCGTCGCGCCGCAGCCCGGCGACGAGCGCGACGGTCAGCTCGCCGAGCGCGCGGTCCGGCGTGATCACGACGAGGTGGTCCTTCAGATCGGGCAGGCCGAGCCGCAGCGCGACGACGCGGCACACCCGCAGCTCGGCCGAGCGATCGCCGAGGTAGGCGATCGCGACGTCGGGCTCCGGCACCTTCTCGACCAGCGGCACGCCGAGCTCGATCCGCGCGCCGTCGCGCTCGACCGCGACCAGCGCGTCGCCGGCGATCCGCGCGACGATCACCGGCCGGCCCGCCGCCTCGGCCGCCAGCGTCGCGAGCGCCGCGGCGCGCAGCGCGGTCGCGTCGTCGAGGTCCGGCGGCGCCGGGGGCGTCGCGGCGGCATCGGGCGAGGCGACGCCCGCGTCGGGGGTCGCCGTCGACGTCGTCGTCGGGGTGGTCGGGGTCGTCGGGGTCGTCGCGGCGTCGCCGCCGCGCGGGCGCGCCGCCGCCACCAGCGACGCGAACACGAGAATGAACAGCACGTCGAGCAGCGACGTCAGCGACGACGGCTGGGGCAGGGCGCGGCGCCTCACGCGCCACCGCCCGCGGCGCGCGACCGCCGCCGCGCGTCCCACGCCTCGATGTTCTTCTCGCACGCGTCGACCCAGGCGGTGAGCTTCATCGCGAACACCGCGCTGAGCACGACGCTGAGCCCGAGCCCCGCGACCGTCGTCCACACCGCGAGCCCGAGCGGTCCGAGCAGCCGCTCGACCTCGCCCGGCTCGATCGCCAGCGACATCCCGAGCCCGACGACCGTGCCGAGCAGGCCGAGCTGGCGCAGCAGGTCGACCCAGAACGCCAGCGCCGGCTCGAGCCGGTGCGCGCGCATCAGCCACGACCGCACCTGCTTCTGCGCGAACCACGGATCGGTCGCCTCGGCGACGGCGTGGACGTCGTCGCGCACCTCGTGGGCGTCGAGCCCGCCGCCCGGGCGATCGCGCGGCGGCTTGCCCGCGTCGTCACCCGCCACCAGCTCCCAGCCGAGGTGATCGGTCAGCGCGCGCACCCATCGCAGCTCGCCCGCGACGTGCAACGTCGCCGCGGCGTAGACGATCGCGATGGCGATCAGCCACAGGACCGTGAAGGCCCAGCCCTGGAAGAACTCCGCCATGGCGGCGCCATCCTAACCGACGCGAGCCCGCCATCCCAACCAGCGCGCCGGGCGCGGCTCACACCGTCGCGACGAACCGTGCGATCAGCTGCGCGACGCGCGCCGGCGCCTCGAGCTGTGGCACGTGGCCGATCCCGTCGAGGATGACGCGGCGCGCGCGCGGCAGCCGCGCCGCCAGGATGTCGGCGGTCGCCGGGTGGATGATGCGGTCCTGCGCGCCGTGGATGATCAGCGCCGGCGCGGTGATCCCGGCGAGGTCGTGCGGGATCCGCTCGTCGTCGGGCGCCTCGGCCCAGCCGGAGAAGATCGCGTCGAGCCGCTGCTTGCTGGCGATCCGCTGCGACGTGACGTAGCGCTGGACCGCGCGCGGCACCCGCGGCGGCCGCGCCGTGACCGTGCGCAGGAACGCCTCGGTCTGCTCGCGCGACCCCGGGGTCAAGAGGTTCTCGCCGCGCGCGAGCGCCTCGGTCAGCTCGTTGGCGACGTGGACCGGCCCGACCGAGGCGACCAGCACCAGCGCGCGGACGCGCTCGGGGAAGTCGTGGGCGAACCGCAGGGCGATCCCGCCGCCCATCGAGTTGCCGGCGATGATCGCGCGGTCGATGCCGCGCGCGTCGAGGAACGCCGCGAGCGTGCGCGCCTGCGCCCGCGCCGACGCGCCGGGGCGCTCGAGCGCGGTCGAGGCGCCGTGGCCGGGCAGGTCGACCAGCACCGTGCGCAGCCGCCGCGGCAGCCACGGCGCCATCAGCAGCCAGGTCTCCTTGTCGCCGCCGAAGCCGTGCACGCACACCATCGGCTCGCCCGCCTCGCGGTCGAGGTAGGCGAGGCGGTGGACGCCGACGGTGGCGACGCCGCGGCGCAGCCCGGCGACCGCGCCGACGGCGCGGCGCAGGGCGTGGAGCTGGCCCTTGCCGACCGCGTGGTCGAGGCGCGCGCCGAGACGTGCGGTGACCCGCTTGACCGCCGACGGCGTCACGGCGCGCCTCCGCCGCTCGCGCCCGGCGCCGCGATCGGCCCGCGCGGCGGCGTGGGCGGCGACAGCGCGCGGACGAACGCGATCAGCTGGGCGCGCTCGTCGGCGGTGAGGGTCACGGCCACCAGCGCCGGGTCGATCGCGTCGGGGCCGGCGCCTCGCCCGCGGCCGCCGGCGAGGTGCCAGTCGATCGCGTCCTCGAGCGTCGCGGCGCTGCCGTCGTGGAAGTACGGCGCGGTGTGGACGGCGCCGCGCAAGGTCGGCGTGCGGAACGCGCCGCGCCGCGCGGGATCGAGCCGCCCGCGGCCCTCGTCGCCGGCCTCGCCGGCCTGCGCGATCAGCCCCAGTGCGTGGAACTCGTCGTCGGTGTACAGCGGCGGCACGTGGCAGGTCGAGCACTGCGCCTTGCCGGCGAACAGCTCGTAGCCCTTGGCGGCCTCGGGCGGCGCGGCGGCCGCGTCGCCGCGCTCGAACCGGTCGAACGGCGCGTCGCCCTCGTGGCGCGTGACGACGTAGGCGGCGAGGGCGGCGACCGCGAGGTCGACCGACGGGCCGCGGCCGGCGCGGGCGAAGTGCGCGCGGTAGACGGGGTCGGCCTCGATCGCCGCGATCGACGGCGCGACGTCGAGCTGGCCCTTCCAGTGCGCGCGGACGGCCTCGTCGAGCGAGCCGTGGCGGCCGTCCCAGCCGAGCGCGCGCGTCCACGCCAGGTTGATCAGCGCCGGGGTGTGCCGCAGGTTGGGCTTGCCGCCCAGCGTCGTCGTCCGGATCTCGGACGTCGTGCCGTAGGGCGGCGCGTGGCAGCGCGCGCACGCGGCGGCGCCGTCCTTGCCGAGCCGCGGCTCGAAGAACAGCCGCTCGCCGAGCGCGACGAGCTCCGCGGTGACGGTCGGCGGCAGGGCAGCCGGCGGCAGCCCCTGGGGCACCCCGGGCAACGGCGGCGCCGGCGGCAGCGTCACGCCTTCCCCGGCCGCCGTCCCTGTTCGTGCTCCGGTCGTGCCCGTGCCCGTGCCCGTGCCCGTGCCGCCGCCTCCTCCGCTCGAGCACCCGCCCGCCGCCGCCACTCCGCCGAGCAGCGCGATCGCCAGCGCCGCCGTCCGGCTCACGCCGCCCCCGTCGCCCGCAGGTACGTCGTCGGCGGGACCGCGTCGAGCACGCGCAGCACGTTGCCGCCGAGGATCTTCTCGAGCACGCGCACCGGCACGCCGCGCCGCGACAGCGCCGCGGTGAGGTTGGGCAGGCACGCCACGTCCTCGAGCCCCTCGGGCGGCACGACGAAGCCGTCGAAGTCCGAGCCGAGCGCCGGGACGTCCTCGCCGGCGACGTCGATGATGTGCAGCAGGTGGTCGACGACCGCGTCGATCGTCCGGCCGCCGAGGTACTTGCGCGCGAAGATGATGCCCGCGCAGCCGCCGGCGGCGCCGAGCGCGCGCAGCTGCTCGTCGTCGATGTTGCGCCAGTGGCGGTGCACGCCGGTGACGCCGGTGTGCGTGACCATCGGCGGGGCGGTGGACACCGCGAGCGCCTCGAAGAACCCCTTGCGGTTGATGTGCGCGAGGTCGACGATCACCCCGCACCGGTTCAGCTCGCGGATCACCTCGACGCCGACGCCGGACAGCCCGCGGTCGGGATCCTCGCCGCGCCCGCGCGCCGGCGCGCCGAGCGCGTTGGCGCTGAAGTGGAGCAGCCCGAGGTAGCGCACGCCGCGCGCCGCGAACCGCTCGATCCACCCCGGATCGCCCTCGATCGCCTGGCCGCCCTCGATCCCGCCGAGCGCGGCGATCTTCCCGGCGGCCTTCGCGGCGCGCACCGCCGCGCCGGTCAGCGCCCAGCCGAGCTGGTCCGGCGACCGCGCGATCGCGCGATCGATCGCGTCGAGCTGGCGCATCACGGACGTCGCGCACCCGCGCTCGGGGTACGGCGCGGTCCACAGCCCGAAGAACTGGCCGGCGACGCCGCCGTCGCGCAGCCGCGGCAGGTCGACGTGCCCGACGAGGTTGATCGCGCGCGGCGCCGGCCGGGCGTGCCGCTTCTCGATCGCGAAGCCGAGCTTGTCCATCAGCTTGGCGGTGTCGGCGTGGAGATCGAGCACGCACACCTGGTCGTGCAGCGCGCGGGCGTCGACGACATCGAGGCTCACGGGGTCCTCCTCGGGCGGGGCGGCGACGTCATCTTGCCGTGTGGGGTGCCGTACCCGGCGGGACCGGCGCCGGTCGCGGCGCCGGCCGCCACCGGTCGCGGGCGGCCTCGAGCACGGCGAGCGCGCTCTCGACCCGGTTGAACGGCGGCATGATGTACACGCCGGCGACGCGGTGCTTGACCGCCGCCAGCGCCTCCTGCGCGATCCGGATCCCCTCGGCGCGGCCCTCGGGCCCCGAGCCGGCCTTCTCCATCCGCGCGCGGTACTCCGCCGGGATGCTCATCCCCGGCACCTCGTTGTGCAGGAACTCGGCGTTGCGGTGCGACGCCAGCGGCAGGATCCCGACCATCACCGGGATGCCCAGCGGCGCGGTGTCGTCGAGGAACCGCTCGAGCGTGCGCGGGTCGTAGACCGGCTGGGTCATGATCAGCTCGGCGCCGGCCTTGTGCTTGTCCTCGAGCCGGCGCAGCTCGCGCTCGTAGTCGTGCGCCGCCGGCTCGGCCCCGGTCGCCAGCACGAACCTCGTCGCGCCGCCGACGTCCTTGCCCGCCGGATCGACGCCGCCGTTGAGCCCGGCCGCCATGCGCAACAGGCCCACCGAGTCGAGGTCGAACACCGGGGTCGAGAACGGGTAGTCGCCCATCTTGGGTGGGTCGCCGGTGATGATCACCAGATCGCGCAGGCCGAGCGCGTGCGCGCCGAGCAGGTGCGAGACCAGCCCGAGGAAGCTGCGATCGCGGCAGCACACGTGGAGGATCGGCTCGACGCCGGTCGTCGCCAGCAGGTCGGCGCACACCGCGACGTTGCCGACGCGCGCGCTCGCGCGCGGCCCGTCGGCGATGTTGACGATGTCGACGCCGCCGGCCAGGAGCGTCTCGACCTGGGCGCGGGTCTTCGTCAGGTCCGTGCCCGGCGGCGCGGTGATCTCGACCGACACGGCGAGCTCGCCGGCGGCGATCCGGGCGCCGAGCCGGCTGCGCTCGGCCAGCGGCACCTTCGCCGGCGGCGGCGGCTGGGTGCGCGTGACCGCCTCGACCGAGACGGCGGGCGCCGCGATCGCCGCGGCGACGCTGGGCGCCTCGCCCGTCGCGCCCATCATCCGCACCGCGCCGAGCATCGTGCGGATGTGCTCCGGCGTGGTGCCGCAGCACCCGCCGACGATCCGCACGCCGCTCTTGAGCAGCCGGCGCGCGAACACGCCGAAGTGCTCGGGGTTGGCGACGTACAGCGTGCGGCCCTCGATCGACGCGGGCAGGCCGGCGTTGGGCTGGATGATCACCGGCTTGCCGCGCCCGACCATCGCGACGCCGACGTTGTAGAGCTCGGCCGGGCCGATGCCGCAGTTGGCGCCGACGACGTCGGCGCCCGCGGCGATCAGGCGGTCGGCGATCTCCGCCGCGCCGAGCCCGCCGTCGGAGAACCCGTGGGCGTCGAACACCATCTGCGCGACCACCGGCACGCGCGGGCCGCGCTCCTTGGCGACCTCGATCGCCGTCTCCATCTCCAGGATCGACGTGAACGTCTCGAGCACGATCGCGTCGACCCCGGCGAGGACGAGCACGTCGATCTGCTCGGCGAGGGCGAACCGCGCGGTGCGGCGCTCGGCGGCGGTGGCGATGCCGAACCGCACGCCCGACGGCCCGACCGCGCCGGCGACGTAGGCCTTGTCGCCGGCGACCTCGCGCGCGAGGGCGACCGAGGCCTTGTTGATCCGCGTCATCTGGTCGCCGAAGCCGTGGCGCGACAGCGCGAGGCGGTTGGCGCCGAACGTGTTCGTCTCGATCACCTGCGCGCCGGCCGCGAGGTAGTCGGCGTGGACGCGGCGGATCAGCTCCGGGTTGGACAGCGACAGCTCGTCGTAGCTGCGCGTGTGCAGCACGCCGCGCTCGTACAGCAGCGAGCCCATCGCGCCGTCGAACAGGATCGGGTGGGCGGCGAGGGCGTCGAGGAACGGACGGGCAGGGCGGGTCATCGGGGTGGCGTGTGCAGCGGGTCGAGGTGGCGGCGGACCGCGCGGAACGCGTCGCCGCGGCCGATCTGGGCCAGGTGGCCGCCGGGGAACCAGTGGATCGCACACTCGCCCCAGTGTCGCCACAGCCGCTCGGCGTGATCCGGCGGGGTGATGCGGTCGCCGTGGCCGGCGACGACCATGCGGGCGCGGTGGGGCACGAGCGCGGGCCGGCTCGTCGGCGTCGTCACCGCGAACACCTCGCGCAAGAGGTCGACGTCGACCCCGGCGGCGGCGGCGTGGCGGCGCGCCGGGCTGTCTTCGCCGTGGCGCCACATCAGGTCCGCCATGTCGACCGCCGGGATCATCGGCACCGCCCACGCCAGCGCCGGATCGACCGAGGCCCACAGCGCGGTGGTGTAGCCGCCCAGGCTCATCCCGATCGCCCCGACCGCCGCGCCGTCGCGCGCGAGGTAGCGGCGCAGCGCGCGCAGATCGCACACCGCCTGGGCGAACGCCTCGTTGGTGCGGATCACGTTCGCCGACGGGAACAGCGCGCCGCGCGGGTGATCCGCCGGGGCGCGCGCGCCGTGCAGCGGCAGCTGGAACAGCGCGACGTCGTAGCCGCGGCGCAGCCAGTAGGCCACCGCGAACGCGCGCTCCTCGAGCCAGTACGCGCCGCCGCCCCAGCCGTGGATGCACACCATCACCGGGCGCGCCGCGGCGGCGCCGTCCCGCGCCGCGGCGCGGACCGCGTACAGCCGGGCGTGGGCGGTGAGGTTCTCGCGGTGGCGCTCGTGCTCGGCGCGGTGGCCGGCGTGGAACGGGACGTAGGGCGACTCGAACGCCAGGTCGGCGACCCGGCTGCCCTCCGGGCCCTCGCCGCGCGGGGTCACCTCGACCCGGACCGCGGGCGGCGCGGCGAACATCGCGTCGAGCCGGTCGAGCGCGGGCCGGTAGACCTCGATCGTGTCGAGCAGGCGGGCGCGCGCGTCGTCGAGATCGCGGCGGCGCGGCGCGGTGCCGCGCATCCGCCGCTCCATCTGGCCCAGCACGGCGCGGTCGACGCGCGACGCCAGGCGCGCGACCACGGACGAGCGGCCGGAGAGCAGGGACATCGGGCAACGCTACCGCATCGCCGCGGTGCGGCATAGCGGTGGCGAGCGCGCTGCGTGTGACAGACTAAAGGCCCCGCCTCGCGCGTCCCAGGAACACCGCTCATGACCCACGCTCGCCTGATCGCCCTTGTCTCGCTCGGCCTGTCGCTCGCCCCCGCCGTCGCGCGCGCCGACACGTTCGGCGGGTTCGGCGGGCGCGAGGACGGCTACCTCGTCAACACCGACCGGGTGTGCACGCCGCTGCTCGTCGAGGGCGGCGTCGCGAAGGGCACGCCGGCGTGCAAGAAGGGCAGCGCCGACGAGGTGTCGCACCTCTCGGTCAAGGCGCCGAAGGCGGTGCGCGGCAGCGACGCCAGCCACGAGGCGACCGCGCGCGGCCAGACGCTGGAGATCCGCGCGCGCGCGACCGACGCGGTGGTCGTGACGTGGAAGTCGGCCGACCCGATCAGCAAGGTCGCGGCGCTCTACGTCAGCCAGTACGGCAACCTGCTCGCGGTCGAGGTCGTCGTGCGGCGGGGCGGGCGCGACGTCACCGACGTCGTCGCGTTCGATCTCGGCGGGCGGCGTGGGACGGGGACGGACACCGGCACGGACGCCGGCGCGGACACGGGCACCGGGACCGGCGCCGGCGGCACGACCGCCACCGAGCCCGTGCCCGAGGCCTCGCCCGCGGTGACCAAGGCGCTCAAGGCCGCGCGCAAGGCGGCCAAGGGCTCGGCGGCGAAGGCGAAGAAGGCGTGGGACAAGGTGCTCGCGCTCGATCCCGCGCACAGCGAGGCGCTGTTCGGCCTGGCCGCGGCGCAGGCCAAGGCCAAGAAGACCGAGGCCGCGCTCGTCGCGCTCGAGGCGCTCGCGGCGACGGGCCGCGCCGACGCGATCGAGTTCCTGGTCAAGGCGCGGTTCGACAAGGTGTTCGCCAGGCTGCGCGCGGAGCCGAGGTTCCGCCAGGCGGTCGGGCTCGACCGCCCCGCGGCGACGTTCTACGAGCGGCTGATGGGGCAGGGCGGCGTGTGGGAGCAGTCCGGCACCGCGTGCGAGACGCCGTGGGTGACGCTGTCGCTGGCCGGCGACAAGACGTTCAAGCTGGCGGTGAAGGGCAACTGCTCGGGCGATCGCTACGAGTACAAGTTCAAGGGCACGTGGCGCGACGCCGAGCCGCGCCTGGTGCTGGTGATGAAGAACAAGGGGCGCCCGGACGACGAGGTGAGCTGCGCGGTCGAGCAGGGCGGCGAGGAGGACACGATCCGCTGCGCGGTGGACGACGACCTGCAGTTCGCGGTGAGCCCGGTCCGCCGGTAGGGCGCTAGTGCCGTGACCGTCGCATTCTGCTCCGGCACGGCACGTCGCCTCGATCACACGGGGCTCGCCGCCCCGCCCGACGAGCAGAGCTCGTCGGGACCCACCCCGCCCAGACGTCCTCCGACG
>WYBA01000298.1 GCA_011526095.1 Myxococcales bacterium | reverse complement strand
CGTCGACGCCGCGCCCGCGCCCGCGCCCGCGCCGCGCGCGGCCGAGCCGACGCCCGCGCCCGCGCCGAAGGCGGCGGAGCCGCCGCCGAGCAAGCAGCCCGCTCGCCAGGTCGCGACCGCGCGCGTCGACAAGGGCTCTCTCGACGCGGTGCCATCCCTCGGCGGCATCGACGTCAACGGCCCGCTCGGCGAGGCGGAGATCCGCCGCGGCGTGACGCGCGTGCTGCCGGCGCTGCGCACCTGCTACCGCGACGCCGCGCGCGGCGCGGGCAAGACCCCGGCCGCGCGGGTCAAGATCAGCTTCGAGATCGACGAGTCGCGCGCCGCGCGCTCGGTCCGGGCGCGCGGCGCGTCGCTACCCGGCCTCGCGAGCTGCGTCGAGGACGCGGTCGCGCGCGTGCGCACCCGGATCGCGCCCGACGTCGGCAACGCGTCGGTGACCGTCGAGGTCGTGTTCGCCCCCACCACCCCGTGAGCCGACCCGCATCGCGCCGCATCCCCGTCGTCGCGGCGCTCGCCCTGTTCCTGCTCGTCTTCTCGTCCGCGTGCTGGCTGCCGCCGGCGCCCGCCACGCCGCTGCTCCCCGCCGACGAGCGCGCCCACACCCCCGAGCTCCGCGAGGCCTGCGCCGTGACCGCCACCAAGTGCTCCCGCTGCCACTCGCTCGACCGCGTGCTCATCGCCGGCGCGGCCGGCCCGCGCGACTGGGCCGTCGACGTCGCGCGGATGCGGCGGATGGCCGGCAGCGGCATCACCGAGGCCGACGGCGCCGTGATCGTCCGCTGCCTCGCCGCCCGCGCCGCGCCGCCGCCCGCGCCGCCGACCGCGCCGCCGCTCATGCCCGCACCGACGCCCGCGCCCGAGCGCGCGACCGCGCAGACCGAAGGAGGACCGCCGTGACCGTGTCTCGAACCATCCCTGGGCTCGCCGTCGCCGTCGCGACCGCCGCGCTCGCCGCGCTCGCCGCACGCCCCGTCGCCGCCGAGCCCGAGGAGCTGCGGCGCAACTTCGCCGGCTCGGTCCAGCTCGACTACATGTCCGTGCCGACCGAGGACGTCGGCCGCGACACCTCGCTCGACGGCGCGACCGTCGAGCTGTCGCTCAAGCTCACGATGGACTACGGCGACCACGCGTCGTCGAGCGTCAAGGTGTGCGTCGCGTGCCACGGGCTCGAGGTCGGCATGGCGTTCTTCGACCTGCGCGTCGCCGACGAGCTGAACTTCCGCGTCGGTCGGTTCACCCCGGCGTTCGGCGAGTTCCCGCTGCGCCACGACCCCGCCAACCACCGCACCAGCGACAAGCCGCTGCCCTACGACATGGGCCGGATGCTGCGGTTCGCGGCGTGGAACATGAGCGTCCTGCCGGCGCCGTGGGTCGACAACGGGCTCGAGGTCAACGGCACGCACTTCTTCGGCGAGTCGGTGCAGGTCGACTACGCCGCGTACGCGGTCGGCGGCCCGCGCGCCTCGGTCGACGCCGTCGACTTCGACTACCGCCAGTCGCGGACGTCGGAGAGCTACTACATCGACAACAACTCGCGCCCGTCATTCGGCGCGCACCTGGCGTGGAGCGTGATCACCGACGACGTGATGGTGATGGTCGGCGGCTCGGCGATGACCGGCACCTACGACCCCGACAACGAGCTCGACTTCTTCCTCGGCGGCGTCCAGGCGGTCGCGCGCGTCCGCGACGTGTTCCTGCGCGCCGAGTACCTGGCGCGACGGACGGAGATGTCGCTCGGCCCCGCCCCGGCGATGCGGTTCCGCTACGGGCCGGCGATGGATGGCGCGTTCGATCCGTACTTCCTCAAGGAAGGCTTCTACGCCGAGCTCGAGGCGCCCGCGGGCAAGTTCGACCTCGTCGCGCGGTGGGACGGCCTGCGCCGCCGCGGCAACGTCGTCCGCACCAGCGAGCTGCGCTCGGACACGGGCCTGCTGCGCTACACGCTCGGCGCGACGTACCAGGTGCGACCGGCGCTGCGGCTCAAGGTGAGCGCCGAGCGCTACGACTTCAGCGACTTCGAGGACGAGACGGTGGGGCACGTCGGCATCGCCGGCCCGTTCTGACCGGAGGGACCATGACCAGGCAGATACAGATCGTCGCGCTCGGGCTCGTCGCCGCGGCGCCGGCGTGCGCGCTCGACCCGCTGGTCGAGGACGACCCCGGCGCCAGCGTCCACGTCCTGCCGCCGGGCGCCGAGGTGCCGTACGTCGGCGACGACCCGGAGCTCGTCCACCAGATCGTCGTCCACGACGGGCTCGACGACGGCGACCTCGAGGAGGCGATGGGGATCATCCAGCCGCGGGTCGGGTGGGCCGGGGGCGCCGAGGTCCGCTACTGGGCGTGGGGCAACGCGCCTCGCACCGGCTCGACCGCGTACGTGCTGGTCGACGGCGGCGGCGCGCCGGTCGATCACCCCTGGCTGCTCGACACGATGCCCGGCGACCCGGCTTACAGCCCGCTGCGCCGGCTCCAGCACGTCGTCGTCACCGCGGCCTACGACGGCGAGGTGATCGCGACGCTGCGCGCGCTGGCCGACGCGCTCGAGCTCGGGCTGATCGAGCCGCCGGTGCCCGCGGGGACGTGGGTGAACGCGCCGGTCGTCGCGCCGGGGACGCGGCTCGACGTCGGCGGCCTCGCCGGGCCCGCGTCGCCGACCCAGGCCTACGCCGGCGGCGTGCGCGTCGATCACTTCGTGCTCGGCGGCGAGCGCGGCGTCCAGCCGCTGCGCAACGGCGCGATCCCGGTTGGCCAGGCGTCCGAGCTGCTCGAGGGCAGCTCGGTCCGGCCGCTGGCCGAGCCGGTGTTCCAGTACGCCGCGCCGGCGGAGCCGCCGACCGACGCGTTCAACTACACGCCGCTCGTCAACATGGTCACGGTCCGGCTCGCGGACGGCGTGGTCGCCGAGGAGGCGATCTTCGGCGACGCCGATCTGTTCGTCCGCTCCGGCACCGGATCGATCTCCGCGACCACCGCGGCGGTCGAGTCGTTCGAGATCACCGAGGTCGTGCGCAACTGGCCGATCCAGTTCGAGGCAGGCAAGCCATGAGCAAGCTCCAGGTCGTGAGGTTCACCGTCGCGGCCGCGGTCGCGGTCACCGTCGCCATCGCCGTCGCGGCCGGCGGCTGCGTGCTCGACGAGGTCGCGCCCGAGGTCGGGCCGCCGCTCGCCGGCGCGTGCGATCCGGCTGACAGCGATCCCGACGTCGACGTGTCGTTCGCGCGCGATCTGCGGCCGCTGCTCGATCGCCCGCGCGGCGAGGCCGGGTGCAGCTGTCACACGCCGACCAACGGCTCACCGAGCGGGATCGCGCTCGGCGGCCTCGACCTCGGCTCCTACCACGCGATGCGCCAGGGCGGCGTCAACACCGGCGGCGCGATCGTCGTGCCCGGCGATCCGTGCTCGAGCGAGCTGGTGATCAAGCTGTCCGACACGCCCGCGTTCGGCGCGCGCATGCCGCTCGACGGTCCGCCCTACCTCGGCCCCGAGGAGCTCCAGCTCATCCACGACTGGATCGCCGAGGGGGCCGAGGACAACTGATCGCGGGGGTCAGTTGAAGTAGTAGCGCACGCCGAACGCGCCGTTGACGTCGACGTCGATCTCGTCGTCGTAGCGATCGTCGCCGTCGATCACGAAGTCGAGCACGAGCGCGAGCTCGACGAAGATGTCGAGCGGCACGTTGTTGAAGTCGAACGCCAGCCCGAGCGGGGCGCGGACGCCGAGCGCGGCGTAGTCGTCGTACCGGACGTCGCATCGGTTGTTGTTGTCGTAGCTGTAGCAGCGGTCGCCCGAGAGGAAGCGGCCGCCGACGCCGACGTACAGCGGCAGCTCGAACGCCGGCGCCGACACCAGGCTCACCGGGTGCCACAGGTGATCGACGTGCAGGTGCAGGCCGTCGCGGTCCCGGTAGCGGTAGATCGCGCCGATCCCGAAGTCGATCGCGGTGCTGGGCCCGATGAAGTACTTGCCCGAGAGCCCGGTCGGCGCGCCCAGCATGATGCCGAGGCCGAACGTCTTGTTCGCCTCGAAGTTCGACTTGCGGTGCTTGCCGGCGGGGCGCGGGCGCGCCTCCGCCGAGGGCGTGTCGATCGCGGACGAGGCCGCGAGCACACCGACGGCGATCGCGGCGATCAGCGAGGCGCGAGAACGCGTGGACGTCGAGGTCTCACCTTGGCGCATGCAGCTCCTGAGAAGTGGTGTGGGGCAGGTGATTGCAAGCGGCGTTCCAGGCCGGAGGCCCGGCAACTGCCCGAGATGACGACGTGTCGGTCCCGGCCTGGAGCCGGACGGTTCCCGGTGGAGCCGATCGGCTCCTACTGCGCCGGGATGCCGACCGTGAAGCCGTGCCAGTACTCCGAGCCGATCACGGTCCACGAAACGGAGCTGATCGTGCCATGGAACTGGGTCGCCCCGTGGCCCTCGACGCCGCTGATCACGTCGGTGCCCTCGACCACGATCGTGCCGTTGCCGTAGTAGCCGGCGCCGTAGCTGAGCAGCGTGATCGGCGTGTCGAAGTCGTACTTCACGTTGGTCGACGGCGTGCCGAGGCTGACGTGGGCCATGACCAGGCCGGTGACGGGGGGATCGAACGTGAGCGTGTTGACGCCCGCGCCGCCGGTGAGCCCGAGGATGTCGCTGTGGGCCGGCGCGTTCGCCGTGACCTCGTTGATGTACGGCGTGCCCGGGACGAAGTAGTTCGTGCCGCCCGAGACCTGGCCGAACGTGAGCTGGCCGGTGTAGGTGACCGTGACGGTGCCGGACGGGGGCTCGAGCACGCCCGCCGCCGTGCCCTCGGCGCCCGTGGTGCGCGACGTCCAGTCGGCCCAGTAGAAGGTCTGCGGCGGCGCGGCGTCGGGGGCGGGCCCGGCGTCGGGAGCTGGCCCGGCGTCGAAGCCGGCGTCGGTGGCGGAGCCGGCGTCGGTGGCGGAGCCGGCGTCGGTGCCGGTGTCGGCGTCGGTGGCGGAGCCGGCGTCGGTGGCGGAGCCGGCGTCGGTGGCGGAGCCGGCGTCGGTGGCGGAGCCGGCGTCGGTGGCGGAGCCGGCGTCGGTGCCGGAGCCGGCGTCGGCCCCCGGGGCGTCGATCGCTGGTGCGCCGTCGGTCGCCGGCGCGCCGTCGATCGTCACGGCCGCGTCGATCTCGTCGTCGGGGCCCGGGGGCGCGTCGATGAACGTGGCGGGGTCCCCGCACGCGATCACGCTCATCGCCCCCAGGGCCAGGTACAGCACGCTCCGTCCAGGTCGCATCGCGCCAGCCTAACCCACGCCCGTCGCGGCGCGCACCTGCGCTCGGTCACCCCGAGGAGATCAACCACAGCCTCGCGCCAGCGCCACGGCCACCGCCGTCACCGCCGCGATCACCGCGATGACCAGCGCGCCCCCGAGCCTCCGGCGCGCGCCCGGCGCCCGCGTCGGATCGCCGCCCGCCGGCAGCGTGTCGCCGAGCAGCGACGGGTTCAGCGCGGCGTCGAGCCGCGGCGTCTGCATGCTCGACGGGCGCGGCGGTCCGGCGCGCTCGAGCGCGTCGTCGAGCGCGCGCCCCAGCTCCGCCATCGACGGGTAGCGCAGCTCGGGGTCCTTCTCGAGGCAGCGCAGCACGACCGCGTCGGTCGACGCCGGCACCGCCGGCGCGAGCGCCGACGGCCGCACCGGCGACTCGCGCAGATGCGCGACGATCAGGTCGGCCGGGTTGCGCTTGTCGAACAGCGCCCGGCCGGTGAGCATCCGGAACAGCACGGCGCCCAGCGCGTAGACGTCGGTGCGTAGATCGACCGTCTCGCCGCGGCACTGCTCGGGCGACATGTACATCGGCGTGCCGAGGCGCTCGCCCGGGCCGGTGACCATGACGTCCGCGCCCGGCGCCATCAGCTTGGCGATCCCGAAGTCGAGGACCTTGGTGCGCTCGCCGCCGGCGACCTCGTCGTCGCGGATGAGGAACAGGTTGTCCGGCTTGAGATCGCGGTGGACGATGCCG
Source organism: Myxococcales bacterium (assembly GCA_011526095.1). Lineage (GTDB taxonomy): Bacteria > Myxococcota_A > Polyangia > Haliangiales > Haliangiaceae > WYBA01. Next base: position 13,545 of record WYBA01000298.1, on the reverse strand, counting down.
ACGGCGTGGGCGCGCGCCAACGTCGACGCGATCTGGCGCGTGATCCGCAGCGCGTCGCGCACCGCGAGCGGCCCGACGCGGCGCAGCCGCGCCTCGACCGTCTCGCCCGCGAGCAGCTCCATCACCAGGTAGGGGTGCCCCTCGTGCTCGCCGACATCGAACACCTGGACGATGCCGGGATCCTCGATCGCGGCGGCGGCGCGCGCCTCGTTGACGAACCGCGCGACGACGTCGCGGCGCAGCGTCAGCGATGGCTGGATCACCTTGATCGCGGCGCGTCGCTCGCCGTCGTCGTGATCCGCGGCGTACACCACGCCCATCCCGCCTCGCCCGAGCTCGCGCACGAGCCGGTAGACGCCGATCCGGGTGCCGATCATCCGATCAACCGATCACCCGGGGCTCACCCGTGATCCATCGGCGGCGGCCGGCGATCGCGCCACGGCATCGCCTGCTCGAGCTGGCGCGCGAGCGCCAGCACCTGGGCGTCGGCGTAGCGCGGGCCGGCCAGCTGGACGCCGATCGGCACGCCCCACGACGCGACGCCCATCGGCAGCGTCGCCGCCGGCTGGCCGGTGATGTTGAACGGCGCGGTGAACGCGCCGAGCTGCGCCGCGCGCGCGAACGCCTCGGCCGGCGGCAGGTCGCGCCACGCGCCGATCGCGGGCGGCGGCACCGCGACGGTCGGGGTGATCATCAGCTGCGCGTCGCCGTACCAGGCGCGCACGCGCGCCGCGAGCTGGTCGTGGCGCGCGGCGACGTCGCGCGCGTCGAGCTTGCGCCCGGCGTCGCGCAGCCACCGCGTCACCGGCTGCAGCCGCGCCGGCGCGACGACCGGCGCGGTGCCGATCGCGTGCTGCCACAGCGGCAGGAACTCGTCGAGCTCGGCGTCGAGCGCGGGCGCCTCGTCGACGAGGTGGCCGGCGCGCTCGAGCCACCGCGCGACCCGCTCGACCGCGGCCGCGACCTCCGGCTCGGCGACGCACAGCGACGTCCGCGTCGCGACGCGGACGCGCAGCGCGGTCGGCGCGGGCGCGGTCATCGCTCCGGGCGCGACCCCGGCGAGCAGCTCGAGCATCGCGGCGGCGTCGTCGACGGTGCGCGCGAGCGGCCCGGCGATCGCGAGGCCGCGCGGATCCGGCGGGCCGACGCTCTCCGGCACGACGCCGCGCGACGGCTTGAACCCGAACAGCCCGCACAGCGCCGCCGGGATCCGCACCGAGCCGGCGCCGTCGGAGCCCTGCGCGATCGGCACCATCCCCGCGGCGATCGCCGCGCCGGAGCCGCCGCTCGACCCGCCCGGCGTGCGATCGAGCCGCCACGGGTTGCGCGTCGGCGGCCGGCCGTCGGGCTCGGTCACCGGCATCGCGCCGAGCTCGCTCGTCGCGAGCTTGCCGACGAACACCAGGCCGCCCTTGCGCAGCCGCGCGGCGATCCGGTCGTCGAGCGGCGACAGGATCGGGGGCAGCGCGCGCGTGCCCAGCCGCGTGATCGCGCCGCGCACGAACACCGCGTCCTTGAGCCCGCACGGCACGCCGTGCAGCGGCGGCAGCGCCGCGCCGCGCGCGCGCTTCACCTCGCGGTCGGCGTGGCGCGCCGCGGCGATCGCGCGCCGCGCGTGGACGTCGACGAACGCGCTGACCATCGGGTCGACCTCGGCGATGCGCGCGAGGCACGCGCGCACCAGCTCCTCCGACGACACCTCGCGCGCCCGGATCGCGCGGGCGAGGTCGAGGGCGGGGGTGGTGAGCTGGGGGCTGGCGCCATCCACGCCGGGACAGTACGTCACCCCCGCGCAGCCTCCAACCCGGGGAGGCGCGCCCCCACCGCCGCGCGCGCAACCCGCCGCAATCGCGCGCGCCCTTGGTGGCACGGGCCGTGAACTACCCGGCGGCGCCGGGCCGAGGTCACGTTGTCCCCTCCTCCTCGACCCATCGTCATCGTCACCGCGTGCGCGTGCGCGCTCGCGCCCGCGGTCCTGTCCCCCACCGCCGCGCGGGCCGATCAGCGCGGCGTGCTGCGCGTCGGCGTCACGCCGCTGTCGCTCACGCCCGCGAGCGACACGCCGTTCCTCGGCGATCGCGTCGACGAGGCCGTTGCCGCGTACAACGCCGCGGCCGACGCGTACAACCAGGCGCACGGCTACGCCGACGGCTCGGACATGGCGACCGCGCCGATCGAGCGCGGCGCGCTCGGTGTGCGCTCGACGCTGCTGGTGATCGCGCCGGCGCTCGAGGTCGGGCACCCCAACGCGTTCCTGCGGTTCGAGGCGCAGCTCGGCCTCGGCGACACGCACCGCAGCTACGGCGTCGCGTTCTACCCGTTCAACCTCGCCGCGCCGCTGCGCCGCGGCACGATCGTGCCCTACCTCTCGGCGGGCGGCAGCCTGAGCTGGCTCGACGATCGCGCGATCGACGGCGAGCTCGGCGGGCTGCTCGCCGCGCGCGTCGCCACCGGCGTGCGGCTCGCCCGCCGGATGACGGTCGAGGTCGGCTACGGCGTCGCGGCGCTCGGCGGCACGGTCGAGCGCGGGCGCCTCGACACGATGACCGACTACGATCCGCGCGGCGCCGCGCCGCCGCCGCACCCGACCGAGGCGCTGTCGGGCGGCGAGCAGCGCGGGATGGTCGACGTCTCCGTCGGGGTGGCGTTCTGACGGTGAGCCGGCTAGATCCGCACGCGCAGGACCTCGTACGCCTCGGCGTACTGGTACCCGCTGATCCGGCCCATCGCGCGCGCGAGGTCGCGGCTCGACTCGAGATCGAGCCGCGACAGCTGCGACTTGTGCGCGCTGATCGCCTCGATCTTCTTGTCCATCGTCTTGGAGATATCGGCGAAGCACTGGCCGACCGAGCGGGCCTGCGCGTTCATCTCCGGGCTCGACAGGAACGCCAGCAGGTCGCACGGCGTGCGCCGCAGCGCCGACACCGTCGCGCGGTTGACCAGGCTGTGGTCCCAGTGCAGGTCGTGCGCGGAGTGCGTGATCACCAGGTCGGGGCGGATGTCGCCGACGAGCTGGTCCATCCGGCGCACCAGCTCGTGCATCGGGATGTCCTCGACGCGGCACTGCTTCTCCTCGTGGAGGATGAACAGGTCCGCGCCGATCAGCTCGGCGCTGGCGCGCGCCTCGACCCGGCGCTCCTCGGCGCGGTTGGGGATCGAGACGATCGCCATGTAGACGTCGGCGCCCTCGTCGGACAGCCGCGCGAGCAGGCCGCCCGCGCCGACCTCGAGGTCGTCGGGGTGGGCGCCGAACGCGAGCACGCGCCCGCCCTTCTCTTCGTCGAAGATCCGGTTCATCGCGTCATCGCCTCCGCCGCAGGGAACAGCATGTCGCGGCTCGCCGGGCCGCAGTTGAGCACCAGGTCGAGGAACGCCAGGTGCGAGAAGAAGCCGAGGTGGCCGTAGCGCTGCGGGTAGACCGGGTGGACGAACTGCTGCCACATCACGGTGATCCCGGCGCGCGCGAGCGCCTCGACGTCGAGGTAGTCGGTCGAGCCGCCGCGGCCGGACAGGTAGACCTTCGCGCCGACCTTCTTGCACAGGTCGATGATCCTGTCGGTCTTCTGGCCCTGCAGGTCCAGCGACGACGCGTGGAGCACCGGCCGGGTGATCCCGAGCCAGCGCCGCGCCAGGCCGAGCATGTGCGCGTCGACGTCGACCAGCCGGTCCCATCGCCGCGTGAACACGTCCTCCAGCTCCTCGGCGTAGCGCGCGAAGTGCGGCGCCTTGCCGTAGTGGATGCGGAGCGTCTCCCACGCCCGGCGCTGCCAGTGCTCCTTCGGGCTGCCGCCGTTGTGGATCCGCTTGTCGCAGATCCGGTCGGCCTGCGTGCCCTGCTCGAGCGGGACCGTCAGCCACGTCGTTCCGTTGTTGACCTTGACGCGGTTGCGGTTCTGGAAGTTCTCCTTCTCGTACTGGAGATCGTCCATCACCACGAACACGTCGGCCTTGGCCACCTTGTCGAGGTAGCCGAGCCACGGCAGGTAGGCCGGCTGGTGCGCCGCGACGATCACGACGCCGGGCCTCCCGGCGGCAGCGGCAGCGCCGGCGCGTGCGCGGGCGCTGCGGCGGCTGCCGCGGCGGCCGGCGGCGCGCCGGCGACGTGGCCGCGCGTCTCCCAGCTCGAGGTGTCGAGCGTGAACAGGCCCAGCGGCGTCAGCAGCACGTAGGCGACCGGCATCAGCACGGCCATCGGCAGGAACGCGATCGGGTGGACGCGCAGCCACGGTGGCAGGCGGCGGGTCGACGGCGCGAAGTAGTACAGCATGCCGAACGCGGCGATCACCGCGAGGTGGAACATCGTGAGGTCGAGGAACTCACCCTCGAGCACGTGCTGGATGATCACGAACGGGTAGACCAGCAGCAGCATGAACATCGACAGGTACTGGATGCACAGCAGCGGGTGCAGCTTCCAGGCGTGGCCGATGCCGAGGGCGAAGTCGACGATGTTGGAGCGCTTCCACCGCAGCTGCTGGTTGAAGTAGCCGCGCAGCGTCGTCGGCGCCTTGGTGAAGCACATCGCGTCCATCGTCATGCACGTGCGGTAGCCGGCCTTGACGATCTGGCGGGTCAGGAACCGGTCCTCGCCGTACTTGATCGGCACGCCGAGGATGTTGCGGTCCTCGAGGATCGGCTCGAGCTGGATCAGCACGGTGCGGCGGTACGCGGTGAGGCACCCCGACAGGCACATCACGCTCTTGAGCGACCGCTCGAGGTTCTTCAGGTGCTCCTGGCCGAAGTAGTACTTGATCGTCTGGAGCTTCGACAGCCAGTTGTCGTTGGGGTTCGAGACGTGGACGCGGCCGCCGACCGCGGCGATGTCCGGCGCGACGAACCGCGCGACCAGCTCGCGCAGCGCGCTCGGGTAGACGATCACGTCGGAGTCGACCGAGACGATGATCTCGGACTTCGACTCGCGCACCGCGTGGTTGATGCCCTTGCGCTTGCCCATGTTGTACGGGTTGCGCAGCACGCGGACGTTGTCGAACTCGCGGGCGGCCTTCATCGCCCACTCGTAGCTGTCGTCGGTCGAGCAGTCGTCGACGACGGTGATCTCGAGCTTCTCCTTGGGATACTCGAGCTTCACCAGCGACACGATCGTGTCGTAGATCGACTTGCCCTCGTTGTAGAGCGGGACGACCACGGTGATCGTCGGCTCGTACCCCTCGATCTTCTCGTCGAACTTGTTGCGCTTGACCAGCGACAGGTAGAGCCCGAACACGTAGCGGTTCAGGAAGACGATGAAGATGAACAGGTAGATGGGGAAGGCGGACACGGCGGGTGACTCCGTGTCACAGCAAGAGCGATGCCGTGCCCGAGCGGCCAGCGCGGGACGTGGATCGAAGGCCTTGTGATGGCGCGCGCCTACGGATCACGGGGCCGGCGGACCCAGACCTGGCGACAGATCCCACCAGTGACCGGCATGTTCGCGAGGACACATCGTTGATCTCGGGGGAGCACGCCCGTGGCGTCGCGTTTGCACTGGGTTCAGGGACGGCCCCGCCGCCCCCCCGACGAGCCCACGATGCCCGAACCAAAGTCTCGCGACCCCCGCCAACCACCCGCCAGCCGGCCCGGTCAGCCCGTCCAGCCCCGGGCCGAGGACTGCACCGTGGTGACCGCCGCGCCGAAGTTCGCCGAGCACCGGCCGCCGCCGCGGCGGTCGTTGCCGCTGCCCGCGCGCAACACCGGGGCGGCTTCGCTGCCCGGGACCGCGCCGTCGCCGGGCCCGTCGCGCCAGCCGCCGGCGCCCGGCGGGGCCGCCCGCGCGGTCGCGGCGCGCTCGGTCGCGTCGCTGCCCGCGGTCGCGCCGACCCTGCCGGTGCCGGTCGCGGCGCCGCCCGCGCCGGCGCCGGCGCCGGCGCTGCCCGAGGCGCACAACGTCATCCCGATCACCAAGTCGCCGCGCGCGTCGTCGGTGATGCGCGCGGTGTCGCTGGCGCCGGACCCGACGTTCGTCGAGCGGGACCCGTTCGCGACGCCGCCGTCCAACGACATCGAGCCGGCGACCGACAAGGTCCCGCCGCCGCACGCCGAGCCGATGGTCTACCAGCCGCTCGTCGCCAACCCCGACTCGCGGTGGGCGATCTTCACGCAGCTGGGCCTCGGCCCGCCGCCCGCCGAGGACGGCAAGAAGAAGCGCGCGAAGCTGATCGTCGACGCCTACCGCGGCCTGGGCTTCGCGGTGCTGTCGCTGATCGTGTTCGTCCTCGTCGGCTACATCGCGACCAGCCTGTTCTACTTCGTCAGCGATAGCTGGGTGCAGCCGATGAAGGTGTCGAAGACCGACGAGAAGGTCCTCGCGCTGCAGTCCGAGCTGGCGGAGCAGGCCAACGCGCGCGACCGGATCGTCGCCGACCTCAACCACGCGGACCGCTACATCGAGGTCCAGCAGACGTTCCAGGCGCAGTTCGCCGACGCGATCCGCGCCGACCTCGAGGGGCGCAAGCACGCGCTGGGCCGCGCCCGCGACCTCGCGCAGGAGTACGGCGCGGCGCGGTCGAAGATCTCGAAGCAGAACTCCGCCTACGCGAGCGCCTCGCGCAAGCGGATGAACGAGGAGTACGCCGCCGGCCTGATCGACCGCGGCCAGATGCTGAGCGGCAAGCAGCAGCTCGCGGCGATCGCGACGACCAACCTGTCGCTCGCCGAGCGCCAGGCCGAGTACGAGTCGCGCGCCACCGAGCTCGAGGCCGAGGCCGCCGCGCTCGACGCGATCCTGTCGGAGAAGGGCGGCGCCGGGGCGCTCAGCTACGACGTCCTGCGGATCAAGCAGGAGTACGAGATGTCGCGGCTCGAGACCGCCAAGGCGATCGAGAACCGCGAGGCGCTGCGCGCGGCGCTCGCCCGCCAGGACGCGATCATCGAGGGCCTGCGCGGCTCGCCCTACCTGCGCGCGGTCGAGGACGGCGCCAACGTCGCGTTCGTGCCCTACGGCAACATGGACAACGTCAAGGTCGGCGCGCCGCTCTACGGTTGCTGGGCCGAGATGCTGTTCTGCGGCAAGGTCGGCAAGGTCACCGAGATCCTGCCCGGCGAGGTCACGTTCAAGCACCCGCACCGCGAGAAGGTGCTGCGCGGCCAGATGATCGAGGTCCAGCTCGACGAGTCGGACGCGGCCGAGGACGACGTCCTGTTCGTCGGCGGCGCGCCGCTGCTCCTGTAAGCTCGGTCCCCCCACCGCCGGGAGGTCCCATGAGAGTGTCCGTGTCCACCGCGCTCGCGGCCGCGTTCGCCGCGGCCGCGCTCGCCGGCGCCGCCGCCGACGCGCGCGCGCAAGCTGCCTCGAAGTCCGACGCCAAGGCCGACGCCAAGGTGACGGGTGACGGCTACTGCGATCACGTGCTCGGGGTCGCGTCGGCCGAGAGCGCGCTGATGTTCTCGCCCGAGCTGTTCCTCAGCTACGGCAAGCAGCCGACGATCACCGACGACGTCACCGCGCAGACCGAGGACACCCGGTTCATCGCCGGCGTGAGCTACTCGCTGAGCGGGATCTACGAGGGCGTGCTGACGCGCAAGCGCGCGAAGGCGGACTGTCGCCGCCACGAGGCGCTCGGGCTGGTCGAGGGCGGCACGACCTACCGCGCGCTCGAGGCGCGCGCCGCGGTGCTCGACGCCGCGATGGCCGAGGCCGACAAGCTGCTGAAGGCGGCGGATCGCGACCTCGACGCGCGCCGCGCCACCGCGCAGGAGGTGACCGCGACGCGGCTGCGGGTCGACGCGCTGCGCGAGCTGGCGGCGGCGACGCGACGCGAGCTCGACGAGCTGCCGCCGCCCGGCGACGAGGCCGGGATGCGCGGCGCCGCGCTGGCGTACTACCAGGCCGACGCCGCGGTCGAGCGCGCCGAGGGCGGGCTGCGCCGGGCGAAGGCGTGGGACGTGAGCGTGCGGCTCGGCATCGACGACCGCGAGGACACGGCGGGCTCGCCGTACTTCGCGCTGGTGCAGGTCAGCTTCAACCCCGGCTGGCTGCTGCAGGGCAGCGGCAACAAGCGCGCCGCGGCCGGGCGGCGGCGGATGGTCCGCCAGGAGCGCGCCGCCGACGAGCAGGCCGCGATGACGCGGCTGCGCTCGCTGCTGGAGATCGAGACCAAGCGCGCCGAGGAGACGCGGGTGCTGGCGGACGAGCTCGAGGGCCAGCTCCAGGCGCTCGAGCGGATCGGCGGCGAGAACAGCCGGCGGCTGCGCGACACGGTGTGGTTCGAGGCCGTGCGCGCGCGCGCCGAGGCCGCGTACTTCGCCGCGCACGTGGCCAGCCTGCGCCAGATCCTGGGCGAGGACGCGCCGTGAACGGCGCCGCGGCGGCCGGGCTCGCGCTGGCGGTCGCCGCGGCGGTCGCCGCTGGCGGCTGCTCGCGAGGCGCCTCGGAGGCGGCCGCGGCGAAGGACAGCGGCAAGGCCGCGGCGCAGCGCGCGCCAGGGCCGGCGGGCGAGGCGAGCGAGCTGGCGGCGGTCGCGCCGGCCGGCGTGTGCGCGACCAAGGGCGCCGTGAAGGCCGACGGCGACGGTGTCCGGATCACGGACGCGGTGGTCCGCGCGGTCGCGCCCGGCACGACCGGCGACGCGGCGGCGCTGCGCTTCACCTACCGCGGGTTCAGCGAGGACACGGTGGCGCTGGGCTCGGGCCAGGTGCGCCGCCAGGTCGGGTTGAAGCTGCGCGCCGCCGACGGCTGCAACCTGGTCTACGTGATGTGGCGGATCGAGCCGGGCCCGGGCGTCGAGGTGTCGGTGAAGGCCAACCCGGGCGCGCGCACCCACGCGGAGTGCGGCACGGGCGGCTACACCAAGCTGAAGTCGGGCGTGAAGGCGACCGCGCCGCGGCTGGAGCCCAACGTCGAGCACACGCTCCAGGCCGAGATCCGCGGCGACGAGCTGACCGCGTGGATCGACGGCGCCGTCGTGTGGCACGGCGTGCTGCCGGACGCGGCGCGCGATCTGCGCGGCCCGGCGGGGCTGCGGACGGACAACGTCGTGATCGACGCCGTGCTGATGGCGTCGCCGGCGGAGGGAGCGGGCGGCGCGGTGAGCGCGGCGGGCTGCCCGGCCGGGCTCGCGGGCGACTGACGGAGCCGAAGCCGGAGCCGGAGCGGGCGGCCTCACGTGCGAACGCGCATCGCGCGCGCCATCACGGACACACCCACACCTGCTTCGGGTTGCCGCGCGCGTCCTGGCGCGTCGCGTAGTAGCAGGCGGTCCCGCGCTTGCCGCCGAAGAACGAGTGCGCGCCGGTCGCAGAGCCCTTGGGCTTGTACGCGGCGATCTCGGCGAGGCACTGCTCGCCGCAGGCCGCGAACACCTTCAGCATGCCGTCGAACGTCCAGGTGAAGCGCGCCTCGAAGCCGATCGCGCGCACCGTGCCGAGGCCGCCGTCCCAGCTCGAGATCGCCGGGCCGGCGGTCACCTCCATCGCGTGGGCGAGGCGCGGCCAGTAGCGGCTCAGCCCGACGGCGACGCCCCACGCGCCGCCGCCGCCCTCGGCGCTGGTCTCGCCGGTGCGGTACGCCTGCTCGCCGGTGGCGAGCCGCGCCGCGATCGCGCCGCGCCAGCCCGGCTGCGGCAGGTCGAGCGCGCCACGCGCCTCCCACCCGTCGGTGCGGTACGAGTCGTAGCCGACGCCCGGCGAGTCGGCGCGCCGCGACGCCGCGACGGCGATCGCGCCCTTCTGGCGCGGGTCGAACGCGAAGCCCGCGCCGAACCCGAGGTGCCAGCCGTAGCCGGCGTCGCCCGCGACCGAGGTCCGGTCCGCGCCGGCGAACACGTGGAGCGAGCAGCCCGACGCGCCGAGGATCATCGCCGCCAGGACCAGGTACGCTCGTCCCATCGTGCGATCGTACACGCGCGGTGAACCTCGCGGCTCGCCGACGTGGTGCGACGAGCTGTCCCGGGAATCGCGCGCGTCGGCCGGGCGTCTGTCGGGGATGGTGGTCGAACGTGGCCGCGCCCTGGCCGTGGCCCTCGCGATGAGCGCGCCGGGGTGCGGCGGCGGCGGCCGCGCGGAGTCGCCCGCGCCTCCCCCCGAGGCCGCGCCGGCGCCGGCGGAGCCCACCTTGATCGTGGCGCGCCAGCCGCGGGACCGGTTCCGGTCGTTCTCGTTCGGCCCCGAGCCGGCCGTCCCCGGCGCGGAGCGGATCCGGGTCGAGGAGCCGCAGCTCCCCGACGCCAGCGGCGCGCCGCGGTGGCACACCGTGGTCACCTCGCTCGACGACGCCGGCGCGCCGCGGTGGCGCGTCGACCTGCCGCAGTGGGGCCAGACCACCGTCGGCGAGCGCGTCGTCGCCGTGCACGGCGAGCGCTCGCTCGTGATCATCGACGTCGCGACCGGCGCCGCGACCGAGCACCCGCACGACGCTCCACACCCCTGGCCGCGCGCCGTCGTCGTTGGAGACCGCGTGGTCGCGGCGAGCGCGACCGGCGACGGCGCCGGCGTGATCGCCGGCTACGACCGCGGGGTGCGCCGCTGGTCGCGGCCGCTCCCCGTCGAGCACGGCGGCGACCTCGCGATCGTCGACGACCTCGTGTTCGTCCAGACCCAGGGCGGCGTGCTGTACGCGCTCGCGCTCGACACCGGCGAGCCGCGCTGGGACCTGTCGCTGGGCGACGACCTCCAGCTCCGTGCCGACGGCGCGCGCCTGCGCGTCGCGACCGACGACGAGGTGCTCGAGGTCGATCCGCGCGGCGTCCCGCCGCCGATCGAGCGCGCGGTGATCACCGGGGAGGTCGGGACCGTGGCGTGCGGCGAGGTCGGCGCCGTCGTCGTCGCCGCCGGGGACACGCGGACGCGCCCGGATGCGTCCGGCGCGTTCGCGATCACGGTCGAGGCGCGGGGCGAGCTGCGCGTGTGGATCCCGGGCTCGGTCGCGCAGGACGCCTCGATCGCGCTGACCGGTCGTGGTCACTACGAGGTCGGGGCGCTGTTCGCCGACCTGTGCGACTACGACTGACCGGCGCCGGTCAGCTTCCGCAGACCGCGCCGCACGAGGCGTCGCAGTCGTCGAGCGGGGCGGGCACGCACGAGTCGTCGCCGTCGCAGTCGCCGGTGCACGTGTGGGCGGAGCAGTCGGGCCAGCACACCGGCCCGACGCTGGCGCCGTCGACGAACCAGCAGCGCGAGCCGTCGGGGCACTCTCCGGTGGAGCCGCCGAACTCGCACATGCCCGAGGCGCGCTGCATGCACACGCCGTAGACGCACATGCCGGGGTGCCCGGGCTCGCCGGCGCAGTCCGCGTCGCACGTGCAGTCGCCGCCGGGCGCGGACAGGCTCGGCGCGTCGATCGGCGGCGGCGGGGCCGCGTCGATCGGGGGCCGCGCGTCGATCGGGAGGATCGAGGCGTCCGGAGTGGGGTCGTCGTCGCCGCCGGCCGCGTCCGCACCGCCTGCGCTGTCATCCATCGGGGCCCCGGCCGGGTCGAACTTGCAGCCGAAGGCCGCGGCCGAGATCAGGACGAAGACGAGGGTGCGGGACATGTTCCGGTGCGCCTCCCCGGCGCGTGTGTGGGTGGGACGGGTACACCCGCCCATGACGCGGCGTCAACCAGGAAAATCAGGGCCTCTCGGACCGTTCAGTCCAAGTCAGCGGCAACCCAGGGCGAAACCGTCCGGTCAGGCGGACGATCGACGCATGCGCTCCCGGCCCCGCGCGTGGCTGCTCTCCGCCGCGCTGCACCTCGCGTTGCTCGCGGTGCTGGCCGTGTCCGGGATCCGGCCGTCCGGTGGGCGGACGGCCGAGGACCGGACGGTGGTCGAGGTGGTCGAGGTGGTCGAGGTGGTCGAGGTGGTCGAGGTGCCGCCTGCGACCGGAGGCGGAGGCGGAGGCGGTGCGGTCGAGCCTGCACCGGGCGCGCCCGCGCAGGCGGCGCCGCGCGTCGTCCGCCCGAGGCGCGCGCGGTCCGCGGCACCTCGCGCCGAGGCGCCGCCCGCGGTCGGGGTGATCGTGTCCGAAGACCGGACGCCGCGAGACGGAGGCGGAGACGGAGGCGGAGACGGAGACGGAGGCGGAGACGGAGGCGGAGACGGAGGCGGAGACGGAGGCGGAGACGGAAGCGGAGACGGAGGCGGAGACGGAGACGGCGACGGGCGCCTCGGCCGCGCGGCGCGCACGTCCTCGACCGCGCCGCCCCCTCCGCCACCGCCGCCGCCCACCCCGGCCGCCACCCGGGCTCGCTCGCTCGCGCGCCCGCCGATCCTCATCTACCCGCGCCGCTTCCGCGCCGAGTCCGACGGCGAGGTCTACGTCGCCGAGCTCGCGATCGACGCCGAGGGCTACGTCGTCGGCGTGCGCCTCACCTCGAGCCGTCGCGACCGCCGCGCCGACGCGGCGCAGACCGCGGTCTGGCGGTTCCGTTACGACCCGGCGCGCGACGACGCCGGCGCACCCGTCGCGGCGCGGATCCAGCAGCGCTTCATGCTCGACTGACCCATGCGCCTCACCGCGACCGGCTCACCGTCCAGATCCCGACGGCGATCATCGCGGCGCCGGCGAGCGTGCCCGGGCCGGGGCGTTCGCCCAGGTAGATCGCGGCCATCACCGCCGCGACCGGCGGCTGCACGTAGATGTACGTCGCGACCAGCGACGACGGCGCGTGGCGCAGCGCCCAGGCGTTGAGCGCGTACGTACCGACGGTCGCGGCGCCGACGATCCACGCCATCGCCATCCACCCGCCCGCCGACATCGACGGCGCGTGCGCCGCGGCGTCGGCCGCGCCGAAAGGCAGCACCATCACCGCGCCGAACGTCATCACCCACGTGATCACCACCAGCGGGTCGTGCCGGGTCACCACCGGCCGGCTGAGCACGAGGTACAGCGCGTACGACAGCGAGTTCGCGACGATCAGCAGGTCGCCGGTCAGGTGCGAGCCGCCCGCGAGCGCGCCGCCGCCGATCGTCACGACCGCGCCCCCGAACGCCAGCCCGACGCCGGCCACGCGCAGCACCGTCGCGCGCTCGCGCCGCGCCAGGATCGCGATCCCGACGGTGAACACCGGGATCGTCGTCCCGAGCACGACCGCGGTCGTCGCCGTCGTGCGCGACAGCCCGGCGATGAACAAGAGCTGGTTGCCCGCGATCCCGAGCACCGCCAGCCCGGCGAGCGCCGCGACGTCGCGCAGTGGGATCCGCCACCGCCGCCGCGCGAACGCGATCAGCCACAGCACGATCGCCGCCGGCGGCGTCCGCAGCGCGACCACCGCGAACGGCGGCAGCTCCTCCATCACGCGCTTGCCCGCGATCGACAGCGACGCGAACGCCACCTGCACCGCCAGCAGCGCGAGGTGGACGCGGAGACGTGACGGCACGACGCGGCAGCGTAGCGCACGCCCAGCGCGTGTCTGCCGTCGCGTGCCGACCTTTGAGCTGCGCGTCCGTCGTCGGAGATCCGGCGGAGGAGCTGGCAGGCTGGCCCTCAGGATTGATCACTTCTCGGGTCACCGAACCAGGTGTGATTCCCACCCGTTCGCCCTGAGTCGTGGGGCCCGGTGGACAGGCCCCCCAAGCACCCCCGCACAATGGGGCCGCCCCCAACAACACGAAGTGTTGGGTTCAGGTGAGGGGG
>WYBA01000297.1 GCA_011526095.1 Myxococcales bacterium | reverse complement strand
CGTGCTGCCGGTGATCGCGACGGTGATCGCGACGGTGCTGCCGTCGCCGCCGTGGGCCCGGCTGGAGGTGCTCGCGCTCGCCGCGGTGCCGGCGATCGGACCGGGCGCGGCGCTCTACCTGTGGGTCCACGCGGTCAACGCGACCGTGGTCCGCGTCGCCGACGCGCTGGTCGCGGCGCCGCCCGCGGCCGGCACTTCCGCGCCGTCGTGCCGGCGGTGCGGCGCGCCGCTGACGCTGGCGCCCGACGCGATCGCCGCGACCTGCGCGTACTGCGGGACCGACAGCCTGGTCGACCGCCCGCCGCTCGCGACGCTGCGCTCGCGCCTGCACGACACGCTCGCGACCCTCGACCAGGCCGTCGCCGCGCTGCGCGGCCGGCGCCGCGCGCTCGCCGCCGGCGGCGCCGCGGTCGTGCTCGCGCTGGGCGCGGCGGCGTGGCTGCTGACGCGCGCCGCGGTGGTGTGAGGAGGGCCGAGCGCCGGGTCACGGCCGCAGCGCGGCGCAGGCGTCGGCGTCGAACGGCGCGGCGACGAGCACCGCGTCCTCGAGCCGCCACGGCGACGTGCAGCGCGTCACCGCCGCGAGCCGCGCGGGATCCGGCGGGGTGAGGTCCCACACCAGGACCGTGCCCGAGGCGCCCGCGACCGCGAGCCGCCGACCGTCGGGCGACCACGCGAGCTGGGTGAGCAGGAACGACGCCTCCAGCTCGTCGAGTAGCCGCCCGGTCGCGGGATCCCACAGCCGGAGGTAGCGCCCGCCGATCGTGGCGACGATCGCCCCGTCGGGCCGGAACCGGGTCGCGAGGATGCCCTGGTCCGCTCGCCAGCTGCGCACCGGCGTCAGCTCGGGCCAGGTGAACAGCGTCGCGTCGCCGACCTGGCTGCCGACGACCAGCCAGCGCGGCCGGTCCACCGGCCCGAGCGCGGCCGCCGAGGTGACCGTGAACGCGCCGTCGGCGACGGCGCGCCCGGCGCCGACGCCGGCGACGGCGACCGCCGCGAGCCGCAACCGGCCGGCGATCAGCACGCGCGCGTCGTCCGCCACGATCGTCGGGGGCAGGTGGCGATCGGTGATCACGGAGATCGGGGCGAGATCGGCGGCGCGGGCGAGCACCGTCTGCTGCGCGGCTTCGGTCAGCACGACCACGACCTGCTCACCGTCGGCGAGCGCCACCTCCCATCCGCGATCGGGCAGCGGCGCCTCGGCGAGCTGCGCGCCCGTCGCGACGTCCCACTTGCGCAGCGTCGTGCTGTCGACCGAGTACGCGAACCGGCCGTCGCGGCTGAGGACGAGGTGACGGACGCGGCCGACGTGCCCGCGCCACACCGCGCGCGGCGCCGGCGCGGAGGCCCGCGCGTCCCACACGCCGATCGTCCCGTCCTCGCCGGCGGTGAACACCGTCTCGCCGTCGGGGGACACCCGCAGCGAGCGCAGACCACCCGGGTAGATGGGAGGCAGGGTGGCCGGGGCGACGCGCATCGGGGGCTCCGTGAACTGGCCGGGCTCGCCGAGCACGACCGCCGCGCCGGTGGCGAGCGTGACGCCGCGCGCGGTGCCGTCGTGCGACGCGGTCCACACCACGTCGCCAGCGGCGCCGGCCGCGATCTCGAGGCCGCGGATCCGCGCGGTGTGGCCCTCCAGCTGGGTGAGCCCGGCGCTGACGCGCGACCACACCCGGATCCGCGCCTCGCCGTACAGCGCGACGACGCCGTCGCGCGACACCGAGGCGTGGAGCAGCGGACCCTCGTTGGGCAGCGACGCCAGGCGCTGACCGGTCGACGCGTCCCACACGTGCGCGTTGCCGGCCTCGTCGGTCGTGACCAGCGTCGCGCCGGCCCCGCCGGCGAGGTCGGTGCCGTGGACGTGCCCGTCGAGGCGCGCGCGCTCGGCGCCGGTGTCCGGATCCCAGACGACGACGACCTGGCCGTGGCCGAACGTTGCCAGCCACGGGGTGGGACCGCGGCTCGCGGCGAGGCCGTAGATGTCGGCCGGGTGGCGCAGCGCGCGCACGACGCGACGACGCGCGACGTCCCACACCCGCGCCACGCCCTGGGCGTCGCCCGTGACGAGCCGGCCGTCGTCGAGCCACAGCGCGTCGGCGGGATCGCTCGGCGCGTCGGGGACGAGGCGGGCGAGGAGCGCGCCGGTCGCCGCGTCGTGCAGCGTCGTGACGCCGTCCGCGCCGGCGGCGGCCAGGGTCTTGCCGTCGGGCGAGAACGCGAGCGCGTGGATCGCGCCGCGCCGCGGCGCGCCCGCGATCAGCGCCGGCGCGTCGGGCGCGCCGAGGTAGAGCCGCCCGTCGGCGGTGACGAGCGCGAACCGGGCGTCGCCGCCCCACGCGAGCAGCGACGGCGCCTCGACGTCGCTGCCGGCCGGCACCTGCCAGCGCCCGACGAGCTCGCCGTCGGCGGCGCGGCGCACGGAGACCGCGCCCGTCGCGTCGACGCCGAGCGCCAGCGCGCCGCTCGCCGACGGCGCGATCAGCCACGCGCCGGCGTGCGACCAGCGCTCGCGGCGGGCGGCGAGATCCCACCCGCGGATCGTGCCGGCGCGATCCGCGGTGACGACGACGCCGTCGTGGACGAAGCCCGAGGTGACGCTGCCGGCCGGGCCCGGCGCGACGCCGAGGAAGCCGTCGTAGGTCGCGAGCGCGCGCGCCGCGAGCACGCCGGCGGGCCCGTCGAGCGCGGCCGCCGCGCCGCCGCGGCCGGCGGCGGCGCCGGCGAGCAGCGGCAACGCGCGCTCCGGCTCTCGCGCGAGCACGGCCTGGCGTGCGAGCTCCTCGAGGCTGTCGGCGAACCGGCGCTCCGCGAGCTCGCGCGCGGCGGTGGCGTCGGCGCGCTCGCGCTGGGCGATCCCGCGCTGGCGGTCGGCCTCGTCGCGCTCGCGAGCGATCCCGCGGATCGCGAGCGCGCCGACGACGACCGCGACGGCGAGCGCGACCGTCGACGCGGCGACGAGCGTGCGGTGGCGCGCGATCCACCGGCGGACCAGCTGCCGCGAGGTGTAGCGGTGCGCGCCGACGATCTGCCCCGACTGGAACCGGCGCAGATCGAGCGCGAGCTCGCGCGCGGTGGGGTAGCGCGCCGCCGGATCGCGCGCCATCGCCTTGGCGACGATCGCGAGCAGCTCCGCGGGCAGATCCGGCGCGAGCTCCGGCAGCGGTCGCGGCGGGCGGCTCGCCACCATCGCGATCAGCTCGCCGACGCCCTGCGCCTCGGCGTAGGGGCGAGCCCCGCCGAGCGCGTGGTAGAGGATCGCGCCGATCGCGTAGACGTCGGCCCGCTCGTCGAGCTTGTCGCCGAGCGCCTGCTCGGGCGCCATGTACGCCGGCGTGCCGACGACCGCGCCCACGACCGTCTCGTCCTGGTCGGGCGGCAGCGTGCTGGCGACCGGCAGCGCGTCGAGCTCCTCGCCGGTGGCGACGTTCTTGGCCAGGCCCCAGTCGATCACCACCGTCTCGCCGTAGGCGCCGACGAGGATGTTGGCCGGCTTGAGGTCGCGGTGGATCACCCGCTCGCCGTGGGCGTAGGCGACCGCGTCGGCGACGTCGATGACGTGGGACAGCAGCGCGACGCGCTGCTCGGTCGTCGCCGCGTCGCGGATCAGCGCGTCGAGCGTGCGCCCCTCGACCAGCTTCATCGCGTAGAACGGCTCGCCGTCGGGCCACCGCCCGACCTCGTAGACCGGGACGATCGACGGGTGCTGGAGGTTGGCGGTGACGAGCGCCTCGCGCGCGAACCGCAGCATGATGTCGGGCTGGGCGCGCAGGACCTCCTTGATCGCCACGATCCGGCCGGTGCGCGGATCGCGGGCGCGGAACACCCGGCCGAGGCCCCCGCGCGCGAGCTCGTCGAGCAGCTCGAACCGCTCGCGCCCGACGCGGGAGAACCGCTCGACCGTGGCGCCGCGCAGCTCGTTGCCGACCGTCGACCGGGCGACGTCGGAGCTGACGCGCGAGTCGGCGGTCACCGCGGACGGCGACGACGTGATCACGCTCGCGGATGGCGAGGTGACCGAGCCGGAGGCGGCGACGGTCTCGGCCGCGGCGATGAGGCTGGCGTCGCGCGCCTCGGCCGCGACGGTCTCCGAGGTCGCAGCGGAGGCTGCGACGGTGTCGTCGAGTGCGGAGCCGGACCGATCGCGGGGGTCGGACAAGAGGGCCCCATCTTACCCGGGGCGGCAGGCGATCACGGCAGCGTGCACAGCTCGGCGGTGCACGCGCCGCCGGCGCCCTGGCAGGTCAGGCCGTCGGCGCAGCCCTCGAAGCACGGCTCGCCGCTGCCGGGCAGCGCGGTGCACTCGAACCCGGACGGCTGCGGCGCGCACTCGGCGCCCGCGCTGCACTCGTTGCCGTCCTCGCAGCTCGCGCCGGGCGCGAGCGTGTCGGCGCACTCGAGCAGCGAGAACTCGCAGTAGGTGCCATCGACGCACACGCGATCGTTGGTGCAAGGGTCGCCGGCGTCGCCGACGGCGATGCAGATCGAGCCCTCGGGCGCGAAGTCGCAGCCGAGGCCGTCGGCGCACAGGTAGTCCTCGCCGTTGGGCAGGCACGGCTGGCCCTCGGTGGCGGTCGAGGCGGGCTGGCACGTCTGGTCGCTGTCGCGGCAGCCCAGGCCGGGCGCGCAGCGGACGAAGCCGTCGGCGCACGCCTCGCCGGCGCCGGGCAGCGCGACGCAGGTCGTGGAGGCGAGGGCGCAGGTGAGGCCGTCGGCGCAGCCGAAGCCGTCGAGGCACGGCTGGTCCTCGCCGGGCAGCGGCTGGCAGGTCATCGTCGCCTGCGCGCAGCCGAGGCCGGCGCCGCAGGTGCCGTCCGTGCACGGATCGTCGACGGCGCCGGGCGCGCCGCACGTGCGGTTCTCCGGCGCGCGCGCGCAGCCGCGGGTCGCGCCGCACGCGTCGGGCCCGCTGCACGGCTCCCCCAGCGGCGTGCCGGCGGTGCACGCGCCGGCCGGGCACGACAGCCCGTCGGCGCAGTCGGTGCGATCGAAGCACGGCGCGTCCAGCCCGCCCGGCGCGCCGCACGTGCCATCGGGCAGGCAGGTCAGCCCGGCCGCGCACTCGCGGTCGTCCTGACACAGCGCGTCCGCCGCGGCCGGCGCGGCGCAAGTCGCTGGATCTCCGAGCTTGCACACCAACCCCGGAGCGCAAGCGCCGAGCGGGCACGGCTCGCCGGCCGCCGGCACCGCGGTGCACAGGCCGGGGCCGCCGCCCTCGGGCGGCACGCACATGCCGGCCCCGTCGGCGCACGGGCCGGCGCCGTCGAGGCCGCAGGTCTCGCCCATGGCCGCGGTCGCGACGACGGCGCGCGGGCACGCCGCGAGGTCGGCCGAGTGGCCCGTCGGGTAGGCGCAGGCGTCGGCGAGCGCGGCGATGCCATCGAGGCAGGCCTCCACCGCGGGCGCCGACAGCGCGAGCGTGCCATCGTCGATCGCGGCCTCGACCTGGGCGAACTGCGCCTCGCAGTCGGCCGCGCGGGCGGCCTGGCAGCCCGCGGCGTCGTACGGGCGGACGTCGAACCGACAGCCGCACGCCTGCAGGCCGCCGCACATGCGCTCGGCGTGGGCGGCGCAGAACGACTCGACGGTCCAACCGTCGGTGCCGGCGTCAGGGGTGGTGGCGTCGTCGTCGCCGCAGGCGGCGAGCGCGAGCGCCAGCGCCAGCGCGCACGACAGGGAGCGGAGCGGGGACATCACGCGCCACGATACCAGGCACGCGATGCGAGGGGTCAGCCGCCGCGGCGGCGGAGGATGCGCAGCTCGGCCGGTGCCGCGGCGGTGGCGGCCGGCGCGGTCGCGTCCCCGGCGGGCACGAGGCGAGCGCGCGGGACGCCGCGCGCCACGAGCGCCTCGACCACGCGGACGGCTCGGGCGGCGGCGAGCGGCGGGCGTGCCTGCGGTGGCACGTCGGCGGCGTAGGCGCGCACCTCGATCAGCGCGAGGTCGGCGTGGACGAGGAAGCCGGCGGCGACCGCGTCCAGCGTCGCGGCCGAACGGGGATCGAGCGCGTCGGTCGCGCCGACGAAGCGGATCGGCTCGAGCACGACCAGCGACGAGGTCGTCGTGAGGATGCGCCGCGGCGGACGCGACGGGGTGGAGGGCTCGGGGGCGACGGGCCTCGCCGGGTGCGCGGCGGCGACGGCGGGCGACGGCGCGCGCGCGATCGTCGACGGCGCGGCGCGATGGCAGGCTCCGACGCCGAGCGCGGCGAGCGTCAGCGCGAGGCAGATGGCAGGGCGAGCCAGGGTGGGCACGGCGCTCACAAGGTGTGCCACGGGGCGCGGGCCGGCGCACGTCACGCCTGGCGGGTCGACGCGCCCACGACCGCGAGCGTAGGATCGGCGCGTGAGAACAGCCCTCGCGTTGCTGCTGATGCTGGCCGGGGCGTGCGGCACGGCGGAGCCCGTCGCCCGCGCGCCGGCGCCGACGGCCACGCGAGAGGCCGCGCCGGTGGACGCCGGCGTGGGCGCGGACGCGAGCCGGCGACGGCACCCGGGTGAAGACTTCGCGACCAAGCACATGGTGTACGAGGAGGACGAGGACGGCGGCGTGGCGCCGGCGGATCACCACGAGATGCTGTGGGGCGACTACATCGACAAGCGCGGCAAGCCGGCGGTGGGCTGGCACTCGCACCACCCGGCGACCGGGAACGCGCGGTGATGGCGCGCACGGGACGGGAATGGCGACGCGCGGCGCGTGGTCCGGAGCCAGCATGAAGGAGCACTCTCCCGCGGCGGCGTGGATGATCGCGACCGTCCTGATGGCCGCGTGCGGTGCTTCCGGGGGCGCCGAGGCCGAGGCGCCGCCGGCGAAGACGGCGGCCGCGCCGCCGATCGCGATCGGCCCCGACTCCGACCGGCTCGACGCGACGACGATCGTCGGCAAGCCCGCGCCGGCGTGGGACGTCGATACATGGCTGAACGCGGCGCCGCTCGCCGTCGAGGCGCTGCGAGGCGACGTCGTGCTCGTGCGCTGGTTCACCGAGGGCTGCCCCTACTGCGCGGCGACCGCGCCGACGCTGGTGGCGCTGCACGACGAGCTCGCGGCGCGTGGCCTGCGGGTGGTCGGCCTGTACCACCACAAGAGCGACGCGCCGCTGGTCGAGGACGACGTCCGGGCGCTGGTCGCGCGCTTCGGCTTCACGTTCCCCGTCGCGATCGATCGCGACTGGCGCACGCTGCGGCGGTGGTGGCTCGACGATCACCCCGAGTCGTGGACCAGCCTCTCCTTCCTGATCGATCGACGCGGCGTCGTGCGGTTCGTCCACACCGGCGGCTCGTACGCCCCCGGCAGCGCGGACGCCGCGCAGATGCGCGCGTGGATCGACGCGCTGCTGGCCGAGACACCCTGAGGGCACGCGCGCCGCGACGACGTTCGCCCCTCACCAGGGTTAGTTCGCGGCCCGCTCGCACGGGCGAATCTCGTCGTCGTCACGGGTCCCAGGCACCGTGAGTCCGAACCGCCTTCCTCACCGGGGTTAATCTCCTCACGATCCCGCGCGGGCACCTCCCCCGCGCCCCGCTCCGGGCTTGGCTCCACGAGTGGCTTGACTTCGCCCCGAGCAGCGCCGCGCATGGAGCCGCTGTCCGGGAGTGTCCGGATCCCGGACCCCACCCGTCCGCGAGCCGGACGAATCCGGCCACTCGCGCGCGAAGTTGCAGCCACTTACGAACGGCACGAGTCCTGCTGATCGCGCCCGGCATGTCCCTCCCTCGCCAGATCCTCCCGGGCCGCTTCTACATGATCACGCGACGCTGCTTGCTGCGGATGCTGCTGCTGAGACCCGACGCGGAGACGAACAACCTGATCGTCTACTGCCTGGCCGAGGCGGCGCAGCGCTTCGGCATCGACGTGATCCTGCCGTCGTTCCTGTCGAACCACCACCACACGATCGTCTTCGACCGCGACGGACGGATCGTCGAGTTCGTGCAGCACCTCCACCGGACCGTGGCCAAGGCGATGAACGTGCGCCTGGGACGAACGGAGAACCTGTGGTCGGCGGAGCAGGTCAGCCTGGTGCAGCTCGTCGACCGCCAGGATGTCATCGCGAAGCTGGTGTACGCCGCCACGAACCCGGTCAAGGACGGCCTCGTCGAGCACGTCGAGGACTGGCCCGGCGTGAACGGGCTCGCCGCGTTGCTCTCCGGCCGCCCGCTGCAGGCGACGCGCCCGACCTGGTACTTCCGTGAAGGCGGCAAGATGCCGGCCAGTGCGATCCTCGAGCTGACGATCCCGCCGGAGCTCGGCGACGCCGAGACGTTCCGTCGTGAGGTGAAGGAGCAGATCGACCGCGCGGTGGAGTCCTTCAACGAGGAGCGCCGCCGCGCAGGACGGAAGGTCATGGGTCGCGCGGCGGTGCTTCGACAGCCGTGGAGCGCGACGCCCACGACGTCGACGCCTCGAGGAGGGCTGCGCCCCTCGATCGCGGCGCGCAGCCGGTGGTCGCGGGTCGAGGCGCTCGCGCGGAACCGCGCGTTCATCGACGCGTATCGGGTGGCTCGGAAGGCATGGCTCGCTGGCGAGCCCGCGGTCTTCCCGGCGGGTACCTACTGGCTCAGCAAGTTCGTCAAGGTACCGACGGCGCCCGCGACCGGCTGACGATCGCGACGGCGCACGCGATCGAGCGGAGAACGGTGCGGCAGCTCGCCGCGGCGCGAGCCGCACGGCGTGGGACTAGGATTCGCACGATGAGAAGGTGTGCGCTCCTGTTCCTGGCGGCGTGCGGCGGCGGCGTGGCCGAAGGGGTCGACGCCTCAGCGGACTCGCCCGCGGCGGCGCTCATCGAGGTGTCGTGCTCCCAGATCGATCCAGCCGTGGTGATCGGAACCGCGGGTGGCGAGTACTACCCGGACCCGGCCACGGTCGCGGTCGGTGACGTCGTGATGTGGCAGCTCTCGGCCGGACATACGGCGCACTCGATCCCCGCCGGCCTGTTCGCGATCGGGCAGGGCGAGGAGGCGTGCTTTCGGTTCTTCGAGCCCGGCGACTACGACTTCTACTGCCAGGTCCACGGCTTCACGGGCATCCTGCACGTCGAGTAGACGCGGCGCGCGCGATCCGGCGCGCGTGGTCATGGCCACGTCATTCGGCCACCTCATCAACCCCGGAGGGGTGACCACGAGCGGTGGCCGCTCGGCAGGCTAGGCCGTGCGGAACTGCAGCAGCGGCAGGTCGCGGTGGAAACCGTTGTACGGAGCGTAGTTGAACGGCTGGTAGGCGATCGGCCACGGGTAGGCGCGCGGCGGGCCGGCGCTGGCGTCGTGGAGGATCGTGAGCGCCATCGGAGTGACGCGGCGGTACGGCGCGCCTTCGGGGAGATCGGCGTTGTCGTGGCCGCCGGCCGAGAACAGGCTGAGCAGCAGGCGGTCGCCGAGGTCGTAGATGACGTCGAACCCGGCGTCGATCTGCTCGTGGCCGCGGATCATCACATCAACCCCGGTGCGCTCCATGAACGCGCGGAACTGGCCGCGGCCGAACCCGAAGCGGGGATTCTTGCGCTGCAGCTCGACCGGCACGTGCTCGCCGACGACCGGGTCGCTCCACAGCATCTGCCAGCGCACCTCGGGGTCGTTGAGGCTCGACAGGTCGCGCCACTTCGCCGCGAACGTGTCGTCGCGCGGGATGCCACCGTGCACGAACAGCAGCCGGTCGAACACCAGCGACGTCGGCATCTGCTCGAACAGCACGCGGTACCCCTCGAGCATCGCCGGCGGCACGTACGGCGTGATCGACGTCAGCGCCTCGGCCGGGTGCACGCCGCTGTACATCCGCTGCTCGAGCCACACGAAGTACTCGTGGTTGCCGCGCAGGAGCACGACGTTGTCCGGCATGGCGACGAACAGCTGCAGCGCCGCGCGCAGCACGCCGTCGAAGCTGAACCTCCCTCGGTCGATGTAGTCCCCGAGCATCACCAGCTTGATGTCCGGGTACCGGGCGGGGTCCCACTGGTGCAGCCACACCCTCCGGATGAAGTCTGACTGCAAGAGCGCGGCCTTGAGGCAGCCGTAGCAGCCGTGCAGATCACCCAGCACGACCAGCTCGGTCGGCTGCGCCGGCTTGATCACGTGGACGTGGTCGTCCAGGAACCGCGCTCCCGCAGGGATCTTCGTGGCTTCATCAACCCCGGAGAGGAGGCCGGCGCCGAGGGCGCGCTGCCGCTGCCACGCCTCGATCGCGTGCAGGACGAGCTGGTAGTCCCGCGCCAGCTGCGACTGCAGCTCCGTGGGGTGCGGCGAGTACGTCTGCTCCAGCGGATCGAGCAGCGGGTGCGACGAGGTCTTGAGCTCGTACGGCTGCGGCGGGCTGATCACCAGCGGGCGGGACTGCCCTGCCCGCCCGGGCGCCGGCGCCGCCGACGCCGCGGCCGGCGCGGGCGCCGTGAAGTACCCGAGCAGCTCGTTGTACAGCCCGACCTCCAGCGGATCGACCACGCCGTCGGCGTGGACCATGCCCGCCACCAGCTCGAGCACCGCCGCCTGCGCCGGCCCGGCCAGCCCGCGGAACAGCGTCACCGCGCGCGTCGTCAGCTTGGTCGACACGAACGTGCCGTCGCCGCGCGGCACGACCTCGCCCGCGAGCGCCTCGACCTCGGCCCCCAGCCGCGCGTGCAGCGTCGCGAAGTGCGCCCGCCACGCCTGGCCCAGCCGCGCCCGCTCGTCGGCGGTGCCGGCCGCGGACTGCTCGGTCGCGCGGATCACCGACTCGAGGTACTGCTGGACGAACACCTGCTCGCGGTGGTGGAACAGCCCGTCGATGTGCCCGACCGTGAGCAGCAGCTCGACGACCGTGGCGACCCACGCCGAGGCCTCCTCCGCGCCCGGCGCGGGGGCCCCGACGGGACGAGCGGTTACTGCAGGACCGTCCACCACGCGATCTGACCCGCGTTGCGGTGCGACCGCAAGCCGCCGGCGCACCGACCTGCCGACCTCGCGCCGATGAGCGCCGATGAGCGATGATGCGCCGATGTCGGCACCCGCCCCTGTCCAGGTCGACTACTTCTCCGACGTGCTGTGCGTCTGGGCCTACGTCGGCCAGGTCCGCCTCGACGAGCTCACCGCCGCGTTCGGCCCGGCGATCGCCGTCGACTGCCACTTCATGACCGTGTTCGGCGACGCCCGCGCCCGCCTCGCCGCCCGCTGGGCGGACCGCGGCGGCCTGCCCGCCTACGCCGAGCACGTCCGCGGCGTCGTCGCGAAGTTCGATCACGTCACGCTCCACCCCGGCGTGTGGACCACGGCGGCGCCGACGTCCTCGCTCGGGGCCCACATCTTCCTCGCGGCGGTCAAGCTGCTCGATCCCGCGGCGTTCGGCCGCGCGAGCTGGGCGCTGCGCCGGGCGTTCTTCGCCGACGGCGTCGATATCTCGCTGCGCCGCGCCCAGCTCGACGTCGCCGACCAGCTCGGCCTGTCGGTGCCGGCGATCGAGGACCACCTCTACACCGGGCGCGCCCACGCCGAGCTGTCGCGCGGGCTCGACCTCGCGCGCGGGCTCCATGTCGAGATCAGCCCGACCTACGTGTTCAACGAGGGCCGCCAGCGCCTCGGCGGCAACGTCGGCTACCGCGTGATCGAGGCGAACGTGCGCGAGCTGCTGCGCGGCGGCGAGCCCGGCCACTCGTGGTGCTGAGCTGAGCGCCCCGGCGCGCGCGCCTCACATGCCGTCGCCCTCGTCGACGCCGTGGTCCTGGTAGTAGACCGAGACCAGCTTCCACCCGCCCTTGCCGCCCTCGGCGTAGAGGTGCGCGACGACGCCCTGCCCGTCGCCGCGGCTCATCGTGAACGCCAGCCCGAGCGACTCGCCGAGCTGTCCGAGCTCCACGTTGAACGCACCCGACGCCGGGACCCCGAGCAGCGCCGCGACGCCGCCGGCCTTCTTGATCGCCGCCGTCAGCTTGCTGCCCTTGAGCGTCCGCGACGACGCGCCGTTCTCGCCGTCGGCGAACGCCAGGCCCTTCTTGCCCACCAGCTTGACGAACGCCTTGGCGTCGTCGGTCGCGATCGCGCGCGCCAGGTACTTGGCGAAGTGCTGGCCGTTGTCGTCCACGCTGAGGAAGTCGGGGCCACCGACGTCGAGCCGCTCGCCGGACGCCGGCTGCAGGCTGGCGAGCATCGTGTGCAGCGCCTGCCAGTGCGCGTCGTACTTGCCGGTCTGGCCGATGACGAACACGCTCATCGCGCCGCCGGGCGCGTGGACGATCCCGAGCCGCGCGTCGACCGCTGTTCCCTCGAGCTTGCCTTTGCCCGCGGCGACCCAGCCCTCGAGCCCACCGACCCAGCCCGCCGCCTTCTTCAGCTTGAGGCCCTTGACCAGCGCCTTGGCCTCCTTCTCCAGGGTCTTCCACGCCGCCTTGGCGTCGGAGCCACCCCACGCCAGGTTGATCGCGACGGTCTGATCCGGCGCGGTGAACGTCACGTACCCGCCCGCGTCATCGGTCGCCCACCCGTCGGGCACCTGGATCGTGACGTCGGCCTGCTGGAACGTGAACGGGCCCGCCTCGACGCGCGCGGCGACGAGCAGGCCCAGCGCGATGACGATCGCGGCGAGCTTGGTCCTCATGTGAATCCCCCTGCGCCCGAGGATACACCCGCGCGGTCCGCTGTTACCGTCCCACCATGACCGACCGCCAGATCGAGCTGTTCTTCGACATCGGCTCGTCCTACAGCTACCTGGCCGCGACGCAGATGGCCGGCGTCTCGGCCCGCACCGGCGTGCCGGTGCGGTGGCGCCCGTTCCTGCTCGGCGCGGTGTTCAAGGCGACCGGCAACGAGATGCCCGCGCGCATCCCCGCCAAGGCGCGGTGGATGCTCCACGACATGACGCTGTGGTCGCACCACTACGGCGTGCCGTTCCGCGTGCCGTCGCGGTTCCCGCTCAACACGCTGCGCCCCCAGCGCGCGCTCGCCGCCGCCGAGCTGCGCGCGCCCGCGGCGGTCCCGGCGTTCGCGCTGGCGCTGTTCCACGCCTACTGGGCCGAGGATCAAGACGTCAGCACCGACCCGGTGATCGCCGCCGCGGCGACCGCGGCCGGCCTCGACGCGCCCGCGATCCTCGCCGCGATCGACGCGCCCGAGACCAAGGACCAGCTCCGCGCCACGACCGACGAGGCGATCCGCCGCGGCGCGTTCGGCGCGCCGGCGATGTTCGTCGGCGACGCGCTGTTCTGGGGCAACGACCGGCTGCCGCTGCTCGAGCAGTACCTCGCGCGCGCGTCGTGATCAGGCGTCGGCGTCGTCGCCGCCGGCGACGTGGTCGGCCATCACGATCGGCACCAGCCACCGCGCCGCCAGCGCCAGCCCCGCGCCGCCCGCGATCAGCTCCGGGATCGAGTCGACCACGCCGTAGAGCATCGCGTAGAACGCCGACATCGCCACGGTGCCGTAGGCCAGCACCGTCCCGCGCGCCTCGAGCAGGCTGTGGAGCTGCACCGACCGCTCCGGGAACTGCAGCGCCCACGCCACCATCAGCGCGTTGCCGAGGGCGAAGCCGCCGAGCTGGGGGTGGTCCCACGCCGCCGGGACCGCGAGCGCGACCACGCACGTCAGGGCGCCGGTGACCGTCACGATCGCCACGACGTAGGACAGGAACCGCCGCGTCCCCCACACCATCGCCAGCTCGCCGCCGAACCCGTACAGCATCACGCACGTGACGACGAGCAGGATCGGGTTGTTGTCGACCACGGGCCAGCTCACCAGTCGCCACACCTCGCCGTGCCACACGTCCGCCGGGATCAGCGCGAGGCGGGCGTAGAGATCGCCCTCTCGCCGCGCGTCGATCGCCGCGTAGAGCGACGCCGCGACGGTCACCGCGAGCAAGATGATGATGACCGGCGGGAACCGGCGCAGGAAGCTGACGACCATCTGCCCCCGAGCATAGCCGGCGCGGGCGCGGCGCGCCGCCCCGTCGATTTCGTGGGAACGTGAAGGGGGCCTCGCGTGTCCGAGGCTGGGGGGGTCCTGACATGCACGCCATCCGCGTGATCACGCTCGCGCTCGTCCTGTCCGGCTGCCAGACCGGCATCCCGGAGGCCGGAGATCCAGCCGCAGATCCGGCCGCAGATCCGGCCGCAGATCCGGCCGCGCACATCGATCTCGCGGGCGACACCGCCGGCGGCCAGGGCACGCCCCGCGCGCGCCGCGCGCCCACGACCCGGCGCGACGTCACGCCGATGCGCATGGTCGCCACCGACGCGCCCCCGCCGGCCGCCGACGTCGCGGCGCCGTGGTCGTTGACCGCGTCCGACGGCACCGGCCTCGCGGTGACGCGGATCGACGCGCGCGCGGTGATCGAGGGGCCGCTGGCGTTCACCGAGCTGCACCTGTACTTCCACAACCCCGAGGACCGCACGCGCGAGGGGACGTTCACGATCACGCTGCCGGCGCGCGCCGCGGTGTCCCGGTTCGCGATGGAGATCGACGGCCAGCTCCAGGAGGCGGAGATGGTCGAGAAGCACCGCGCGCGCCGCGTCTACGAGGACTTCCTCCATCGCCGCCAGGATCCGGCGCTGCTCGAGAAGGCGCCCGGCAACCAGTTCAGCGCGCGCGTGTTCCC
This sequence comes from Myxococcales bacterium, assembly GCA_011526095.1. Classification (GTDB taxonomy): domain Bacteria; phylum Myxococcota_A; class Polyangia; order Haliangiales; family Haliangiaceae; genus WYBA01. The sequence goes on along the minus strand of WYBA01000297.1, from coordinate 47,324 downwards.
GATCCCGGCGCGCGCCGAAAAGCACCTCGTGATCTCGTTCTCCCACGAGCTCGTCGGCCGACGCTACGCGCTGCCGCTGCGCGGCCTGCCGAAGATCGCGCGGGTCGACGTCCAGCTCGACGCCCTCCACACCGACGGCGAGCTCCACCGCGAGGCGCTGCGCGAGCGCGACTGGCAGCCGGACCGCGACTTCGTCGCGGCGGTGCCGGCGATGGCCGCCGCGGTCACCGCGGGCACGCTGCTCGTCGCGACGGTCCCGGTCGGCGACGCGTCCGACCCGGCGCGCGCCGCCGCCGACGCGCCGCGCGCCCTGACCCTCGCGATCGACACCAGCGCGTCGCGCGCGCTCGGCTTCGCCGCGCACGTCGCGGCGCTGCGCGGCGTGATCACGGCGGCGCGCGAGCGCTACGGCGCGCCGCTGCCGCTGCAGGTCTACGCCTACGATCAGGCCACCGAGCTGGTGTTCGACGGCGACGCCGCCGACTGGGGCGACGCGCAGGACCAGGCGCTGCTCGCGCGCGGCGCGGCCGGCGCCTCGGATCTGGGCCAGCTGCTGGCGACGCTCGCCGCGGCGAAGCCCCCGCCGCACCGGCGCCTCGTGCTCGTCACCGACGGCGTCGTCACCGCCGGCAAGGACACGCCCGCCGTGATCGAGGCCGCGCGCGCCCTGCCCATCGATCGGCTCGACGTCGTGCTCGCCGGCGGGATCCGCGACGACGCGACCGCGGCCGCGCTCGCGCGGGCCGGGCTGCCCCGCGCCGGCGACGTCCACGACCTCGACGACGGCGCCGCGGCGATCGCGGCCGGGCTCGGCGCCGCGGTCGAGGTCGACGTCGCGATCGAGATCCCCGGCGCGACCTGGATCTACCCGCCGCGCGTGCCCGCGGCGCGCGCCGGCGGCGCGGTGATGGTCTTCGCGCGCCTGCACACCGACGCCCCGGCCTCGGTCGACGTGATCGTCGGCGGGCGCCGCCACGCCGTCGTCCCGGCGGACGGCGCGCCCGTCCTGATCGAGCGCGCGATCGCCGGCGCGGAGCTCGCCGAGCTCGAGGCGCGCCTGCTCACCACCGCCGACACCGGCGCCGCGACCGAGCTGCGCGCCGAGATCGCGCGCCGCTCGATCGCGGCCCGCGTGATGTCGAGCCAGACCTCGCTGCTGGTGCTGGAGACCGAGGAGGACTACGCGCGCTACCAGATCGACCGCGACGCCCTCGCCGACATCTTGACGATCGGCCCCGACGGGCTGGAGCTGCGCCAGCGCACGGCGGTCGAGATCGCCGCCGCCGGCGACGCGCCGCGCGCCCCCGACGAGGTCACGTCCGATCCGGCGGCGCGCGACGTCGCCGACGAGCGCACCGCCGCGCTCGATCAGGCGCGGTCCGCCGGCGTGCTCGGCGGCGCCTCGGGGGACACGCCCGGGGCGTTCGACGCGGTGCTCGACGACCCGGACGGGTTCGGCTATGGCCGGTCGGGCTACGGCCCCGGCGGCGGCGGCACCGGCTGGGGCACGATCGGCACCGGTCGTTACGGCACGATCGGCCACGGCTCGGGGACCGGCTCGGGCTACGGCGTCGGCGGCGGTCGCGGCGGGATGCGCGGCCGCCAGGCCAGCGTCCCACGGGTGCGGATCGGCCAGCCGACCGTCCAGGGCGACCTCGACCGCGCGATCGTCCGGCGCTACATCAGGCGCAACATCGACAAGATCCGGTTCTGCTACGAGCGCGAGCTGCTGGCCGAGCCGTCGCTGACCGGCACCGTCGCGACGACGTTCACGATCCGCGCCGACGGCACGGTCGCGGACGCGCGCGCGAGCGGCGTCCACGACACGGTGGCGACGTGCGTCGCGCAGGTGATCGCCGCGATCGAGTTCCCCCGCCCGCGCGGCGGGGGCGCGGTGCAGGTCGCCTACCCGTTCGCGTTCCACCCGACCGGCGGCGGCTGGGCGTCGAACGACGAGCCGACGCCTCGCGACGAGGAACCCGAGCCCGAGCCAGAGCCCGAGCCCGAGCCCGCCCTGACCGGCAAGCTCGCCGACGTCATGGCGGCGATCGCCGCGCGCAAGGTCGACCGGGCGCTCGCGCTGGCGCGCGCCTGGCGCGCCGAGGCGCCCGGCGACGTGCTCGCGATCATCGCGCTGGGCGAGGCGCTCGAGGCCAAGAAGGAGCGCGCCGCCGCGGCGCGGGCGTGGGGCTCGATCATCGACCTCTACGCATCCCGCGCCGACCTGCGCCGGTTCGCCGCCCAGCGCCTCGACCGCCTCGGCCCCGCCGGGCGCGCCCTCGCGCTCGACAGCTACGCGCGCGCCGTCGCGGATCGCCCGGATCACCTCACGGGCCACCGCCTGCTCGCCTACGCCCGGCTGCGCGCCGGCGACCACGCGGGCGCCTTCGCCGCGATCCTCGCCGGCATCGATCAGCCCTACCCCGAGGATCGGTTCGCCGGCGGCGATCGCGTCCTGCGCGAGGACGCTGGGATGATCGCGGCGACGTACGTCGCCGCCGGCGGCGATCGCGCCGCCGTCCTCGCGGAGCTGACCAAGCGCGGGGGCGAGCTGGCGACGAAGCCGTCGACCCGGTTCATCCTGTACTGGGAGACCGACGCCAACGACGTCGACTTCCACATCCGCGACGCGCGCGGCGGCCACGCCTACTACTCCGAGCAAGAGCTGGCCTCCGGCGGCGAGCTCTACGCCGACATCACCACCGGCTACGGCCCGGAGTGCTTCGCGATCCCCGGCACGCCGAAGGCCGGACCGTACCGGCTGTCGATCCACTACTACTCGCAGGGGCCGATGGGCTACGGCATGGGGCTGCTCCAGGTCCAGCGGTTCGACGGCAAGAAGGTCACCCTCGAGGATCGCCCGTACGTCGTCATGACCGACGGCGCGTTCGTCGACCTCGGCAAGCACGCCGGCCGCTGACGTCCGGAACGCGGACGGCCGCGCCCGGGGGCGCGGCCGTCGTCGCATCCGTGCGCGCCGTGGCTACGGCTCGCGGCCGGTCGTCTCCTGGTGGACGAACCGCCACGTCGACGGCGACACGCCCGCCTCGCCGAGCAGCGTCAGCACCGCGCCCGAGCCGGCCGGGTCCTCGGCGAACAGCGACACCTCGGGGGCCTCGCCGGGCAGGCCGACGATGACGTCCTCGCGCTTGGCCGCCTCGTTGTCGAACTGCAGCGCGCTGCAGCAGTCGCCCGCGCCGTCGATGTTGCCGACCGCGACCGCCGCGCCGAACCGGTCCCCGCTCTCCTGCGTGGTGAAGCCGGCGGGCTGGAAGAACTGGTGGTGGGCGCCGAACGCCGCGCCGTTGTGGCGGAAGATCGACAGCTTGCCGGCCTGCGCGTCCTCGCCCGGGACGCCGACGACGAGCTCGTCGAACCCGCCCGTGCCCAGCACCTCGCCGGCCGCGAGCGCCGCGCCGAACTGGTCGCCGGCCTCGGCGCCGGTGCCCTGGGTCAGCGTGGTCTGCAGCTCGAGCGGGGTGGTCACGCCGAGCGAGCCCAGCCGCAGGCGCCACACGGTCACGTCGCCCTTGCCGCCGCGGCCCGGGGCGCCGATCGCCAGCTCGCTGCCCGCGACGCTCGAGAAGTCACCGATCGTCAGGGCCGCGCCGAGCTTGTCGCCGGCGACCCCGCCGGACCGCGACACGGTCTGCACCCAGTCCACCATCGCGCTCCACGCCAGCGGGTTCTCGGTCGGCAGGCGCCCCTGGTAGACCTGGACGCGCCCCGCGCCGCTCAGCGCGCCGGGCGCGCCGACCGCGAGGTCGTCCTTGCCGTTGCCGTCGAGGTCCGCGATCGCGAGCGCCGCGCCGTACTCCTCGCCGGAGCCGGCGAGCGCGACCGACAGCCGCGTCGGCCAGTGCAGGACGCCGCCGACCTGCTGGAACAGGTAGACCGCGCCGTTGCGGACGCTGCCGCCGAGCAGGCCGGGGTTGGTCTCGCCCGGCGCGCCGACGGCGAGCACCTCCTCGTCGAGCCCGGTGAGGTGGCCGAACGCCAGCGCCGCGCCGAACCGGTCCCCGCTCTCGTCGGTGTCGATCGCGGTGCCGCTCTGGGTCAGCTTGCGCAGGCCCGACAGGCCGCGGGGCGAGCCGCGGAACACGTAGACCGCGCCCGCGCCTGCCTCACCCGGTGCGCCGACCGCGAGGTCGTCGATGCCGTCGCCGTCGAAGTCGCCGGCGGCCACCGCGGCGCCGAACCGCTCGTTCGAGCCGTAGGTCTCGGCCGACGAGAAGTCGCCCTCGACGATCAGGTCCCACGCGACGAGCCCGACCGAGGTGCCGCGGTAGACGATCACGGCGCCGGCGTTCGTCCCGGAGCCGCGGTCCTCGTCCGGCGCGCCGACCGCGACGTCGGCGTAGCCGTCGCCGTCGAAGTCGCCGGTGGCGAGCGCCTGCCCGAGGCGGTCGTTCGCCTCGCTGGTGCCCTGCTTGACCGCGTACATGCGGTACAGCGAGTTGATGTCCTCGCGGGTGTAGACGGCGCCGCCGAGCGTGCCGGTGCCGTGGAGCCGCTCGATCGGTGCGCACAGGCAGCCGCCGCTGTCGTTCGTCGAGCAGAACGCGTTCTGGGAGTAGTGCATGATCGAGTCGTAGTCGTACGGCCCGAGATCGGCCGACGCGCCGTGCTCCCAGAAGTTGTGCTCGTCGAGCAGGTCGATGCACTCGTAGTGGATCTCGACGAAGCTGTCGCGATCGGTGCGCGACTGCTCGTGCCACAGCCCGAGCGAGTGGAGGATCTCGTGGCGCGCCACGCCCCACGACGGCTGCGCGCCGTCCTGGCGGAAGTAGATCGTCTGCTCGCCGCCCTGGTGCCCGACCTCGCTGGTGCCGGCCGCGCTGTCATCGCCGTCCATCCACTGGAACGTGATGTAGTCGCCGGTCGCCCCGCTGTGGGCGATCTCGATGAAGTCGAGCGGCGTCCGCGCCTCGAGCTCGGCGATCACCGCGCGCACCTTGTCCCTGGCGCCGATGCAGTCGTCGTCGATCAGCGGCTCGCGGCTCGGGTGCTGATCGCCGCTGTTACAGACCGACCCGACGAACCCGGGGTGGAAGGTGTAGCGGACCTTGCCGTCGGGCCAGCGGCCGCCGAGATCGGCCGCGCCGCCGCGGGCGCGCAAGAGCGCGTCGACCGGCCCGAGATCGATGTCGCCCTCCGCACGCGCGCGGCCGTCGACCACGACGAAGCCGAGCTCGACGACACCGTCGGCGGTGCGGACGCGTGCGGTGCCGCGCTCGCCCTCGCCGGGCAGGGTCGATGCGTCGCCGACCAGCGCGGACGACAGGGCCTCGGGCGCGAGCGGCGACACGCCGTCGAGCGCGTCGGCGTCAGCGACCTCGTCACCGTCGAGCTCGTCGTCGATCGGCGCCACGGCCACGATCTCGTCGTCAGACGGACCGAGGTCGTCGTCGACCGCGCACGCGGTCGCGAGCAAGGGGATGGAGAGGAGGAGGAAGGGAGTGTGGTGCGTTCTCATCACATCGCTGCAGACCTGCCACCCTGCGCGTGTGACGGCGCGTTCCGACGGCAGCGGACGCCGCGGGACCTGGCAACGAGCGGCACGGCGGCGCGAGCCACCACCGGCGGTCCGTGACGCGGCCACGCGGCGATGGCCGCCGCGACGATCCGTGCAAGGCTGCCCCGCGATGCGCCGCCTCCCGACAACCTTCACCGTCTGCTCCGCCACCCTCGCGCTCACCCTCGCCCTCGCCGCGTGCGGCTCGAAGGAGTCGCCGCCACCGGCGCCCGCCCCGTCCACGCCCGCGCCCACGACGACGCCCGCGCCCGCGCCCGCGGCGACCTTCGACCTCGCCGCCGTGCCCCTCGCGCCCACCGCTGGCCCGATCGCGCTCGAGCTGCCGCTCGAGGACCGGCCCGTCGACGCCGCGTCGACGACCCGACTGGCGGTCGTCGCCGGCAAGTCGCTCCTGCGCGTCGAGGGCACGATCGCGCGCGTCGCCACGGCGAAGCTATCGACCGCGCTCACGGCCGACGCCGCGTGGGCGACGCTGACGCGCGGCCTCACCGCCGCGGGCTGCGTCCGGGTCGACGAGGTCCAGCCGACGACGGACGCGGCGGTCGTGACCGAGGAGCTCGCGCGCCAGGCGCTGCCCGACACCGAGCCGGCCGCCCTGCTCCGCCTCGCCCACCACGACGAGGGCGACTACCGCTACGGCGCGTTCGTCCGGCGGTCCGCGACCGACACGACCTGGGTCATCGTCCAGGCCTCCCAGTTCACCGTGCACGTCACCGTCGTCACGGCGCCGGCGGCGTGACCGCAGCGCCGGCCGGCGCGCGCCGCGCGCGGAGCTCGCGCACGATCGCCGCGCGGTCGGCGGCCGGCAGCGCGCGCAGCGCGGGGAAGATCACGCGCTCTTCGCCCTCGAGGTGCGCGCGCAGCGACGCCTCGAGCCCGGCGGCGACCTCGGCCACCTCGCCGGCGACCTGCGGCAGCCGCGCCGGGGCCGCGGCCAGCGCGTCGCACAGCGCGATCAGCCGGGCCAGCGGCGGCTCGTGCGCGACGTGCTCCTCCGACATCGCCGCGAGCGCCGCGTCGACCGCGGGATCGCGACCGCGCAGCCGCGGGACGATCGACAGATCCTCGTCGGCGACGTGGAGCGGCAACGCCTCGGCGAAGTAGCGCCGCACCGCGGTCGCGGCCTCGGCGACCTCGGCCGCGGGGCGGTCGGTCGCGGCGGCGAGCTGGCGCGCCAGCGCGGTGAACTTGCGGATCCGGACGTGACACTCGCCGAGCAACCCGACGAGATCGTCGTCACCGCCGCTGCGAGCCCCGATCGAGATCAGCACGAGCGCCCCCTCACCGCGGCTCGGCCGCCGGCGCCGGCTCGTCCTCGGCGTCGTCGTGGTGCGCGTCGTGGCCGCTGTGACCGTGGCCCTGGTACTCGCGCAGCCGGTACTGGATCTTGCGGGTCGAGATCCCGAGGATCTCGGCGGCGCGCGAGGTCGAGCCGCCGGTGTGCTCCAGCGTCTTGAGGATCGCGTAGCGCTCGAGCTCGGCGAGCGTCGTGCCGGGCACCGGCGGGCCGCCGGCGTGGTTGCGCTCGGCCGACGCGATCGCCGGCGTCAGGTCCTCGGGGCGGATCACGTCGCCACGGCAGATGATGACCGCGCGCTCGATCGCGTTCTCCAGCTCGCGGACGTTGCCCGGCCACGAGTACCGCGCCATCGCGGCGAGCGCCTCGTCGCTGAACCCGACGATGTGCTTGTCGTTCTCGACGGCGTACTTCTTGAGGAAGTGCATGCCGAGCAGGGGGATGTCGCTGGCGCGCTCGCGCAGGGCCGGCATGTCGATCGACACGACGTTGAGCCGGTAGAACAGATCCTCGCGGAACGTGCCCTCCTTGACCATCCGCGCCAGGTCTCGGTTCGTCGCGGCGATGATCCGCACGTCGACGCGCACCGTCTGGTTGCCGCCGACGCGCTCGAACTGGCGCTCCTGGAGGAACCGCAGCAGCTTGACCTGGGTCGACGGCGAGATCTCCCCGATCTCGTCGAGGAACAGCGTGCCGCCGTCGGCCTGCTGGAACCGGCCGTCGCGCCGCGCCGCGGCGCCGGTGAACGCCCCGCGCTCGTGGCCGAACAGCTCGCTCTCGAGGATCGTCTCGGCCAGGGCCGCGCAGTGCAGCTTGACGAACGGGCCCTTGGCGCGTGGGCTGTGCTCGTGGAGCGCCTCCGCCACCAGCTCCTTGCCGGTGCCGCTCTCGCCGGTGATCAGCACCGACGCCTTCGACGGGGCGACCTGCAGCACGGTGTCGAACACGCGCTGCATCACCGCGCTCGACCCGACGATGTTCTTCATGCTCCGGCGATCGGCGAGCCGCTGCCGGAGCTGCCCGGCCTCGGCGCGCAGCCGACGGCGCTCGAGCACACGCGCGATCACCAGGCCGAGCTCGTCGACGTTGATCGGCTTGGTCAGGTAGTCGGCCGCGCCCTGCCGCATCGCCGCGACGGCGGTGTCGACCGAGCCGTAGGCGGTCATGACGACGACGACGCGCTCGGGATCGCTCTCCCAGGCCCGCTTCATCAGCTCCATGCCGTCCATCCCGGGCATCTTCAGATCGGTCAGCAGCAGGTCGGGCCCGAACTCCTCGAGCTTCGGCAGGGCCTTGAACCCGTCCGCCGCCGTCTCCACGGCGTAGCCTTCCTCGCGCAGGAGCTCGGCCAGGGCGGATCGGGCGTTCGCCTCGTCATCCACGACCAGAATGCGTCCGCGGGCTTCCATGGGCGCGTCTCTTGCGCCTTTCGTGCCATGCCTCGCCATCGGGGTGACCGCAGTATCGCGCAGACTTTGCGTCGCGCGAGGGAGGTGCGCCGATTTTGCGCGTCCCGGCAGGCCCGTATCGGGACGCCTCGGACCTCAGCTCGGTCCGAACGTCAGAGCGGCTCGAGCGGCAGGCCGACCGAAAGGACCGTGTTCCCGCCGCGCCGGGCGACGTCGACCGCGCCGGCGTGGTCGGTGACGATGCGGTGGACGATCGCCAGCCCGAGCCCCGTCCCGGACTCCTTGGTCGTGAAGAACGGCTCGAACAGCGCCGCGTCGGGGGGGAACCCCGGGCCGTCGTCCTCGACCTCGAGCACGGCCTCGCGCGAGCGGTGGAGTACGCGCACCCGCACGGCGCCCCCGGCGCCGGCGGCCTCGACCGCGTTGCGCACCAGGTTGTGGAGCACCTGCTTCATCTTCTCGTCGTCGAACTCGGCGATCACCGGATCTCCGGGCTCGAGCACGAGGTCGACGCCGACGTCGCTGGCGAGCGGGGCGAGCAGCGCGACGATCACCTCGGCGGTCTGGCGCAGGTCGGCGCGGCTGCGCCGCAGCGGCTGCGGCCGCGCGAAGTCGAGGAACTCGCCGACGAGCGACGCCAGCCGCTTGATCTCGCCGGCGGCCAGGCTGACGGCCTCGCGCGCGCCGCCGACGTCGGGGGTGGCGCGCGCCAGCCGGCGATCGACGAGGGTGAGCTGGAGGTGGGCGGCGTTGAGCGGGTTGCGGATCTCGTGGGCGAGCCCCGCCGCCATCGTGCCCAGCGACGCCAGGCGCTCGGCCCGGCGCGTCCGCACCGTCAGCGCGTGCTCCTCGGTGACATCGATCCCGATCGCGCAGACGATCGTCCGGTCCGGCTCGACCAGCGTCGTGAGGTGCCAGCGCACCCGGTGCTCGCGGCCCGATGGATCGCGCAGCGCGGTCTCGAACGGCGGCTGGCGCTGGCCGCCGAGCAGCGCCCGCTCGCGCGACCGCGCCGGGTCGTCGCGACCGTCGCCGAACAGGTCGAACCACGTCGTCTCGGCCGCCTGCTGGCGGGTGACGCCGGTCAGCTCCTCGCTGCGGCGGTTGAACAGGATGATCGGGCGCCCCGGCTCCCACGTGACGATCAGCGCCTCGCCCTTCTCGACGATCTCCTGGTAGCGCGCCTCGCTCAGCGCGAGCTGGCGGCGGAGCAGGTCCTTCTCGACCCGCTCGAGGTGCTGGACGCGGTCCAGGAACGCCTCGCTGTAGGTCTCGAGCATGATCGCGAGCTCGAGGTCGATGATGCGGTGGACCGCGAGCGCGACCGCGGCGCGCTCGGCGCCGGCGAACGCGGCGTCGGCGAGCTCGATCAGCGACGCGCGGATCAGGTGCATCGCGCCGAACATGTAGCGCTGGGGCAGCGCGATCTCGACGTGGCGCCGGCCGATCCGCGCCCGGCGGGCGAAGTAGGCCTCGTCCCACGGACCCTCGAGCAGCTCGCGCAGCCACACCTGGAGCGTGCGCTCGAGGCGCTGGACCTGCGCCTCGTCGGCGAACACGCGGCGCGCCTCGGTGTGGCGCGCCAGGTGGTCGTAGAACTCCTCGGCGATGCGCGCGAACTGCGGGGCCGCGTGCGGCGCGAGCCGGCGCAGGCAGGCCTCGTCGTCGGGACCGAACCCGACGTAGCGGCGCATCTCCTCGAAGAACGTCTCGGCCACGGGGGCGGGACAGTACCATCGGGCCGACCGCAGCCCCCCCGCGCGCGCTGGCGGATCAGACCGCGTAGCCGGCCTCCGCTGCGACCCACCGGACGATGTCCAGGGCCGAGAGGATCCCGCACACCGCGCCGCGGTCGTCGACGACGGGCAAGCGGTGGACGCCCTCCCCCGCCATCAGCGCGGCGGCCTGCGCGATCGTCACGTCGTGGGCGATCGCGAACACCATCGGCATCATGATGTCGGCGACGGTCGCGCCCTCGGGCGCCTGGCAGTGGCGCACCAGATCGGTCTTGGACACCACGCCGACCGGCTTGCCCGCCGCGTCGACCACCGGCACGCCGCTGAGGTTGTGCTCGAGCAACAGCGCGGTCAGCGCCGCGACCGGCAGCGTCGGGGCCACGCACCGCGGCGCGACCGTCATGATCTCGCCGACGATCGCCGCCGCCGACCGCGGGGCGCGATCGCCGGCCGCCCTCACGGCTGCCTCCCGACGACCAGCACCGGGCAGGCGGCCTTGCGCACGACCCGCTCGGCGACCGAGCCGAGGAAGAAGTGCTTGATCGCCCCGTGGCCGTGGGTGCCGACGACGATCATGTCGCACGACCGATCGTTGGCGAGCCGGACGATCTCGTGCCAGGCGTCGCCGTCGACCAGCACGGTCTCGACGTCGCCGACGCCGAGCGACCGCACCTTGTCCGCGGCGGCCGCGAGGCCCGCGTTCATCTTGTCGAGCATCTTCTGTAGCTCCGCCGCGCCGAGCGGGATCACCGCCTCGGGCACGACGATCACCGGCGGCGCGTAGACGTGGACCAGGACCACGCGAGCGCCGAACTGCTTGGCCAGCGACGCGCCGTACTCGACCGCGCGCTCGGAGCACGCGCTGAAGTCGGTCGCGATGAGGATGTGGTTGACGAGCGCCATGGGAGCCCTCCTGCCAGGTCTGGCGGATCGGGGTGAAGCGGGTGAGACCGGCTCACCCGCGGATCAGCTGATCGGCCAGTCGCGGGGCCGGGTCTGGATCGCCGAGTTCGAGTAGGAGTAGCGGTGCGGGTGGGCGCGGCGGTGACCGCCCTGCGGCGTGACCTCGACGACCTTCTCGAGCGCGACGTACGGGTAGCCCTTCTGCCGCACGATCAGGACCGGGCACTTGGCGCCGTGGAGCACGCCCTCGGACACCGAGCCGAGCAGCAGCCGGCCCATCGCGCTGCGGCCGTGCGAGCCGCACAGGATGAGATCCGCGCCGACGTCCTCGGCGAGCCCGAGGATCTCGGCGACCGGCGTGCCGATGCGGACGTGGACGAAGAAGTCGACGTCGGCGCCGGGCTGGCGCGCCTCGAAGATCGCCTTGAGCCGGACGAGCAGGTCCTGCTGGATCCGATCCGCGGTCTGATAGTCCTGGCTGCTGTCGATGATCGTGACGAAGTGAAGGACGTTTTCCGGCTCCCGGCAGGCGAGATCGATCGCGCGCTGCAGGGCGACGTCGGCGTTGGTGGAGAAGTCGTAGGCGACGACGACCTGGTTCTTCGGCATGGCGTGCTCCTTGTTGCCCACATGCGTTGCACTCGCGGTGCCAGCTTTGGTACGACGAACGCCGTGGGAGGTCGCGCAACCCTTGCGCCGCGAACATGCGTCGCGCGCATCGCTTGCATCGTGATTGCGCCATCCGCGCGGATTTCCAGCGGCACGGAACGTGCTGAGCGACCGCACCGGAGGATCCATCCATGAGGCCACATCTGCATTCGCTCACGCTGCTCGCGGCGCTCCTGGGCGTCGCGTGCGAAGGACCGGAGGGCCCACAAGGGCCCGGCGGCACCGACGGTACCGACGGCGAGCCCGGCGAGCCGGGCGATCCCGGTGATCCGGGCGATCCGGGCGAGCCCGGCGAGCCCGGGCGCGACGCCTACCTCACCGAGGCAGGCCTCGTCGTCGAGGTGCTCGAGGCGTCGCTCACGGGCACGACGGCCACCGCGACGGTGAAGATCACCGACGAGGACGGCACGCCGCTCGACCGCTCCGGGATGTTCACCGAGGGCGCGGTCAGCATGAGCTTCATCCTGGCGCACCTCGGCACCGACGAGGACGGCGACCCGGGCCAGTACACCTCGTACACGACCAACGCCAGCGCGCAGGCGGCCGGCGAGTCCAACGGCACCTGGGAGGAGATCGGCGTCGGCGAGGGCACCTACCGCTACACCTTCGCCACCGCGATCAACGGCGCCGACGCGACGCGGACCCACACGGTCGGCGTCTACGGCTCGCGCACGTTCGAGGACGTCCGCTACGGCGACGACGACACGTTCGACTTCGTGCCGAACGGCTCGGCGGTCACCAACACCCGCGAGGTCGTGACCGACGCGGCGTGCGCGCAGTGCCACGATTCGTTCGCGTTCCACGGCGGCTCGCGCAAGAGCATCTCGCTGTGCGTGATGTGCCACAGCTCGCAGACCAGCGACCCCGACAGCGGCAACACGGTCGACCTGCGGGTGATGGTCCACAAGATCCACCGCGGCGAGGAACTGCCCTCCGTCGTCGGCGGCGTGCCGTACCAGATCATCGGGTTCGGCGGCTCGGTCCACGACTACTCCGACGTGGTCTACCCGCACGCGCTCGCGCAGTGCACCGAGTGCCACGACACCGAGGCGGCCCAGGCCGACTACTGGAGCACCAAGCCCACCGTCGCGTCGTGCACCTCGTGCCACGACAACATCACGTTCGCGACGCCGACGCAGCCGTGGCAGACGCAGCACATCGGGTCGATCGAGCCCGACGACGACTGCTCGCTGTGCCACGGCGCGACCTCCGGCGTCGAGCCGATCGTCGCGCGGCACTACGTGCCGGAGCTCGACCCCAACCGCGTCGAGCCGTTCATCACGATCCAGTCGGTCACCAACACCGCGCCCGGCCAGCAGCCGACGATCGTGTTCACGGTCCAGGTGCCGGCGGGGACCCCGCGCAACATCCTGACCAACCCGCTGAGCTCGCTGCGCGCGACGTTCGCCGGCCCCAACACCGACTACGCGCGCTACTGGAGCGCGACGCTCGCGACGGCCGACATCACCGCCGTCGACGCCGCCAACGGCGTGTTCAGCTGGACCGCGCCCGCCGCGTCCGCGATCCCGCTCGACGCCGAGGGCAGCTACACCGTCGGCTTCGAGTACTACACCACGTACACCGATCCGGATCCGTCGCGGCCGGCCTGCCCGCCGACCAGCAACGCGAGCTGCCGCCTCGCCGGCACGCCGCCGCGGTTCTTCTTCCCGGTCACCGACACGACCGCGACGCCGCGCCGCCAGATCGTCGCGAAGGCGAAGTGCGACACGTGCCACGACCAGCTGTCGTTCCACGGCGGCGGGCGCGAGGACCCGGAGTACTGCGCGTTGTGCCACAACGCCAACAACGTCAACGAGGAGCGGATCTCGCGGCTCGAGGGCGCGGCCAACCAGCCGTACGTCCACACCGTGCACCTCAAGAAGATGATCCACGGCATCCACATGGGTGAGGAGCTGAGCCAGGCCTACGTGCTCGGCGCCAACCCGGCGCCGTCCGTGGGCACGCCGCAGGGCGCGCCGCACGACTTCTCGGAGACGCGCTACCCGAGCAACCCGGCGAACTGCACCAAGTGCCACGTCGGCACGACGTACCGCCTGCCGCTGACCACGCCGGACCTGCTGCCGAGCTTCGACCAGATCTTCGAGTGCACCGAGGATCCGGCCGCGGACACCGACTCGCTGTGCGAGCCGTTCAGCGCGGCGACGCCGGCGACCAACGCGTTCCGCCCGATCGAGACGATCTGGTACCAGCCGGAGGCGGCCGCCTGCCTCGGCTGCCACGACGCGCCGCACGTCGCCGCGCACGCCTACGTGATGACGACGACCGCGGGCCTCGAGAGCTGCGCCACCTGCCACGGTGAGGGCGGCGGGTTCGACATCGAGAAGGTGCACGGGCTGGAGTGAGCCGCGTGCGCGCCGTCGTCATAGCGGCGGTGATCGCGGCCGGGGGCGGATGCGCCTCCGACCGCGATCGCGACGGCGCGCGGCCCCAGGGGGTCCACCCCTCGGGCATCGCCGAGCCCGGCGCCGTGGGCTTCCACGGCGACGTGCTCCGCGAGCTCGACTGGGACTTCGCGCTGTGCCAGGGCTGCCACGGCGACGACTTCGGCGGCGGCACCAGCGGGCAGTCCTGCCTCGACTGCCACGCCGAGGGGCCGACGGCGTGCGACACCTGTCACGACGAATCCGAGGACGCGCACCCGACGCACCTGGTGACCGCGGGCATCGCGTGCACCGAGTGCCATGTCGTGCCCGAGTCGTGGGACGCCGAGGGCCACATCCTCCTGGCCTCCGGCGCCCGCGACGACGCGCCCGCCGAGGTCGTGTTCGGTCCGCTGGCCGCGCGCGACGTCGAGCCGCCGCGGCGGACGGCGGCGCCGGCCTACGACCCGGCGACGCAGACGTGCTCGGGCGTCTACTGTCACGGTGGGATCCTGGGCGACGACGCCGCGACCGCGTCGGCCCCTCGCTGGGACCAGCCCGGGGCGGCCGCGTGCGGCGGCTGCCACGGCGAGCCACCCGCCGATCACGCGGCGACCGCGGCCGGCGCCGACGGCGGGTGCGATGCCTGCCACCGCGGCGCCCCGCACCTCGACGGCACGCTCGACGTCGGCAACGTCGTCGCGGGCGGCGGCATCCCGGTCGGGCTCGACGGGTGCATCGCGTGCCACGGCGACGAGACGTCGCCGGCGCCGCCGCGCAGCATCTTCGGCGAGACCTCGCCGCAGACGCTCGCGGTCGGCGTCCACCGCGCCCACCTGACGTCGTCACAGCTGCGCGGCCCGGTGCCGTGCGCGACGTGCCACGTCGTCCCCACCGACGTGCGGTCGGCGGGGCACATCGATACCGCGCTGCCCGCCGAGGTCGTGGCCGACATCGGCTGGGATCGCGTCACCGGCACGTGCGCCGGCTACTGCCACGGCGACGCGCGACCGGTGTGGTCACACGCCGGCGACGGCGAGGCGAGCTGCGGCACCTGCCACGGGCTGCCGCCCACCGGCGGGCTGCACACCCCGGACATGCCGATCTCGGCGTGCACGACCTGCCACCCGAGCGTCGACGCGATCGGCGACATCGTGTTCCTCACCCCCGAAACCAGCGAGCACCTCGATGGCGACGTCGATCTTAGGTAACCCGCTCCCCGCGATCACGATCCTGTGCGCGGTGATCGCCGCGGCGCTGCTGGTCCACTACATCGTCAAGCGACCGCCGCTGAACACGCAGACCAAGCTGCTGTTGCTGGCGGGGCTCGGGCTGTTCCCGATCCTGTCGGCGGGCAGCGGCAGCTACGCCGGGTTCGTCCAGACGACCAAGCGCGACTTCTGCGGCGGCTGCCACGTGATGGAGCCGTGGATCAAGGACGCCGAGGATCCGCACTCGACCAGCCTGTCGGCGATGCACGCGCGCAACGAGCTGTTCGGCGACAAGAGCTGCTACACGTGCCACGCCGACTACGGGATGTTCGGCACGGTCGCGACCAAGATCGCCGGGCTGCACCACGTCTACGGCTACCTCACCAAGTACTGGGACACGCCGCTCGAGGAGGCCGTGAAGACGATCAAGATCTTCAAGCCGTTCCCGAACAGCACGTGCACGCACTGCCACTCGACGACGCTGCCCGGGTTCGCGCAGGTGCCGGATCACAAGGCGACCGCCGACGACGCCACCGCGAGCTGCGCGAGCAAGGGCTGCCATGGCCCGGCGCACCCGTTCGCGTCGAACGGCGAGCCGACCGCGCCGCCGCACGGCGCGCCTGCGACGGGAGGCACGCCGTGACCGCGCACCGCCAGCGCCAGATCCTCGTCGCCGCGTGCGTGATGTGCCTCGTCGCGCTCGCGATGATCGTCTGGTCGATCGTCCTGCCGTCGCCGCTGTCGGTGATGGTCGCGATGTCGGTCGCCCAGGGCATCGGCACGCTGTCGCTGATGCTCTACGTCTGGGTCGTGATCGCGGATCTGCGGCGGGCGCGGGTCCTCGGCGAGGACGAGAAGGCCGCCGCGTCCCCCGCCCCGGGGAAGGACGGGAACGTCGGGTGACGCGCGCACCGTCCATCGCGCTCGCGGTCGCGGCCGCGCTCGCCGCGGCCACGCCGACGGCGCACGCCGAGCCGCTGCGCCTGCGCGGCGACGCGCTGGCGGCGGCGCAGGCCCCCGCCGGCCTGCTCGTGCTCGAGGCCGACGACCGCGCGCGGCCGTGGATCGACGCCGAGGCGGTCGTGTGGACCGGCGTCGGCCCCGACCAGGACGCCAGCGGCGGCGGCGATCCCGACGCCGACGCGCTGATCATGCGCGTCGAGCTGCGCGACCTCAAGCGCCGCGCCGCCCTGCGCGTGGGCCGCCACCTCGTGGTCGCCGGCGCGCTGCGCCCGCTCCACCTCGACGGGCTGTCGGGTCGGGCAGCCCTGCCCGCGCGGTTCGAGGCGCAGGCGTTCGCCGGCCTGCCGGTGGTGCCGCGGCTGGGCGAGCGGTCGTGGGACTGGGCGATCGGCGCGCGCGCCGCGCGCCCCGTCGGCGACGCCCGGTTCGGCCTGGCGTGGATGCAGCGTCGCGACCGCGGCGCGCTGCACACCCACGAGCTCGCGCTCGACGCCACGTACACGCGGCGCCGGACCGACGTCGGCGCCAGCGGCGCGTACGACCTCGCCGGCGGCGGGCTGGCCGAGGCGCGGCTCGCCGCGACGCACCGGCTACGCGCGGTGCGGCTCGAGGCGTTCGCGGTCCATCGCTCCGCCTCTCACCTGTTGCCGGCGACCTCGCTGTTCTCCGTGCTCGGCGACGTGCCGTCGCGGCTCGCCGGCGCCGACGTGCGGTGGCGCGCGGCGCCTCGGCTCGACGTCGGCGGCAGCGCCGGCGTCCGGTTCGTGGACGACGAGGTGCACGAGGACCTGGTGGCGAGAGCGACGCTGCGGCTCGACGATCACGGCGACGGCGCGATCGGGCTCGAGCTGCGGCGGCAAGGCGCCCCCGCCCCCGACGGAGATGTCGACGAGCGCGGCGGCTGGACCGGCGTGCGCGGGTTCGGACGGCTGCCGCTGACGAAGCAGTGGACGGCCTCGACGGAGCTCGAGCTCGCCGTGCCCGATCACGACGCCGGGCGGGGCGCGGTGTGGCCGTGGGGCCTCGTCGCGATCGGCTACCGCCCCGAGGTGTGGGAGATCGCCGGCGCGATCGAGGCGAGCGCCTCGCCCGAGTATCGCCACCGCGTCGACGCGCTCGTCCGCGTCAGCCGGCGGTGGGAGGTCCCGCACTGATGCGGACGAAGTCGACGATGCCGACGCGCCGCCGCGCCCTGTGGATCGCGGCGATCGTCGTCGCGCTCGGCGCGTGCGCCGGCGTGCTCGGCCTCAAGTCGAAGGGGCGCCACCCGTTCGCCCACGGCGCGCACGTCCGCGCCGGCGTGAGCTGCCTGACCTGCCACGAGCCGGTGTCGCGCGCCCTGGACACCGACCCGGTGATCTTCCCAGACGCCGCGGGCTGCGTCAGCTGCCACGACAAGCCGCACGACACGCGCGACTGCCTCGGCTGCCACTCCGACCCGTACGCGGCCGAGGCGGCGGCGATGGCCCGCAAGCACCTGACCTTCGCCCACGCCACCCACGTCCCGCGGCTCAACGGCAACTGCGCCCGCTGCCACCAGGACGTGACGCGCGGCGACGGTCCGATCCGGCCGCGCATGGCGATGTGCCTGAGCTGTCACCAGCACGACGAGCAGTACACGCCCGAAAAGTGCGGGACGTGCCACGTCGATCTCGAGGCCGAGGGCACGCCGCCGGCGTCGCACCTCGTCCACGACGGCGACTGGATCCGCGAGCACGGCCTGCGCGCGTCGTCCGAGGCGGCGATGTGCGCGAGCTGCCACAGCGAGTCGCAGTGCGCGAGCTGCCACGGCGTGACCACCGCCGCGGTGCCCGCCTCGATCAAGTTCGACGTGCCCGACGGCATGGGCCTGCACCGCGCCGGGTTCCGGTCGCGCCACGCCGAGGAGGCGCGCGCGGATCCCGGGATGTGCAGCTCGTGCCACGAGGAGTCGGCGTGCCGCGCCTGCCACGTCGACGAGGGCGTCGCGTTCGAGCCCGGCGCGCTCGGGTCGATCTCGCCCCACCCGCCGGGCTGGGTCGGGATCGGGCCGGGCACCAACTCCCACGGCCCGGCCGCGCGCCGCGATCCCACGTCCTGCGCGGCGTGCCACAGCGGTGCCGGCGAGCAGCTGTGCGTCGACTGCCACAAGGTCGGCGGCGTCGGCGGCTCGCCGCACACCCCCGCGTGGGAGAGCGATCACCGCGATCGATCGACCTCGGCGCTGCCGTGCCGCCTGTGCCACATATGAAGAAGCGCCTGGCACTGCTCGCGTTGCTCGCGCTGCTCGGCGCCGCGGGCGTCGTCGCGATCTACATCACCGCGCGCGACGCGCAGCCGCGCAGCAAGGTGCCGCGCGACGTCCCGGCGCGGTGGCAGGACGTGCGGACCAGCGCCGGTCACCAGGATCACCTCGCGCTCGAGGACGTCGGGTGCGCGGACTGCCACGGCCAGGGGCAGTACGGCGTGCCGTCGCCCGACCTGTGCGCGAGCTGCCACGACAACCGGGATCACGTCCACGGCGCGACCGCGGCGGCGCGCGCGCCCGGGGACACGCCCGGCGACTGCCTCGGCTGCCATGCGTTCGGCGACGACGAGGCGGTATCGACGCAGGGCTGCGCGCGCTGCCACGACGGCGATCCCGCGCCCGCGCTCGATCACCACGGCGGCGAGGACTGCCGGACCTGCCACAACATCCACAAGCCCGAGCCGCTGGTCCCGACGTGCGCCGGCTGCCACGACGAGCTCGCGCGACGTCACGGCGACGCCGATCCGGACGATCCGAAGAGCTGCCTCACCTGCCACGATCCGCACGAGGACACCGGCAACGCGGCCGATCGCTGCGCCGAGTGCCACGCCACGAACGAGCCGCGGGTCGCGGCCGCCACCGCGCTGCGCAACGGCCACGACGCGTGCGTCGGCTGTCACCAGAACCACGACTTCGTCGCCGCCGCGGCCGCCGCGTGCACGAGCTGCCACGAGGACAAGCCGCTCATGGCCGTGCGCGCGACGGCCCACCGCGCGTGCGAGTCGTGCCACCCGCCGCACGACGTCGCGAACGCCGAGGACCGGTGCGAGGGCTGCCACAAGCGGATCGAGTCGCACCACCCGACGACGGCGCCCGACGGCGGTCGCCTCGGCGGCGCGCCGCGCGACTGCGTCGACTGCCACCCGCCCCACCCGCGCGACTCGGTCGCCGTCCGCCCGGTCGCGGCGTGCGCGAAGTGCCACGGCGCCTCGAGCTCGGCGGCGTTCCACGCCGGCGGCGTGACGTGCGCCGACTGCCACGCGCCGCACGAGGCCCGCGTCGCGTTCGTCGCGCGCGGGACCACCTCGTGCGCGAAGTGCCACACCGATCGCCCCAAGGGCAAGGCGCACGCGGACTGCGCCGCGTGCCACCCGACCGCGGCGCACAAGCCGAAGGCGCCCCGCCCGGCGTGCGGGACATGCCACGCCGACAACGTGGCCAAGGCCGCCGCCGGCGCGGTCCACGCCGCCTGCGCCGCCTGCCACGGCCGCGACGTCCACGCGCCGAAGGCCGCGCCTGCGTGCGCGAGCTGCCACGCCGAGGTGGCGCAGAGCGCGCCCGCGGGCCACCGCGACCAGTGCTCGACGTGCCACACCACCCACGACGCCAAGCTCACGCCGAAGGCGGCGTGCGCGAGCTGCCACGCCGATCGCACGACGGGACCGCACCAGCCGCTGGCGTGCGACACCTGCCACCGCCCGCACGGGCCCGACGGCGTCGCGTCGCCGCCGGCGTGTACGACGTGCCACGAGGTGGCCAAGCTGCCCGCGCTCCACGCCGTGCCGAAGCACCAGGACTGCGCGAGCTGCCACGGCTCGCACTCCGGCCCGCGCAGCGATCGCGCCACGTGCATCACGTGCCACGCGGATCGCAAGGACCACGAGCCCCGCGCGACCAAGTGCAGCGGCTGCCACCCGTTCGGCGGCGGCTGATCGACCCGTCAGCTCGCCGCGCGCTGCGCGAGCGCCGCGTCGCGCCGTACGACCAGCACCGCGCACGGCGCGCGGTGCACCACGCGCTCGGCGACCGAGCCGAGCAGCAGGTGGCGCATCCCACCGGCGCCGTGGGTCCCCATCACGATCAGATCGAAGCCGCCGTCTCGCGCCATCTCCACGATCTGCTCGAGCGGCGCGCCCTGCACGACGATCGTCCGCACGTCGGTGACGCCCCCGGCCGCGACGCGGTGACGCACCTCGCCGAGCCGGACCTCGAGCGCCCCCATCATCGCGTTCACTTCCCGCGGCCCGCGCGCCACCAGGTGGCGCGGCGGCTCGAACACGTGGAGCAGGGTCACCGGCAGGCCGTAGCGCCGCGCGAGGTCCGCGCCGACCCGGACCGCCTCATCGGAGCACGGCGAGAAGTCGGTCGGGACCAGCAGGTGGCGGAACGGGGCGGACATGACGGGTCACCCATCCCCACCCTTCAGCAGATCGCGTGCCAGCACCTACCCCCTCGCCGGAGCGCACAAACTGCTGCTGGGGGCTGTGACGGACCGCCGCGCCGCAGGCTTTGCGCGGTCTCCCCCGCAGCTCCCGGGCGTGTCGATGGCACACGCCGTGCTCAACAACCAGCCATGCGCTTGACCCGATGGACGCCGGCACCGCTCCTCGGCCAGGTGCAGTCATTCGAGACCCTGCGCGAGGTCACGGCCGAGGTCGACCGCCCGCTGCCCGTCGAGTCGACGGCGCGGCAGGTGATGCGCGCGTCGCACCTGCACTGCCAGAAGGGCGGCCACGAGCTGACCGGCGGCCAGTGCATGGACTGCGCACGCATCGTGTCGATCCGGCCCTCCCCGGGCAAGAGCTACGTCACCGTGCGCTGCCTGTGGACCGAGGCCGACGTCGTGGACGACGTCATGACCCTCGCGCCCGCGGTGGTGACGGTGCGCTCGACCGACACCGTCGGCCACGCTCACCAGGTCGCGACCCGCGCCCACGTCCATCACCTGCTCGTCGCCGACGACGAGCAGGTGGTCGGCGTGGTGTGCCCGTGCGCGCTCGCCCCCGCCGGGACCCCGGCGGGCGAGCAGCGCGTCGCCGAGGTCATGGACCCCGAGGTGTTCACCGTGCCGCGCCGGACCAGCCTGGCCAGCGTGGCGGAGGCGATGGAACGGCTCGAGGTCGGGATCGTCATGATCGCCGAGGATGACAAGCTGATCGGGATCGTCACCCTGCGCGATCTCGGGCTCGCCGAGCCCAGTCAAGGACACGACGCATGAACGCCCTGCGCCCGCTCCCCACGTTCCCGGCCAAGCTCGACCAGCCGACCGACGTCATCGTCGACCGCGCCTCCGCCGGCCCGCGCTACACCAGCTACCCGCCGGCGACGCAGTTCCGGCCGTCGTTCGGCCCCGCCGAGGCGGCGGCGGCGCTCGCCGCGATCCCCGCCGGCGAGCCGCTGTCGCTGTACGCCCACGTGCCGTTCTGCTCCCAGCTGTGCTGGTACTGCGGCTGCAACGTCACGGCGACGCGCGATCGCTCGCGCGGCACCGGCTACGTCGACACGCTGATCCGGGAGCTCGACCTGGTCGCCGCGGCGCTCGGCGCCCGCGCCCCCGTCGTCGAGCTCGCGCTCGGCGGCGGCTCGCCCAACTTCCTCCACGTCGCCGACCTCGCGCGCGTCCTCGACGCGATCCGCGCCCGGTTCGACCTCACCGCCGACGCCGAGCTCGGGATCGAGCTGGATCCGCGCGACACCCGCGCCGAGCAGATCGACGCGGTCGCCGAGCTCGGGTTCACCCGGCTGTCCGTCGGCGTCCAGGACTTCGACCCCGCGGTCCAGGAGACGATCCACCGCATCCAGACCGTCGCGCAGACCCGCGCGGTGGTCGAGCGCGCGCGGCTGCAGGGGTTCCGCTCGATCAACGTCGACCTCGTCTACGGGCTGCCCGGCCAGACCCCCGAGGGCGTCGGCCGCACGATCGACGAGGTCATCGCGCTCGCGCCGGACCGGCTCGCGGTGTTCGGCTACGCGCACATGCCGCACCTGCGGCCGCACCAGAAGCTGGTCGAGCGCAACGCGCCGGTGCCGGATCTGACCGCGCGCGTCGAGCTGCTGCGCGTGGTGATGGACCGGCTCGCCGACGCCGGCTACGTCCGGGTCGGGCTCGACCACTTCGCGCGCCCCGACGATCCGCTGGTCGCCGCCGCGGCGACCGGCCGGCTCGGCCGCAACTTCCAGGGCTACGTCGTGCGCCGCGCGTCGCGCCTGCTCGGCGTCGGCGCCAGCGCGATCAGCGACGCCGGCACCGCGTACTGGCAGGACGAGGTCGACGTCGCCGAGTGGACGCGGCTGGTCGAGGCGGGGACGCTGCCGGTCGTGCGCGGCGTCGCCGTCGATGCCGACGACCAGGTCCGGCGCTTCATCATCAACCGCCTGATGTGCGACGGCCGGCTCGACCTCGCCGACGTCCAGACCCACCACGGCGTCGACGTCGCGACCACCTACGCCGCGGAGCTCGACCGGCTGGAGCGCGATCACGGCGACCTGGTCGTGGTCGACCGCGCGCGCGGCACGCTGGCCGCGACGCCGCTCGGGCACCACCTGATCCGGAACATCTGCTCGGTGTTCGACCGCTACCACCGCGACGGCGCCGGCGGATCCCCGACGATCTGACCGCCGCGGCGGCGCCGCGCGGGCCGCCGTCGGTCGGCGCGCCGCGCCCGGTCAGGACCGCCGGGTCAGCGGGAACACCGGCTGCGCGACCAGGCAGATGTCCGCGCGGCCGCACTGGCGGTTCACGTAGAGCCGATCGCGCAGGATCTGGCGCGCGACGCCGACGAGGCGCTCCTGGATCGCGTGCCGCCCGACGACCGGCACGCGCGCCAGGTCCGCCGCGGCGGTCGCGAACAGCTCGGGAAACGCCTGAGCGTCCGGATCGGCCCACCCGCTGGTCTCGCCGGCGGGCGCCTCGACCGGCCCCTCCGCCCACACCGACCGCTCGGGCACGCACGCCGGGTGCAGCCCGCATGCGTCCGACTGCCGCACCCGTGCCTGGAACATCACCTCGACCAGATCGCGGCAGGCGGCGCGCGCCAGCCCCGGCACGATCGCGCACGCCGCGTCGGTGAGCCGGTCGATCAGGCCGTCCCACGACTCACCGCCGAGGCAGAGCTGGTCCATCGCGCGTCCCCTGGCGGCCTCAGCCGTTGAGCATGACCACCACCATCACGGCGATCAGGCCGCACGACAGCAGCGTCCACATCAGGATCTCGAGGGGCACGGTCCAGCGCTCGTTGGGTCGGATTCTCGCGAACATGCCGAGTGCAAGGAGCATGTGGCGTGCCTGGCCGCGGCGGCCCGTCGCGCGAAACGGTTGCGCGGCGAGGAAGCCTCGTGCGCGCATTGCGCAGCCCTTGCGCGCCGATCGGGCCTGCGGGCCCGATCGCGACGGGCACGCGACTTGCGGGAAGCGGCGGCGAAGCCATGCAGCCATCACCGACCTTCCGCTACGACGACGCCATCGTCCGCAAGTTCGTCGTCGCCACCTTGGTCTGGGGCCTCGTGGGCATGATCGTCGGCCTGTGGCTGGCGCTTCAACTTGCCGCACCCAGCCTCAACTTCGCGCCGTACTTCACGTTCGGGCGTCTGCGACCGCTGCACACCAACGCGGTGATCTTCGCGTTCGCCGGCAACGCGCTGTTCGCGGCGATCTACTACTCGAGCCAGCGCCTGCTGCGGACCCGGATGTGGTCCGACAAGCTGAGCCAGTTCCACTTCTGGGGCTGGCAGGCGATCATCGTCGCCGCCGCGCTGACGCTGCCCATGGGGTTCACCCAGGGCAAGGAGTACGCGGAGCTCGAGTGGCCGATCGACCTGGCGATCGCCGTCGTGTGGGTGGCGTTCGCCATCAACTACTTCGGCACGCTCGCGGTCCGGCGCGAGAAGCACATGTACGTCGCGATCTGGTTCTACATCGCGACGATCGTCACCGTCGCGGTCCTGCACATCTTCAACAACCTCGTCATCCCGGTCGCGCCGCTGAAGAGCTACTCGATCTACGCGGGCGTGCAGGACGCGTTCATGCAGTGGTGGTACGGCCACAACGCGGTCGCGTTCTTCCTCACGACCCCGTTCCTCGGGATGATGTACTACTTCCTGCCGAAGGCGGCGGAGCGCCCGGTGTTCTCGTACCGGCTGTCGATCCTCCACTTCTGGACGCTGGTCTTCATCTACATCTGGGCCGGCCCGCACCACCTCCACTACACGGCGCTGCCGGCGTGGGCGTCGACGCTGGGGATGATCTTCTCGGTGATGCTGTGGATGCCGTCGTGGGGCGGCATGATCAACGGCCTGCTGACGCTGCGCGGGGCGTGGAACAAGGTCGCCGAGGATCCGGTGCTCAAGTTCTTCGTCGTCGCGATCACGTTCTACGGGATGTCGACGTTCGAGGGGCCGCTGATGTCGGTCAAGAGCGTCAACGCGCTGTCCCACTACACCGACTGGACGATCGCCCACGTCCACGCCGGCGCGCTCGGCTGGGTCGGGTTCATGACGTTCGGCATGATCTACTGGCTGGTGCCGCGGCTGTTCCAGGCGCCGCTGCACTCGAAGCAGCTCGCGTCGGTGCACTTCTGGCTCGCGACGATCGGCATCATCTTCTACGTCGTCGCGATGTGGGCCTCGGGCATCACCCAGGGCCTGATGTGGCGCGCGTTCGACGAGGGCGGCCGGCTGCAGTACCCCGACTTCCTGCAGACGGTGACGCGCCTGGTGCCGATGTACTGGGTCCGCGCGCTCGGCGGCACGATGTACATCGCCGGCGTCGTCATCGCGATCTACAACTTCTACAAGACGTGGCAGGCGCGGCCGGCGACGTACGAGGAGCCGGAGATCAACGTGCCGCCGCTGGCCCACGCCGAGGTGCGCCACGGCTCGGGCAAGGAGTACTGGCACCGCAAGTGGGAGGGCCTGCCGCGGCTGTTCACGATCATGACGGTGGTCGCGGTCGTGACCGCCTCGCTGTTCGAGATCATCCCGACGTTCGTGATCGGCTCGAACCAGCCGACGATCTCGACGGTCAAGCCGTACACGCCGCTCGAGCTCTACGGCCGCGACATCTACGTCCGCGAGGGTTGCTACAACTGCCACTCGCAGATGGTCCGCCCGTTCGTGGACGAGGTCGTCCGCTACGGCGAGTACTCCAAGCCGGGCGAGTTCATCTACGACCACCCGTTCCAGTGGGGCAGCAAGCGCAACGGCCCGGACCTCGCGCGCGAGGGTGACCCGCGCCGCCCGGGCGGCACGCGCAGCCACCTGTGGCACGTCCACCACTTCCGCAACCCGCGGTCGACGTCGCCCGGCTCGATCATGCCGTCGTACCCGCACTTCTTCGAGGACGACCTGCCCTACGGCGACCTGCAGGGCAAGGTCGACGCGATGGTGACGCTCGGCGTGCCCTACGGCGAGGCCGAGCGGCGCGACGCGCGCGGCGTCGCCCGTGCCCAGGCCGAGCAGATCAGCGCCGAGATCGTCGCCCAGGGCGGCCCCGCCGGCCTCGAGAACAAGGACGTCATCGCGCTGATCGCCTACATGCAGCGGCTCGGACGCGACATCTCCGAGGCCGCCACGGCGGCCCCGCCCGCCCCGGCGACCCCGGCCCCGAACCAGGAGCAGAAGTAGATGCGGCTCTCCGAGCTGGTCAGCGATCTGACCCCCGCCACGTTCACGACGATCGCGACCGTGATCTTCTTCACGGTGTTCATCTCGATCCTGATCCGCACGTTCCTCCCCAGCGCGCGCGACGAGCAGCGCCGCGCGCTCCAGCTACCGCTCAGCGACGGCGAGCGAGGTGAGCCATGAGCAAGGACACGCACACGCCCGACCCGCGCGCCGACGAGGCGCCGCTGATGTCCCACGAGTACGACGGCATCCGCGAGTACGACAACCCGCTGCCCGGCTGGTGGTCGGGGATCTTCGTGCTGACGGTGATCTTCGCCGGCGTCTACTGGTACTGGTACCACGCGGGCGGGCCGGGCAAGTCGATCCACGAGAAGCACGCCGCGAAGATGCAGACGTACCTGGCGGAGAAGGCCGAGTACGAGCGCACGCACAAGTTCGAGGTCAACGACGCCGTGCTGGCCGACCTCGCCGCTGACGTCGCGACGCTCGACGCCGGCGGCAAGCTGTTCATGCAGCACTGCGTCGGCTGCCACCTCGCCGACGGCTCCGGCCAGACCGGTCCGAACCTCACCGACGAGTACCAGATCCACGGGTCGAGCCGGTTGGACCTGTACACGACGATCCGCGACGGCGTGCCCGCCAAGGGCATGATCTCGTGGGGGGCGACGATGAAGGAGCGCGACATGGCCGCGCTCGCGGTCTACGTCGCCGCGATGCGCGGCAAGAACCTGCCGGGCAAGGTGGCCGAGGGCGGCAAGGTCGGGGCGTTCTGAGCCGCGACCACGCGCCTCACCCGCGCGCCACGTCGCCCGGCCCGGGCGATGCATCGGAGTCGAGCATGAGTCCCAACCCGCCTGCCCCCCACGCCGCCAGCGCGCCCGGTCGCGTCCTGCCGACCCTCAACGCCGACGGCAGCCGCTTCGTGATCCGTCCGCGGGTGGCGAAGGGCCGGTTCTGGAAGCGCCGGGCGTTCGTCGCCTACGGGCTGATCGCGCTGTTTTTCGCGTTGCCGTTCGTCTCGATCAACGGCCGCCCGGCCCTGCTGATCGACCTCGGCGCGGCCGAGCTGTCCGTGCTGGGGCTGGTGTTCCGGCCGTCGGACGGCGCGGTGCTGATGCTGTTCGGCCTCACGATCGTGCTGACGGTGTTCCTCGTCACCGCGCTGTTCGGGCGGGTGTGGTGCGGCTGGGCCTGCCCGCAGACGGTCTACCTCGAGTGGGTCTACCGCCCGATCGAGCGGCTGATCGAGGGCGGTCCGGAGCGCGTCCGCGCGCTCGACGCGCAGAAGGGCATCGCGCCGCGCCGCGTGCTCAAGTACGCGACGTTCGCCGCGCTGTCGATCGTCGTCGGCAACGTGTTCCTCGCCTACTTCGTTGGCGTCGAGCGGCTCGGCGAGTGGGTGACGAGCTCGCCGCTCGAGCACCCGGGCGGCTTCCTGGTGATGGCCGCGGTCAGCGCCCTGATGATGTTCGACTTCGGCTGGTTCCGCGAGCAGACGTGCATCGTCGCGTGCCCCTACGGGCGGCTCCAGACGGTGCTGATCGACCGCCAGTCGACGATCGTCGCCTACGACGCCGGTCGCGGCGAGCCGCGCGGCAAGGCGGGCAAGCGCAGCGCGGCGCTCGCGGTGGTGGAGCCACGCGGCGACTGCGTCGACTGCAACGCGTGCGTCGCGACCTGCCCGACCGGGATCGACATCCGCAACGGCCTGCAGATGGAGTGCGTGAGCTGCACCCAGTGCATCGACGCGTGCGACGCGATCATGGACAAGCTCAAGCGGCCGCGCGGCCTCATCCGCTACACGTCGAAGGACATCCTGGCCGGCAAGCCGAAGAAGATCCTGCGCCCGCGCACGATGGTCTACCCGGCGCTGCTCGCGATCGTCGGAGGGCTGCTGTTCTGGCAGCTCCGCGACCGGCCGGCGGCGGAGGTGTGGGTGCTGCGCAACACGGGCGCCGGGTTCGCGGTGCTCGGCGACGGCCGCGTGTCGTCGCAGCTGCCGCTGCGCGTCGAGAACCGCACCGAGGCGCCGCGGACGTACACGGTGGAGCTCGTCGACGCGCCGATGTTCGAGCAGGCCTCGCCGCGCGCGCCGATCGAGCTCGCGCCGCGCGGCACGACGGTGATCACCCTGGTCACGCTGGCCGCGCCCGACGTGTTCGTCCACGGCGAGCGCAAGGTCCAGATCCGCGTCCGCGACGACGCGGGGTTCGAGAAGGTCGTCGGCGCGACGCTGATGGGACCGGAGACCGGCAACGGCAACGGCGCCGCGGCGCCCGGAGGTGCCCCGTGAAGGGACGGTTCTGGATCGCGTTCGTCGTCGGGCTGCTCGTGACCAACGCCGTGGCGATGGGCGCGATGATCGCGCAGGCCGGGGATCCGACGCCGCGCGTGCTGCCCGACTACTACAAGAAGGCGGTCGCGTTCGACGAGACGATCGCCGAGCGCCGGGCGAGCGCCGAGCTCGGCTGGGTGGCGACGGTGACGCTGACCGGGCGCGACGCGCAGGTCGTCCTCGCCGACGCCGCCGGCGCGCCGGTGGCGGGCGCGGCCGTCGACGTGACGATCCGCCCGCGCAGCCGCGCCGACCGGCTCGCCGCGGTGACGCTGACCGAGGCGGCGCCCGGCCGCTACGCCGCCGCGTTCGCGCCGGGCCAGCGCGGCCTGCACGAGATCGAGGTGCGCGCGACCCGCGGCGCCGAGCGGTTCGTGACCACCGCGGTGACCGAGCCATGACGGCGCTGCTGGTGGCGGTCGTGATCGCGGGCGTCACCGGCAGCCTGCACTGCGCCGCGATGTGCGGCCCGTTCGCCGGGGTGTCTGGCCACCTGCCGGCGTACGGCGCCGGCCGGCTGGTCGCCTACGCCACGCTGGGCGCGATCGCCGGGGCGCTCGGCGCCGCCGTCGACCTCGCCGGCGACCTCGCCACCGTCGGCCGGATCGCGATGCCGCTCGCCGGCGCCGCGCTGATCGCGTGGGGCGGGCTGGCGCTGGCGCGGGCGCTCGGCTGGCGCCGCGGCGGCGGCGCCGCCGCCGGTGCGACCGGCCCGATGCTCCACGCGATCCGCCGCCGGCGCGACGCGCGTCGCGCGGCCACGATCGGCGCGCTCACCGCGCTGCTGCCCTGCGGCTGGCTGTGGGCGTTCGTCGTCGTCGCCGGCGGCACCGGCGCCCCGCACGCCGGCGCGGCGGTCATGGCGGCGCTGTGGCTCGGCTCGATGCCGGCGCTGATCGGCGCGGGCGCGGCGCTGCGCGCGCTCGGCCGGCGCCTGGGCCCGCGCGTGCCGGTGATCACCGCGTCGCTGCAGATCGCGATCGGCGTCGTCGCGCTGGCGATCCGCGTCCCCGCGCTCGACGCGACGCCCCCGGCGACGCCGCCCGGCGCCGCGCCCACCACGGTCCCGACCGAGGCGTCGTGTCACTGACCGCCGAGACGACGCCCCCGGCCGGCCGCCCGCCCGCCGCGGCCGCGTGCGGCCACTGCGGCCTGCCCGTGCCGCGCGGCCTGACCGACTTCTGCTGCGCCGGCTGTCGCACCGCCCACGACATCCTCGTCGGCGCCGGCCTGCAGGGCTACTACGACCTCGCCGCCGGCGACGTCCGCGCCGTGCGCGCGAGCGGCCGCAGCTACGCCGAGCTCGACGACCCCGCGTTCTTCGCGCTCCACGTCGAGCGCCGGCCCGACGGGCTGTGCGCGGTGCCGCTCTTGCTCGAGGGCATCCACTGCGCCGCGTGCGTGTGGCTGACCGAGCGGCTGCCGACGACGCTGCCGGGCGTGCTCGAGGTCCGGCTCGACGTCGGCCGGTCCCGCGCCGACGTCGTGTTCGACCCCGCGCGCACGCCGCTGTCCGAGATCGCGCGGATGCTCGACGCGCTCGGCTACCCGGTCCACCCGTTCCGCGGCGCCGACCGCGAGGCGATCCGCCGCCGCGAGGACCGCGCGCTGCTGATCAAGATCGCCGTCGCCGGCGCCGCCGCCGGCAACATCATGCTGCTCGGCGCCGCGCTGTACGCCGGGATGTTCACCGACATGGTCGCGGCCGAGACGCGGTGGTTCCGCTGGCTGTCGATGGGGCTGTCGATCCCGTCGGTGGCGTTCGCGGCCCAGCCGTTCTTCCGCGGCGCGTGGGGCGCGCTGCGCGCCCGCGCGATCCACCTCGACGTGCCGATCGCGCTCGGCATCCTGGTCGGCGTCGGGTGGGGCGCGGCCAACACGATCCGCGACACCGGCGAGGTCTACTTCGACTCGATCGCGATGCTGGTGTTCCTGCTGCTGGTGGCGCGGCTGGTCCAGATCCGCCAGCAGCGGCGCAGCGCCAGCGCGGCCGAGCTGCTCGTCGCGTTGACCCCCGGCGTCGCGCGGCGGCTCGACGGCGAGCCCGGCGGGGTGCCCACCGTGCGCGAGGTCCCGATCGCCGCGCTGCGGGTCGGCGACCGGCTCGAGGTCCGCGCCGGCGACACGCTGCCGGTCGACGGCGTCGTGGTCGAGGGCAAGAGCGCGCTCGACCTCGGCCTGCTCACCGGCGAGTCGCGCCCCGAGGCGGTCGCGCCGGGCGACGCGGTCGCCGCCGGCACGCTCAACCTCGGCGCGCGGCTGGTGCTCCGCGCCACCGCCACCGGCGAGGACACGCGGATCGGCCGGATCGCCCGCGCGGTCGAGGACCAGTCGCGGCGGCGCGCGCCGATCGTCCGGTTCGCGGACAAGGTGGCGTCGCGGTTCGTCGTCGCCGCGATCGCCGTGGCCGCGCTGACCGTCGCGGTGTGGGCCCCGTTCGACCTGCAGCACGGGATCGAGAACGCGATGGCCCTGCTGATCGTCACCTGCCCGTGCGCGCTCGGGCTGGCGACGCCGATG
The DNA here is from genome assembly GCA_011526095.1 of Myxococcales bacterium. GTDB lineage: Bacteria > Myxococcota_A > Polyangia > Haliangiales > Haliangiaceae > WYBA01. The sequence goes on along the minus strand of WYBA01000297.1, from coordinate 16,736 downwards.
ACGTTCGCGTTCGCGATCGGCCGCGCGGCGCGGCGCGGCGTGCTGATCAAGGGCGGCGACGCGCTCGAGCGGCTCGCCCGCCCCGGCCTGGCGTTCCTCGACAAGACCGGCACGCTGACCGAGGGCTCGACGCGGCTGGTGGCGTGGCGCGGCGAGCCCGCGGCGCGACCGCTGGCGCTGGCGCTGGAGCGCCACAGCGCCCACCCGCTGGCCCGCGCGCTGGTCGCCGGGCTCGAGGCCGAGGGCCTGGCGCTGGTGCCCGACGCCGACGACGTGCACGAGACCACCGGCGGCGGGATCGAGGGCACGGTCGGCGGGCGCCGGGTCGTCGTCGGCTCGCCGCGGTTCGTCGCGGCGCGCGCCGCGGGGGCCGAGGCGGTGACCCCGCACATCGACGAGCTCGCCGGGCGCGGCGTGTCGCCGGTGGTGATCGCGGTCGACGGCGTCGCGGTCGCGGTCGCCGGCCTCACCGACCCGATCCGCGCCGACGCGCGCGCGACGATCGACCGGCTCCGCGCCGCCGGGTGGCAGCTCGCCGTGCTGTCGGGCGACGACCCGCGCGTCGTCGACCGCGTCGCGCGCGAGCTCGGCCTCGATCCGGCGCGGTGCCAGGGCGGCGTCACGCCCGAGGGCAAGCTCGCCGCGGTCGAGGCGGCCGCCGCGCGCGGCCCGGTCGTGATGGTCGGCGACGGCGTCAACGACGCCGCCGCGCTCGCCGCCGCGACCTGCGGGATCGCGGTGCACGGCGGCGCCGAGGTCGCGACCTCGGTCGCCGACGTCGTGATCACCGCGCGCGGCGGCAACCACGGCCTGGCCCCGGTGGCCGAGGTGATCGAGGGCGCGCGCCACACGCTGCGCGTCGTCCACCGCAACTTCGCGATCTCGCTCTGTTACAATCTGGTCGGCGCGACGCTCGCGGTGACCGGCTTGATCCACCCGCTGATCGGCGCTCTGATGATGCCGGTCAGCTCGCTGTCGGTCGTGTCCAGCGCGGCGTGGTCGCCGGCGTTCCGCGCCCGCGACTCGAGGAGGACCCCATGAGCGTCCTGCAGGTGCTCGTCCCGTTGATGTTGCTGGTCGCCGGCTCGGCGGTCGTCGCGTTCGTGTGGGCCGCGAAGAAGGGCCAGCTCGACGATCTCGACACGCCGCCGTTGCGGATGCTCGGCGACGACGAGCCGGCGCCACGCCGGCGGAGCGACGGGGCATGACCTCGCGCCGGCGCTCGCTGTGGCCGCGCGAGCACGGCGCCTACGTCCAGCTCCTCGCGCCGCTGCTCGTCGCCGTGGCCGTCGCGCCGTCGGTGGCCGGCGGGCTGATCGCCGCCGGCGCGTGCCTGGGGTTCCTCGCCCACGAGCCGCTGCTGGTGGTGCGCGGCCGCCGCGGCGCCCGCGTCCAGGCCGAGCACGGCGATCGTGCCCGCCGCCGGCTCGGCGCGCTCGCCGCCGCCGCCGTGCTCGCCGGCGGCGCGGGGGTCGCCCTGGCGCCGGCCGCGCTGCCCGTCGCCGCCGCGGTCGGCGCGGTCGCGGCCGGGCTCGTCGTGCTGTCGTGGCGCGACCTCGCCCACACCCTCGGCGGCGAGCTCGTCGCGGCGACCGCGCTCGCCGGCGCCGGGGCGCCCGTCGCGATCGCCGGCGGCGTGTCCCCGGGCGCCGCCGTGGCGGTGTGGGGGACCTGGGCGCTGGCGTTCGCGGGCACGGTCGTCGCGGTCCACGTCGTCATCACGTGCCACAAGCGGCGCGCCACCCGAGCCGCCGCCGGGACCTGGCTGGCGCTGATGGCGGGCGCCGGCGCGGGCATCGCCGCGGGCGCGGTCAGCGCGCCCGTCGTCGCGCTCGCCGCCCCGCTGTGGGGCGCCGCCGCGCTGATCGCCCTCGCCCGCCCGCCCGCGACCCGGCTGCGCACCGTGGGCGTCGCGTTCGCCGCGGCCTCGACCCTGGTCGCCGCCGCGCTGGTCGCCTCCGCTCACGGGGGCTGGCCGGTCGCGGCGTGGTGACGGTCACCACGTCACGACGGCGACGAAGCCGTCGCCGGCTCCCGGGCCGGCGTCCTCGCCGTGCGCCTGCCCCGGGCTGCCGGCGAGCTCCAGCATCGTGCGCTGCGCGAACAGCTGGAGCAGCCGCCACGACGGGTTGGTGAACAGCAGGTTGCCGGCGAACGTCAGGCGAGCGCGCCGGCCCGTGACCTCGACCTCGACGGTGCCGCGCTCGTGCACCTTCTTGAAGGTGCGCGGCCCGAGCTTGAGCGTCCGCGCCGGGCCGAGCGACCGGACCAGGGCGAGCTCGACCCGGCCGAGGCTGGCGCGGGTGTCCTCGACCAGCGCCGGGTAGAGCGCGGGCCACGCGCCGCCGAGCAGCTCGTCGACGATCGCCTCGGTGACGACGACCTGGGCGTGCCCGGGCAGCCAGTCGCGATCGGTCAGCTCGGGCGCGATCGTGTCGAGCGGCGGCGCGAGCCGGCGCCGGACCCGCTCGACCGCGTCGGGGCCGAACCGGCGCGTGAGGTTGCGGCCCCACGGGCCGAGCAGGTCGCCGCGGCACCGCCCGGGGATCCGCGCGAGCTGCTCCGGGGTCCACCGCGGCTGCGCGGCCAGGGTCTCGGCGGTCACCATCACGCGGCCAGCCCTCGCGAAACGACCGTGGGCTCCGCAACGGTTGGGGCGAATTGCCCCAGGCGTCCGACCGGCCGGACAGCGGATGACTGCGGGGTTTCGTCAGATGTCAGTGGATCTGTGCGGCCTGCGTTCGCTACGTTGCGAGCGCTCGAGGGGAGCGCCAGGGAGAATTCAGAGGTACCCATGTCGCCACCACTACCATTCTGGCCGACGTCAGGTCCGATCGACCTCGTACGTCACGATCTTCCTCACCCCGCGGCCGACACGGAGTGGTGGTACGTCAACACCCACGTCCGGACGCCGGACGGTCGCGAGCTCGGGTTGTTCGCGGCGTTCTTCCGGATCATCGCGTCCGCGGACGAGGCGACCGGCGAGCTGACCTACGCCCACTCGATGACGTGGGCGATCAGCGACGAGACGAACCGGCGGTACGTCGGCGAGTCGCGGGTCGACACCCGCGCGCCCGAGCTGGGGCTCGAGCGGATCAAGAACGGCCGCGGCGCCCGCGACGAGCGGCTCAACCGCGCCATGATCGAGATCCTCGAGCGCGGCGAGGTCCCGACGCCGGACCGCGTGTTCGACGGCGCGGTCACGGTGGCGACGGATCGCCTGCGCCTCGACTACGGCGACGCGTCGTTCGAGAAGCAGGCCGACGGCAGCTACAAGCTCGTCCTCGTCAACCGGCGGGAGCACGCCGGCTGCGAGCTGGTGTTCCGGCCCGAGAAGCCCCCGATCCGTCACGGCGACGACGGCGTCGTGCGCGGCGCCGGCGGCGAGCAGATGTTCTACTACTTCATCCCGCGCTGCCGCGTGTCGGGCCAGGTGACGCTCGACGGCGAGGCGACGCCGGTGACCGGCCAGGGCTGGTACGACCACGAGTTCGGCGGCTACGTGCTGCCGGCCGAGGCGACCGCCGCGCCGAGCGAGCCGCGCCCGACGCACTCGGCGCCGCCGCAGCCCGCCGGCGAGGGCGCCGGCATCCGCGACCTCGGGTGGAACTGGTGCGCGGTCCAGCTCGACGACGGCACCGATCTCACCGCGTACGAGATCCTCGACACGCGGACGAACGAGACCGTCGGCAAGTGGATGATCGCGATCGACGCCGACGGCAAGCGGCACTCGCTCACGGACGTGACGTTCGAGCCCGGCGAGACGTGGACCTCGGCGCGGACGTTCCACACCTACCCGACGAGCTGGCGGCTGCGCGCCCCGTCGATCGGGCTCGACGTCGCGATCGAGGCGGCATTCCCCGACCAGGAGCTGATCACGGTCATCTCCAAGCCGGCGTTCTGGGAGGGCCGCTGCCGCGCGCGCGGGACGCTCCGCGGCCACGCGGTCGCCGGCCAGGCGTACATCGAGCGCAGCGGGTTCGAGCACATCGACACGCTCGACGACTTCTTCTCGGCGGTCGGCAAGCAGGTGCGCCAGTCGGTGGCGGACATGCTGCCGCTGGACCCGAGCCGCGCGCAGCTGCGCGAGCTGATCGCCAGCGAGGAGCTCGACCACTACATGGAGGGCGTCGACCCGCCGTCGATGGCGGCGACGCTGATCAAGCCGATCCGCGAGATCACCGACCGCGGCGGCAAGTCGTGGCGGTCGTACGCCGCGCTCGCCTGCTGCGACGTCGTCGGCGGCGACTCGCGCGCGTTCGTCCAGTGGCTGGCGATGCCCGAGCTGATGCACGTCGGCTCGCTGATCGTCGACGACGTCCAGGACCGCTCGACGGTGCGACGCGGCGGGCCGACCTGCCACGTCGTCCACGGCGAGCCGGTCGCGATCAACGCCGGTACCGCCGCGTACTTCCTCACCCAGCACCTGCTCCAGTCCGACGAGCTGTCGGCCGAGCAGAAGCTGCGGATCTACGACCTGTACTTCGCGGCGATGCGCGCCGGCCACGCCGGCCAGGCGATCGACCTCGGCGGCATGGCCGAGCTGATGCCCGGCGTCGTCGCGACCGGCGACAGCGCGACGCTCGAGCAGCGGATCCTGGCGTGCCACCGGCTCAAGACCGCGGCGCCCGCCGGGTGCCTGGCGCGGATGGGTGCGGTCGCCGGCGGCGGCACGACCGAGCAGACGACCGCGGTCGGCGAGTTCTTCGAGGCGATGGGCCTGGCGTTCCAGATCATGGACGACGTGCTCAACCTGCGCGGGTTCAAGGGCGACCTCAAGCAGCGCGGCGAGGACATCACGACCGGCACGGTGACCCTGCCCGTCGCGATCGCGATGGGCAAGCTGCCCGAGGAGCGGCGGGCGTGGCTGTGGCAGACGCTGCAGGCGCGCACGTCGGACCCGGTCGTCGTCGCCGAGGCCGTCGAGCTGATCGAGAGCTGCGGCGCGCTGACCGCGTGCACCGAGCGCGCGCGCGAGCTGGTCGAGGCCGGCTGGCGCAAGGCCGAGGCGCTGCTCGAGCCGTCGCTGGCGCGGGTGATGCTGCGCGCGTTCGGCTGGTATGTCCTCGAACGGCACTATTAGACGGGGCTCGCCGCCCCGCCCGTCGGGCAAAGCCCGCCGGGACCCACCCCGCCAAGAGCGATGAGAGTTGTCCGCTGGTTCGGCGCGGCGCGCGCGCCGTGGGTGATCATCGCGGTGGCGCTGGCGCTGGCGGCGCCCGCGGTCACCGCGGGGTTCGCCGCCGACGACCACCTGCACCGGGTGGTCGCGCGCGACGCCACGGGGATCGACGGGCTGCCGTCGCGGCCGCTCGATCTGTTCGTGTTCGCCAGCGGCGATCCCGACGAGGTCGCGCGGCTGCGCGACGTCGGGGTCTACCCCTGGTACACCGACCCGGCGCTGAAGCTGGCGTTCTTCCGCCCGGTGTCGTCGGCGACCCACGCGGTCGATCACGCGCTGTGGCCCGACTCGGCGCCGGCGCAGCTCGCGCACAGCCTGGCGTGGATGGGGCTGGCGCTGGTCGCGGCGTGGGCGTTCTTCCGCCGGTTCGCGCCGGCGCCGTGGCTGGCCGGGCTGGCGCTCGCGCTCTACGCCGTCGACGACGCGCGCGGCCCGGTCGTCGGCTGGATCGCCAACCGCAACGCGCTGATCGCGCTGGCGCTGGCGATCCCGGCGCTGGTCGCGCACGACCGGTGGCGTCGCGACGGCTGGGCGCCCGGCCGGTGGCTCGGCCCGCTGGCGTTCGCGCTCGCGCTCGGCGCCGGCGAGTCGTCGCTGGCGATCATGGCCTACGTCGGCGCGCACGCGCTGTGGCTCGACCGCGCGCCGTGGAAGGACCGCGCGCTCGCGCTCGCGCCGTACCTCGTCGTGATCGTCGCGTGGCGCGCGCTCTACGTGCACCTCGGCTACGGCACGGCCGGCTCGGGCATCTACCTCGACCCCGGCGCCGATCCGGCGGCCTACGCCGGCGCCGCGGCGACGCGCCTGCCGCTGCTGCTGCTCGGGCAGCTCGCGCTGCCGTGGTCGGATCTGGCGTCGCTGTGGCCGGTGCTCGGTCCGGGCGTGGCGCTGGCGATGCTGCTGCTCGCGCTCGGCGTGATCGCCGCGGTCGGGCTGGCGTGCGCGCGCCTGCTGCGCCGCGAGCCGTCGGCGCGGTTCTTCGCCACCGGGATGCTGCTCGCCGCCGTGCCGGTGGCGAGCACGTTCCCCGCCGACCGGCTGCTCGGGTTCATCGGCCTGGGCGCGATGGGCCTGGTGGCGCAGCTCGTCGGCGCGGCCCTCACCGACCGCGCCCGGCTCGGCGACGGCCGCGCCCGCCGCGGCGCCGCGACCGCCGTGGCCGGCCTGATGATCCTCGTCCACGCCGTGCTCGCGCCGCCGCTGCTCGCGGTGCGCGCGCGCACGATGACGACGATCGACCGCGTGTTCGAGCGCGCCGACGCCGGGATCCCGCGCGGGCCCGAGGTCACGTCGCAGACGGTGATCCTCACCGGCGCGCCGAGCGACGCCCTCGCCGGGTTCCTGCCGCTGCTGCGCCAGTCCGAGGGCACGCCGCGCCCCGCCCACCTCTACCTGCTGGCGACGCTGACCACCGAGGTCACGCTCACCCGCGTCGACGATCGCACGCTGCGCGTCGCGGCCACCGACGGCCTGCTCCGCCACGAGGTCGATCGCATGACGCGCTCGCCGGCGCACCGCCCGTTCCGCGTGGGCGACGCCGTGCCGCTGACCGGCCTGACGATGGAGCTCGAGCGCGTCACCGCCGACGGCCGCCCGGCGAGCGTGCTGGCGCGGTTCGATCGCCCGCTCGACGATCCGTCGCTGGTGTGGCTGCGGTGGCAGGACAAGACGTTCGTGCCCTACACGCCGCCGGCGATCGGGGCGACCGACACGCTGCCCGCGGTCGATCTGATGAGCCTGCTCGAGTAGCTGCGCCGGCGCTACAGCGGCACGCTCAGCACCGGGCAGCCGGCGTCGCGGATCACGTGCTCGGTGCGACTGCCGAGCAGGACGTCGAGCACGCCGTCGTGGGCGCGCGTCGCCATGACGATCACGCACGCCTGGTTCGACCGCGCGTGCGCGACGATCGCGTCGGCGACGTTGCCGTGGTCGACGTGGAACAGCTCCGGCTCGGCGGCGGCGGCGGCGAGCCCGAGCAGCGCGCGCGCCGCGGCGAGGCCGCGCGCCGTCGCCTCGTCGTCGCCCGCGGCGACCAGCACGCGGCGCAGGTCGATCGCGCCGGTGTCGGCCTGGACGAAGCCGCGCACGTGGTTGGGGACGATCAGGGTGGGCGCCGCGACGTTGCGGGCGACCGCCTCGGCGACGCTGCCGGCGAGCATCGCGGACAGCCCGTGGCGCGCGTGCGTGCCGGCGACGACCAGCCGCGGATCGACCTTGCGGACGGCGTCGACCACGGTGTCGGCGACGTCGTCGCAGCACTCGTGGCAGATCCGCTGGTGGCTGATCGGGCGCCCCCACCGCTCGGCGAGCGGCCGCGCGTCGGGCAGCCGGCCGACCTCGGCCATCGAGGCGTTGCCGTGGATCGTGACGAGCCGGGCGCCGCTCGCCGCGGCCAGCGCCGCCGCGTGGTGGAACGCCGCGGCGTCGTCGCCGGTGAGGTCGGTGGTGTGCGCGATCGTGGTGGCCGACATGAAGCGTCCTCTCTCTCGGGCTCAGGTCCGCGTGACCGGCAGCCCGGCCGCATTGTAGGCGAGCATGCCGCCCGCCATGTTCATCACCTTGCGGAAGCCGGCGGCGACGAGCGCCTCGGCCGCGCCGCTCGAGCGGCCGCCGGAGCGGCACACCAGGATCAGCTCCTCGTCCTTCGGCCAGCTCGCGGCGCGCGCCAGCACCGTCGCCAGCGGGGCGTGCTCGACGCCGGGGATGTGGCCGAGCGGCCCGGTCAGCTCGTCCGCTTCCCGGACGTCGACGATGCGCACGTGGCCGCGCGCGTCGTGGGTCTGCGCGGGCGTGACGTCGCGGTAGCCGCGGCGGGTCGGGATGCCGGTCTGGAACAGGGTCGGGTTGCGCATCTGGATCGCTCCTTCAGGCAAGCGCGCCGCAGGCGCGGTTGGCGGGGACGGCCTCGGCGAGGCGCCTGGGGGGCGGCAGGCCGAGGCCCGCCATCAGGGTGACGAAGCTGGCCTTGTCGCGGCCGGCGACGCGCGGGTTGGACGCGCGCTCCTCGCCGATCGTCGAGCTGGTGAGGCCCTTGTAGTCGTGGCCGGGGTAGACGACGGTGTCGTCGGGGAGCGCGAACAGCGTCCGCGTGATCGAGTCGTAGAGCTGCGACGCGTCGCCGTTCTGGAAGTCGGCGCGGCCGCAGCCGCGGATCAGCAGCGTGTCGCCGGTGAACACCGCGCCCGGCACCAGGAACGACATGCCGTCGTCGGTGTGCCCCGGGGTGGAGAGCGCGGTGATCGCGATCTCCCCGATCCGCACGACGTCACCGTGGCCGAGCCGGACGTCGACGCACGGCGCGCCCGCGGCGCTGGCGCAGGTCAGCGCGCCGGTGCGCTCGCGCAGCCGCCCGGCGGCGGTGACGTGATCGGCGTGGACGTGGGTCTCGAGCACGTGGGTGAGGGTGAGGCCGAGCTCGCGGATCACCGCGAGGTCCCGGTCGATCTGCTCGAGCACCGGATCGATCAACGCGGCCACGCCGGCGGCGCGGTCGGCGACCAGGTACGTGTACGTCGAGCTCTCCTTGTCGAACAGCTGGCGAATCATCATGGCGGCGGGTATTGCAGCCGCGGTGCCAGCGCCCAGGGCCTCGATCCGACGGGCGTTTCGGGGCCGGGCGACGCCCCCGGAAACACCGTGAAACGTCCGCCCGCGCCCAGGGCAGCTTCGCGCCGCTACCCCGTCGCCCGGCGGCTACCCCTCGTCCATGCCCAGCGCCCGCATCCGGCGCCACAGCGTCACCCGGCTCCACCCGAGCAGCTTGGCGGCCCGGTCGCGGTTGCCCGCGGTGCGCGCCAGCGCGTCGCGGATCCGCCGCGCCTCGGGCCCCAGCTCGGCCTCGGCGTCGGTCTCCGGCGGCGCCGCGACCACGGTGACCTCGGCGCCGACGGGCCCGGGCGCGGCGATCTCGGGCGGCAGGTCGTCGAGCTGCAGCACCGGCCCGTCGCCGATCGCGAACGCGTACGACAGCGCGTTGCGCAGCTCGCGGACGTTGCCGAGCCACTCGTAGCGCTCCATCGCCGCCTCGGCGGCGACCGAGACCTGCGTGATCTTCCGACGTCCGCGCGCGTTGAGCTCCTCGATGATCTTGCCGGCGATCAGCGCGACGTCGGCCGGGCGCTCGCGCAGCGGCGGCAGCCGCACCGGGATGACGCGCAGGCGGTACATCAGGTCGGCGCGGAACCGGCCGGCCGCGACCTCGGCGCGCAGGGCGCGGTGGGTCGCCGACACGAACCGGACGTCGACCGGCAGCGCGTCTCGCCCGCCGACCGGCACGACCGTGCGCGTCTCGATCACGCGCAGCAGCTTGGCCTGCAGCTCGAGCGGCAGCTCCGCCACCTCGTCGAGGAACAGCGTGCCCTTGTCCGCGAGCTGGACGTGGCCCGGCGTGTCCTTGACCGCGCCGGTGAACGCGCCGCGGGCGTGGCCGAACAGCTCGCTCTCGAGCAGGTTGGGCGGCAGCGCGGCGCAGTTGAGCGCGCGGAACGGCCCGTCCTTGCGCGACGACAGCGCGTGGACCGCGTGCGCCACCAGCTCCTTGCCCGAGCCGGTCTCGCCGCGGACGAGCACGGTGAAGTCCTCGGGGGCGATCTTCTCGACCAGCCGGAACACCTGCTTCATCCGCGGATCGCGCGACCACAGGCCGTGGAACCGCTCGGGCTCGGCGTCGTCGCCGCTGACCGCCGCGACGTGGACGACCCAGCCGATCGTGTCGGCGCCGCCGCCGAGCGGCACCGAGCGCACCCGCACCTGCTCGCCGCCGCCCTCGCCGCTCGCGACCGCGCCGGGCCGCGGGATCACCGCCTGGAACGGGACGCCGCCGGCGAGCGCCTCGGCGAACGGGCGCTTGGGCCGGTCGCCGCACAGGAGCGTCGCGGCCGAGCTGCCGAGCGGGACGTCGAAGCCGAGGACCTCCTCGGCGCCGCGCGACGCGGCGCGGACCCTCAGCTGGCTGTCGAGCACCAGCGCCGGGCCGACCAGCTCGTCGAGCGCGGCGGCGAACAGCGCGCGATCGACGTCGGCCGGGTCGGTGGTGCGAGGCACGCGCGGGGGCATGCGCCACGATACCGCGCCCTCGCGGCGGTGTTCAGCTCCGCGGGCGGCGTCCCGTCGGGCGCGCCCGCGCCGTGTGGTCAGAACAGGCCGGCCTGCTTGCTGAGCACGAACGCCGCCATCACCAGCACGAACCAGCCGAAGCCGCGGCGCAGGACGTCGCCGGGGATCTTGCCGGCGAGCCGGCCGCCCAGGACGCTGCCGACGACCGCCGCGCCGGTGACGGCGAGCGTGATCGGCCAGTCGATGTCGACGTGACCGAGGTGCCCGGCGAGCCCGGCGAACGACTTCATCGAGATCACGACGAGGGAGGTGCCGATCGCCAGCTCCATCGACAGCCCGCCCAGCAGCACGAGCGCGGGCACGACGAGGAACCCGCCGCCGGCGCCGACGATGCCGGTGACGACGCCGACCACCGCGCCCTCGATCAGCACCTTGCCGAACGGCAGGTCCTGGATCGGCGGCGGCGCGCCGGGACCGGACCTGGCCGGCGCGCGCCGGCCGCGCAGCATCGCGATCGCCGTCGCCACCATCATCGCGGCGAACGCGATCATCAGGACCCCGCCGGGGATGTAGGCGGCGACGCGCCCGCCGATGAACGCGCCGACCATGCCGGCGGCGCCGAACAGCAGGCCGGTGCGCCACCGGATGCGGCCCGCCCGCGCGTGGGCGATCGCGCCGACGCCGGAGGTGACCGCCACGACGAACAAGGAGGCGGCGATCGCCGCCTTGGTCTCCATGCCGATCGCGTAGGTGAGGATCGGCAAGGTGAGGATGGACCCACCGCCGCCGAGCAGGCCGAGCGAGATCCCGATGAGGACGGACAGCGAGAGGGCGACTGCGATCATGCCGGACGCTTCTTCAAGCGCGGTGCCACGCCCAACTCAATGGATCGAGTGGTGCGGCGCGCGCCGTGAAACACCGCGCAACGCGCCGCGCGGCCCCGACCGTTTCACGCGCGGCCCGCGCGGCGCGTGGACCGGACGAACGCATCGATCCGACACGTCGTGCGGTGGTGATCGCGGCTGGCCCGCGCGCTGCAATGACGGCCGCCATGCCTTCCTCATGGCTGTTCGCACTCGCCGGCGGCGCGATGATCGGTGGCGCCGCCGCGCTCCTGTTGCTCACGCACGGGCGCATCGCCGGCATCAGCGGCGTGCTCGGCTCGTTGCTCCCGCCGGGCGCCGCCCCCGATCGCGGCTGGCGCCTGGCGTTCATCGGCGGCCTGCTCGCCGCCGGCCTGATCGGCGCGGCCGTCGCGCCGACCGCGGTCGGCGCGTCGGTGCGGACGCTGCCGGTCGTGATCGTCGCCGGCCTGATCGTCGGCTTCGGCACGCGCCTGGGCAGCGGCTGCACCAGCGGGCACGGCGTGTGCGGCCTGTCGCGGCTGTCGCCGCGCTCGATGGTCGCGGTCGCCACCTTCATGACGACCGGCGCGATCACCGCGATGATCGCGGGAGGTGTGTCGTGACCGCCGTGACCACGACGTGTGGCGCGCGCTGCCGCGCGATGTCGATCGTGCTCGCGCTCGTCGCGGGCGGCCTGCTCGGCGCCGGCCTGCTGGTGTCGGGCATGACCCAGCCGGCGAAGGTCGTCGGGTTCCTCGACGTGACGCGCGGGTGGGACCCGAGCCTGGCGTTCGTCATGGGCGGCGCGGTCATCGTCTACGCGGTGGCGTTCCGGCTGATCCAGCGCGGCCGCAAGGATCCGTGGTTCGACGTCAAGTTCCACCTGCCGACGCGGCGGGACCTCGACGGCTCGCTGCTCATCGGCGCGGCGCTGTTCGGGATCGGCTGGGGCCTGGGCGGGCTGTGTCCGGGTCCCGGACTGGTCGCCGCCGCCGCCGGCAGCACGACCGGCCTGGCGTTCGCCGGCGCGATGATCGTCGGGATGCTCGCCCAGCACCTGACCGCGAAGAAGTGAGCGGGCCGCGCGCCCCGTCCTCGCGTCAGCGGCTGGCCAGGTAAGCGATCATCACGACGCCCAGCGTGGCGACGGCGAGCGCGAGCGCCACGGCCGCGACGCCGCCCGGCACGATCGGCCGGCCCTCCACGATCGCGCGACGCGTGCGGACGAACCGCACCGCCGCCACCGGGTGGCACAGCGTCCCGACGACGAGGAACGCCAGGCCGCCGACGTTCGACGCCGACGCCTCGGCCGCGTGGGCGCCCTCGGCCTGCAACCACACGCCGATCCGGGCCAGCACGAACCCGAACGCCATCAGCGCCAGCCCGGTGCGCACCCACGCCAGCAGCGTCCGCTCGTTGGCCTGCAGGATGCGGAGATCGGGCGCGGGCGGCTCGGCCATGCCGGACCGTACACCGCGGCTCGCGCGGGCGGTGCTAGGGTCACCCGCCGTGCCCCCCCGCCCGCGCCGCCCCGCCGGCCAGCCGCCGCGTCGCCCCGCCGGGTGGATCGCGCCCGGGCCGGCGCCCGCCGGCGCGCAGGGCCGCGCCGACCTCGCGCCCGCCGACGACGAGGACCTCAGCTACCTGTGCGGCGACTGGCGGATCTTCCAGAAGCGCGCCGGGCACCGGTGGAGCCTCGACGACCTCGTCACCGCGTGGGTGGCGACGCGCGACCGAGATCCCGCGCGGCCCGCGCGCGCGCTCGACCTCGGGTGCGGCCTGGGCAGCGTGCTGCTGATGGTGGCGTGGCGGCTGCCCGGCGCCGACGTCACCGGGGTCGAGGCCCAGGCCGACCGCGCGGCGATGGGCCGGCGCTCGATCGCCTACGACGGCGCCGCCGACCGCTGCCGGATCGTCGACGGCGATCTGCGCGCGCTGCCGCCCGAGGTCGCCGCGCGCGCGCCGTTCGACCTCGTCACCGGCACGCCGCCGTACTTCCCGCGGGGCACCGGCACCGAGTCGGACAAGCCGCACGCGATGCCGTGCCGGTTCGAGCTGCGCGGCGGCGTCGAGGCGTACCTCGCGGCGGCGGCGGCGTTGCTCGCGCCCGACGGGCGGTTCGTCATGTGCTCGGCCGCGCTCGAGCGCGCGCGCGTGGACGCGGCGATCGCCGCGCTCGGGCTGGGGCACGTCGCGCGGTGGGAGATCGTGCCGCGCGAGGGCAAGGCCGCGCTGGTGATCGTGGACGTCGTCGACGCGGGCGCGCCGGGCGAGCCCGCGCGCCACACGCTGACCGTGCGCGACGCGGCCGGGGCGTGGACGCCGGCGTTCCGCCGGGTGCGCGAGGACCTCGGCCTGCCGTCCCGCCCGCCCGCGGACGCCACGGACGCCCCGGACAGTGACGACGGCGCTACGATGGCGCCGTGACCACGCTCTGGGTCGGCCTCGGCGGCGCGCTCGGCTCGATCGCGCGCTACCACGTCGCGCAGTGGACCGCCGCGCGCCACGGCACGAGCTTCCCGTGGGGCACGCTCGCGGTGAACCTCGTCGGCTCGCTGCTGCTGGTCGCGCTGATGCACGTCGCGTTGCGCACCGAGGCGGTGCCGCCGACGGTGCGCGTCGCGCTGTCGTCGGGCGTGCTGGGCGGGTTCACGACCTACTCGTCGTTCAACCACGAGACGCTCGCGATGCTCCAGGCGGGCGTGCCCGGCAAGGCCGTCGCCTACGTCCTGGCGACCGTCCTCGGCTGCCTGGCGTTCGGGGCGCTCGGCTGGCTCGGCGCGCGCGCCGCGGTCGGCGCCTGACGAGGCGCCGACGACCTACTTCGACTCGGCCGCCGGCTCGGCGCCGGGCTTGGGATCACGGACCGAGCGGAACTTCTTCTCGCCCTTCGCCATGATCGCCTGCTCGTAGTACTGCTCGGCCGGGATCCCCGAGGCCTCGGCGATCTTGAGCTGCTCGTCGATGATCCGCTTGAACTCGTCCTTGGGGATCGCCCCGCCGACGAACTGGCCGTTGATGAAGAACGCCGGCGTCCCGCTGACGCCGAACTTCTGCAGCTCGTCCATGTCGCTCTGGATCCGCTGCATGCACTCCTGACCCTTCATGTCGGCCGCGAGCCTGGCGACGTCGATCCCGGCGATGCCCTTGGCCATCTCCAGGATGTTCGCCTCGCCCATCTTCGACGGATCGCGGGTCTGCGCGTAGGCGCCGTACCCCTTCTCCCAGAAGGTGTGCATCATCTCCTTGAACTTGCCCTGCAGCCCGGCGGCGCAGGTCGCCATGTGGGCTCCCAGCGCCGTGTCGGGGTGCACGACGAAGTTCTTGTAGACGACCCGGACCTTGCCCGGGTACTCGGCGACGAGCTGCTCGAGGGTCGGACCGACCCTCATGCAGTGGGGTCAAGCAAAGTCCCAGGCCTCGATGATCGTCACGTAGGCGCCGCTGGCGGGCCCGTCGATCTGGTTGCCCGTGATGTCCACCGCCCACATCGCGTCGGGCGCGTGGGTGCGGCGCTCCTCCTCCTCGATCTGCGCCTTGTTCTGGTCGTAGACCTTGGACAGGAAGGCCATCGCGTCCTTGTTGGTCGCGTTGGTCTCCTCGAGCGTCTTGATCCGCTTCTCCAGCTCCGCCACCTTGGCGTCGGACGCGCCACCCTTCTCGCAGCCGGCGCCCGCGAGCGCCAGGGCGGCGCCGGCGATCACGGCGAGGAACGACGTGGCGTGGCGGGTACGGATCATGCGCCGACTGTGCCTCGCCTCGCGGCCGGTTGCAACGCGGCGGGCGCACCGAACCGCAGGCGGATCGCCTGGGCCCGGTACCCGAAGATCTCGCGCAGCATCCCGCGCACGACCAGCGCGTTGGCGACCCGCCCCAGCGGGCCCATCGGCGGGGCGTAATGGATGACATCCTCCATGACCGTGCGGTCGCCCTCGGCGCGGAACCGGTGCTCGTGCCACCACGCGCGGTACGGCCCGCGGTGCTGGGCGTCGACGAACGCGGCCCGGCCGCCCGTCGGCGGCTGCCACGCCTCGATCACGGTGCGCCAGCGCAAGGGCAGCCCGCCGACCCGGATCCGGTAGTCGATCGTCGTGCCCTGCCCCATCGCGATCGGCGTCGGCGTCTCGATCACGAACCCCATCTGCGGCGGCGTGATCGCGGCCAGGTTCTCGGCGTCGGCGAAGAACGGGAACACCTCGGCGAGCGGGACGTCGAGCTCGGTGCGCGCGGTCAGCGTGTAGCGCGGCGCGCGCGCGGCGACGTAGCCGGCGTCGGGCAGCGCCGCGGGGTCAGCGTCGGCGAAGCCGATGCCGGCGTCGAGGCCGAGCGCCGCGGCGAGCGCGCCGTCGAGCTCACGGTGGCGGAACTCGAACCCGGCGCGCTCGAGCGCGGCCGGCACGACGCGCTGGCTGGCGAGCAAGAGCGAGGCGCGCTCGCCCAGCGCCAGCCGCAGCGCCGCCGCCGGCGCCGGCACGATCGCCGGGCGGCCGAGCGAGCGGCCGAGCGCCGCCGCGAAGTCGCGGTTGACCACCGGCGCCGGCGCGACGACGTTGACCGCCCCGTCGAGCGCGTCGTCGGTGATCGCGGCGGCGAGCGCCTCGACCGCGTCCTCGAGGTGGATCCACGGCATCCACTGGCGGCCGTGGCCGATCCGCCCGCCGACGCCGGCGCGGAACGCCGGCAGCATGGCGGCCAGCGCGCCACCCGACGGCCCGAGCACGACGCCGAGCCGGGCGCGGACGACGCGCGCCGCGTGCGGCCGCGCCGCCTCGGCCGCGGCCTCCCAGTCGCGGCACAGCTCGGCCGCGTAGCCCGCGCCCGGCGCGGCGTCCTCGGCGAGCGCCTCGTCGCCGCGATCGCCGTACCAGCCGACCGCGGAGGCGTTGACCCACACCGGGCGGCGCCGCGGGTGCGCCGCGAGGTCGTCGACCAGGCGGCGCGCGAGGTCGACGCGGCTGGCGTGGAGCGCGCGCTTGCGCGCCGCGGTCCACCGCCGGTCGACGATGCCCTCGCCCGCGAGGTGGACGATCGCGTCGGCGCGCCCGACGGCGCGCCGCACCGCCGCGGCGTCGGCGAGCGACACCAGCGTCGGCGCCGCGCCGAGCAGGCGCCGCGCCCGCGCCGGGTCGCGCACCAGGGCGACCACGTCGTGGCGATCGCGCAGCAGGCGCAGCACGAGGGCGCGCCCGACGAAGCCAGTCGCGCCGGTGAGCAGGATCGTCATGAGCAGTTCGACGCGGCGCGCCGGCGCGCGGTTACGACTGCCGTCTCCGTCTCCGTCTCCGCCTCCGTCTCCGTCTCCGTCTCCGTCTCCGTCTCCGCCTCCGTCTCCGTCTCCGTCTCCGCCTCCGTCTCCGTCTCCGCCTCCGGCTCCGTCTCCGTCGGCATGCCCCCGCTCGTCCTGAGCAGGGCCGAGCGCCAGCGAGGCCCGTGTCGAAGGACGCTGACAGTCCGCTGCGCCGCGCGCCGCGTGCGCGCGGCGCAGCGGGTGATGGAGCCCACGCGCGCCTCGGCCATGGGGTCGCTCCGGTGGTGGTTCACCCCCGTGGCGCGCGGGTTCTGCGCCAACCCATCCATGCATGACGTGGCTGACACGGGGGTTGTCACAGAACCCGCGCGGTTCGGGGGGAAACCACCACCGGAGCGGACCCCAT
>WYBA01000034.1 GCA_011526095.1 Myxococcales bacterium | reverse complement strand
TCTTGATGTAGTCCGCGTGGCCCGGGCAGTCGACGTGCGCGTAGTGCCGCTTGTCCGACTCGTACTCCACGTGCGCCGTCGCGATCGTGATGCCGCGAGCCTTCTCCTCCGGCGCCTTGTCGATCTGATCGAACGCCGTGAACTTCGCGAACCCCTTGGTCGACTGCACCTTCGTGATCGCCGCGGTCAGGGTCGTCTTGCCGTGGTCAACGTGACCGATGGTCCCGATGTTCACGTGCGGCTTGTTGCGGACGAACTTTTCCTTGGCCATGACATTCTCCAGCAGAGCCTCGCCGATGTTCGCGAGGTGACGGTGGTGACGGGTTGGTTCGCGACGGTGTGGAGCCCATGGGGAGAATTGAACTCCCGACCCCTTCCTTACCAAGGAAGTGCACTGCCACTGTGCTACATGGGCGGATTGTCGAAGAACGAAGCGAGTCGGAGCGGGCGATGGGAGTCGAACCCACGACATCCAGCTTGGAAGGCTGGAGCTCTACCACTGAGCTACGCCCGCGGGCTGGAAGGGGTGGAGAGGGATGGATTCGAACCATCGAAGGCGTGGAGCCGGCAGATTTACAGTCTGCTCCCTTTGGCCACTCGGGAACCTCTCCGTATGTAGTCGGCCGTTGGTTGTCGGATCGTGGGGACGTGGATCGCTGGGAGCGTGACTTGGAGCTGGCGGTGGGACTCGAACCCGCGACCTCCTGATTACAAGTCAGGTGCTCTACCAGTTGAGCTACGCCAGCAGAATCCTTCGCGAAATCGACAGTCTGGCGCCCCTGGTCGCGATGGGATGGAGTGTATAGGCGAACGCATCGAGCAAGTCAAGGGGCGTGCCACGCGAAGCCCCCTCCTTATAGATGGGCTTACGGACGGACGAGATCGCCCCGCGCCTCGCGGTCGAGCACGCCGAGCAGCTCGGTCGCCCGGACCTTCGACGCCTCGCTCCACCGGGTCTCGACGCCGTACGCGCCGGCGAGCTCGACGTTGGCCTGGTGCCCCTCGAGCGCCTTGGTCAGGTTCTCGCGCATCCGATCGTGGACCTCGATGACGTACGCCTGCCGCCCGGCGGGATCGAGCCCGTCGGGGTACGGCGCCTTCACCGCCACCTTCCAGTACTCGTAGAACACCTGCGACATCTGATAGCCGGCCGCGGTCGCCCAGTAGGCGTGCTTGTGCTCGAGCGCCTCCTTCCAGTGGCCGTAGGCGCGCATCACCAGGACGCGCCGCGCCTCCATGTCGGCCGCCAGCTCGGCGTCGGACGAGCGCAAGGGCGCCTGCTCGAACCGGCGCAGGGCGACCTCGCCCAGGTAGAAGTGCGCCATCGCGATGTAGTACGGGTCCTCGACCCGGTTGGCCTTGCGCCAGACCTCCACTGCCGCGGCGAGCTCGCGCTCGGCCTCGTCGAGCTGGCCCTGCTCGAGGCGGACGTAGCCGAGGCGCGCCTGGGCCTCGAGCCGCAGCTCGCGCGAGAGGTCGTCGCGGGCGATGACCTCGGCGAGCGTCGTCGCGGCGTCGCTCCAGCTGCCGCGCTCGGCGAGCAGCGCCGCGGCCCGCAGCAGGCCGTCCACCGCCTCGGTCGCGCGCGGGAACGCGCGGCCGATCTCGCGGTAGGCCGCGATCGCGGCGGTGACGTCGCCGCGCTGCTCCTCGGCCAGCGCGATGTTGTAGAGCGCGACCGGCGCGAGCGCGGAGTCGGAGAACTCGTCGACGAGCTGGCGGTACCACGAGATCGCCCCGGCGTAGTCCTTGGCGACGAACGCCTCGTTGCCCTTGTCGAGCAGCGGGCCCGGCGTCGACGCCTCGATCTGCGCCTCGCCGTCCTGGTAGCCGACGACGTCGAGGTGGACGACGTCGAGGTCGTGGACGGTGCGCGGGCCGACGCCGGCGAGGCGCTCGTCCGGACCGTCGCTGGCGTCGCCGGGCCGACGGTCCGCCGGCCCGAGGTCGATCGCGTCGAGGTCCGCGCCCGGATCGGCCGCCGGCGAGCCGGCGGTGGGCGCGGCCGGGCCCGCGCCGCCGCGGCCCGGGCAGCCGGACGCGAGGCCGAGGGCGGCGAGGGCGAGGGCGACGAGCAGCGGAGCGGAGCGCATACGATCACTCTGACGCATCAGACCCCCGATCGATTGGCACGGCGCGCCGCGGCGGGTGGCCGGGGTCACGCCGGGCCGGCGGGCTCGTCCCGGACGGCTCTTCTTGGCCGGCTCAGGCGCCGGGGACCACGCGGATCTTCAGGGTCCGGTTGCGCGGCCCGTCGAACTCGCAGAAGTAGATCGCCTGCCAGGTGCCGAGCACCGGCTTGCCGCCCTCCACGATCAGGCTGATCGAGGCGCCGATCAGGCTGCTCTTGATGTGGGCGTCGCTGTTGTTGTCGGCGTTGACGTACGCGCCGTCGTGCGGCACCAGGCGCGACAGCTGCGCGGACAGGTCGGTGCGGACGCGCGGGTCGCTGTTCTCCTGGATCGTCACGCCCGCGGTCGTGTGCGGGCAGAACACCACGGCGATGCCGCCGTCGACGCCGCTCTTGCGGATCGCGGCGCGCACCAGCGAGGTGACGTCGATCGTCTCGATGCGCGTCGAGCTGCGGAGGTCGAGCGTCTCGGTCGGCATGACCGTTGTCTACCACGACCACGATCGGGCGCGCGGTTTCGCTTGACTACGTCGTGTCACACCGGCTTGGTAGATCGAGAGCACTTCATGAAGATCGCGTTCACGCACAACCTGCGGGTCACGGACGTCAGGGAATCGGAGAAGGAAGCCGAGTACGACAGCGTCGAGACGGTGCACGCCGTCGCCGCTGCGCTCGAGGCGGCCGGCCACGAGGTCGAGAAGGTGGAGGTGTCGGGTCCTGCGTCGAACCTGCTCGAGCGGCTCGAGGCGATCGATCCGGACATCATCTTCAACACCGCGGAGGGCGTCGGCTCGAGCGGCGGCACGGGACCCAACGCCCGGCTGCGCGAGGCGCTCTACCCCGCCCTGTTCGACGACCTCGGCATCCCGTACACCGGCTCGGACGGGTACACGAACACGATCAGCCTCGACAAGTGGCTGACCAAGCTCCTGCTCGCCAAGGCCGGCATCGACACGCCGCGCGCCACCCTCGTCAACGCCCGCAACCACGAGCGCGTGGTCGAGGGCGGGTGCGGCCTGGCGTTCCCGGTGATCGTCAAGCCGAACCACGAGGGCAGCTCCAAGGGCATCTACTCGTCCTCCGGAGCGGGCAGCTCGGTCGTGCGCGAGCCGCGGGACCTGCTGCCGGCGCTGCGCGCCGCCCTGCGCGCGTACCCCGAGGGCGTGCTGATCGAGGAGTACGTCGAGGGCATCGACGTCACCGTCGGCTACATCGACGGGGTCGGCCACGACGACGGCCTGCTCACCCCGGTCGAGCTGCTGGTCGAGTCCACGACGGACCGGCCGTTCAACATCTACGACTACCGGCTCAAGCACCTCGAGGCCGGCGCGCCGGGCAAGCCGCTGTTCCGCTGCCCCGCCAGCGTGCCGCGCGACATCGCCGCGCGCCTGCGCACGATCTCGCTCGAGGCCATCCGGACCCTGGGCCTGCGCGACGTCGCGCGCCTCGACTACCGCGTCTCGCCGGACGGGCGGATCCACCTGCTCGAGGTCAACGCGCTGCCGTCGCTGGCATCGAGCTCGCCGATGCTCGCCGCCGCCCAGCAGATGGGCATGACCTACAACGCCACGGTCGCGGCGATCCTCAACGCCGCGGCGCTGCGCGCCGGCCTCGCCACCGCCAGCCAGCTCGGCGTCAGCCGCCGGCCCGGCCGCAGCCAGCCGATCCGCGTCGGCTTCACCTACAACGTCAAGCGCACCCACCACCCCAAGGACGGCGACGACCAGGCCGAGTGGGACCCGCCGGAGACGATCATCGCGATCGCCAACGCGCTGGCGCGCCAGGGCCACATCGTCGTCCACCTCGAGGCCACGCCGGACCTGCCCCGGGTGCTCGCGGAGGCCGACGTCGACCTGATCTTCAACATCGCCGAGGGTGTCGAGGGCCGCAACCGCGAGGCCCAGGTGCCCGCGCTGTGCGAGCTGCTCGGCGTCCCCTACACCGGCTCGGACAGCGCCACCCTCGCCATCGCCCTGGACAAGGCGCTGTGCAAGAAGGTGCTGATGCAGCACGACATCCTCACGCCGAAGTTCCAGCTGATGGAGCACGAGCGCGAGCGGCTGTCGCGCGACCTGCAGTTCCCGCTGATCGTCAAGCCCAACGCCGAGGGCTCGAGCAAGGGCATCGGGTCGACCAACGTGGTCGACACCGAGGAGGAGCTGCGCGCCGCGGTCAAGAACATCGTCGAGAAGTACCGCCAGCCGGCGATCATCGAGGAGTACATCGCGGGCCGGGAGTTCACGGTCGGCCTGCTCGGCGACAAGCGCCCGCGCGTGCTGCCGCCGATGGAGATCCGGTTCAAGAACAAGGGCGTCGAGCGCCCGGTCTACGACTACGGCGTCAAGCAGGAGTGGGAGCAGCACGTCTACTACGAGTGCCCGCCGCGCCTGACCGAGGCCGAGCAGAAGGCGATCGAGAAGGTCGCGCGCGCCACGTTCTGGGCGCTCGACTGCCGCGACGTCGCCCGCGTCGACCTGCGGATGGACGCCGAGGGCCGGATCTACGTGCTCGAGGTCAACCCGCTGCCGGGCCTCACGCCGGACTACTCCGACCTGGTGCTGATCTCGAAGGCGGTCGGCATGGAGTACGACCAGCTGATCGCCGAGATCATGGTCGGCGGCCTGCGCCGGCTGCGCGAGAAGCGCCGCGAGGAGCGAGAGTCCGAGGCGAGCCAGGCGCCGCAGGCGGGCGCGTCCAAGAAGGACAGCGCCAAGGACGCCGACAAGGGCGACAAGGACAAGGCCGACAAGGGCGACGCCAAGGACAAGGCCAAGCGGATGGCCAAGCTCGCCGCCGAGGCCGGCCGCAAGGGCGGTCCGCCGATGGTCCAGAGCGGGGTCCAGAACGGCAACGGCGGCAACGGCGCCGGCCCGGTCCCGCCGCCCGAGCCGGTGGTCACGGCGACGGTCGCCGACCCCGAGCGCGGCGACCTGGTGCACTGACCGCCGGCCGGCCTGGAGGAGCGCCCGGCTCTCCTTCATAGTCAGCCCGTGAAGGTCACCCCACGCATCACGATCGCCACCGGGCTGATCGTGGCCGTGGCGATCGCGACCTGGGCGTTCTTCGACCTGCGCGGCCGCAACCTGGAGCGGCGGCGCAGCCTCGAGCGGGAGGGGCGGACCGTCGCCACCGCGCTGCGCGCCGGGCTCGAGGCCCGGGGCACCGCGGCGTGGCGGGACGATCCGGCGCAGGCCGCGGCGGATCTCGGGCGCGCGGTCGCGCCGTGGCGGGTCTCGCTGCTGCCCGCCGACGCGACGCCGCTCGAGGCGACGCTCGACCAGATCGGGCGGATCGAGACGCTGCGCGACGCGCCGCGGCTGGCGCTGCCGGTCGAGGACGGCGGCGTGTTCCTGGTCGCGCTGCCGATCCGAGAGGTCGCGACGCCGCTGCCCGACGGGGTCCTGGTCGTCGGGATGATCGAGGTCGAGCGCCCGACCGCCCATCTCGAGGCCGCCGCGCGCGAGGCGCTGATCCAGGCGATCCTCGTGATCGTCCTGGTCTCGGGGCTGGCGACCGTGGCCGTGGCGCTGCTCGCACGCAGCCTGATGTCGCGCCCGGTCGCCAAGCTGCTGCGCGGCATCGACGACGTCGCGCGCGGCGATCTGTCCCACGCGCTGCTCAGCGAGCGCGACGACGAGATCGGCGCGCTCGCCAACCGGTTCAACGAGATGACGTTCTCGCTGCGCGAGTCGCGCGCCGAGACCCAGCGCCAGAACCAGACCAAGCTCGACCTCGAGCAGCGGCTGGCCCAGACCGAGAAGCTCGCGACGATCGGCCAGCTCGCCGCCGAGATCGCCCACGAGGTCGGCACGCCGCTGGGCGTGATCGGCGGCCGCGCCCGCTCGATCCAGAAGAAGTCGGGCGATCGCGAGGTCGTGGAGAAGAACGCCGAGATCATCGCGGAGCAGACCGCGCGGATCACGCGGATCATCCAGCGCCTGCTCGACTTCGCCCGGCGCAAGGTCGGCCACGTCGAGCGGGCCGAGGTCAACCTCAACGAGCTGACGCTGACCACGATGGAGCTGCTCGGCAGCCAGTTCTCGGGCGCGAAGATCAAGACGCGGCTGGCCCGCGCCGAGGCCCTGCCGCGCGTCGCCGGCGACTCCGACCGGCTGCAGCAGGTGCTGCTCAACCTGCTGCTCAACGCGATCCAGGCGATGCCCGAGGGCGGGCAGCTCCGGGTCGAGACCTCGGCGGTCACCCGCCAGCGCCCCGGCCTCGAGCTGGCGCGCGAGCAGCCGTTCGTGCGGGTCGAGGTCGCCGACACCGGCGTCGGGATCCCGTCGGAGATGCGCGACAAGATCTTCGAGCCGTTCGTGACGACCAAGGAGGGCAAGGGCGGCACCGGCCTCGGCCTGGCGGTGTGCCACGGCATCGTCAAGGAGCACGACGGCTGGATCGAGGTCGACGACGCCGCCGGCGGCGGGACGATCTTCCGCGTGTTCCTGCCCGCCGTGACGCCCGGCGCGCCGGGTGCGCCGGGTGCGGGTAGCGCGGCGCCCGTGGTAGCGTGACCGCGATGACCGACGGCGTCGCCAGCATCCTGGTCGTCGAGGACGACGACGCCATGCGCGACCTCCTCGTCGAGGAGCTGCGCGACGCCGGGCACCGCGTGCTGTCGGCGCCGGGCGGCAGCCTCGGGCTCGACGTCGCGCGCGCCGAGCCGGTCGACCTGGTGATCACCGACCTGCGGATGCCCGACCTCGACGGGTTCGATCTGATCCGCGACCTCACCGCCCTGCCCGACCAGCCGCACATCGTGATGATCACGGCGTTCGGCTCGATCGAGACCGCGATCAAGGCGGTCAAGCTCGGCGCCTACGACTACATCACCAAGCCGTTCGAGATCGACGAGCTGCTGCTGGTCGTCGGCAAGGCGCTGGCCGAGCGGTCGCTGCGCCGCCAGGTCGCGCGGCTGCAGCGCGAGGTCGAGCGCCAGTACGGGTTCGAGAACATCATCGCGCGATCCGAGGCGATGAAGGAGGTGCTCGCGCTGGTGTCGCGGATCGCCGGCTCGACCGCGTCCGTGCTGATCACCGGCGAGAGCGGCACCGGCAAGGAGCTGATCGCCCGCGCGATCCACTACAACTCGCAGCGCGCGCGCGGCCCGTTCGTCGCGGTCAACCTCGCCGCGGTCCCCGAGACGCTGATCGAGAGCGAGCTGTTCGGCCACAAGAAGGGCGCGTTCACCGACGCCCGGGCCGACCGCGCCGGCCTGTTCGCCGAGGCCGACGGCGGGACGATCTTCCTCGACGAGATCGGCGAGCTGGCGCTGCCGCTGCAGGCCAAGCTCTTGCGCGTGCTCCAGGAGCACGAGCTGCGGCCGCTCGGCGCGACCAAGACCCAGCGGGTCGACGTCCGCGTCGTCGCCGCGACCAACCGCAACCTCGAGACGATGCTGGCCGAGGGCACGTTCCGCGAGGACCTGTACTACCGCCTCAACGTCATCCAGCTCGACCTGCCGCCGCTGCGGACGCGCCCCGAGGACGTGCTGCCCCTGGCCGAGCACTTCCTCGCCCAGGTCGGCGCCAAGCACGCGCCGCCGCGACGGCTGCGGCTCGCCGCCGACGCCCAGCAGATCCTGCTCGGCTACGGCTGGCCCGGCAACGTGCGCGAGCTGCACAACGTGCTCGAGCGCGGCGTGGCGCTGTGCCAGGGCGAGCTGATCCGCGCCGACGACCTGCCGACCCACGTCAAGGAGAAGCGCCCCGCCGACTTCCTGCAGGTCGCGCTGGCGCGGCGGATGAGCCTGGCCGAGCTCGAGCGCGAGTACATCGAGCGCGTGCTCGACGACGAGGGCGGCAACAAGACCCGCGCCGCCCAGCGCCTCGGGCTCGACCGCAAGACGCTCTACCGCAAGCTCGAGGAGTACGCCAAGGCGCGCGGCGAGGCCGCGCCGGCGCCCTCGCCCGACGAGTCGATGGGCTAGCCGACGAGTCGCTCGCGTGACCTCCGGGGCAGCCGCCCGTCACACCGCGGCGGCGCCCGAGGCCAGCCAGTCGCGCAGCCGGCGCAGGCCGAGCTCGGTCTTGGCGTCCTCGAGCTCGCCGCGGACGCACGCCGCGATCGCCGCGTCGAGATCGACCCAGCGGGTGGTCGCGCCCTCCTCCATCGGCGAGCCGTCGCCGGCGAGCGGGCGCTGCGCGGCCGGGTCGACCTCGACCGCCGTGAGGAAGAACTTCTCGGCCGTCGATCCCGGCGACGGGAACACGCCGCCGCCGAGCCGGACGACCGCGGCCGGGTCGACCTCGAACCCGGCCTCCTCCAGGACCTCGGCCGCGGCGCGCCGGCGCAGGCCCTCCTCCCCCACGTCGTCGACCTCGAGGATGCCGGCGACCAGCTCGGTGAGGAACAGGTAGCCGCGCGGGTCGGGGACGACCAGCCGGTCCGGCTCGCGCCCCATCGCCAGCGGCGGGCGCAGCCCATCGCGCAGCAGCACGCGCACGCCTCCGGCGCCCACGGCCGGCGCGGGATCCCGGTGCCAGACCACGACCACGACCGCGTCCAGCCCCATCGGGCGGACGGAGAAGTCGCAGACGTACGGCCGCGACAGCGAGCCGTCCGCCCGCCGGTTGCGCAGCCGCAGCCTCCGGATCCCGAGGAAGCCGCCGTCGCGGCCGACGACCTCGTCGCCGTCGACCTGGAGCGCGTTCACGTCGTGGTGCGCGGGGTCCATGATGTCGCAGCGTACGCGCGCCGCGCGTGATCAGGTAGAGTGCGGCCCGATGGACGCCGTGCTCCGGGGGCATCGCGCGCTGGTGACGGGCGCGTCGAGCGGCATCGGCGCGGACGTGGCGCGCTGCCTCGCCCGCCGCGGCGCCGCGCTCGTGCTCACCGCCCGCCGCGCCGACCGGCTCGAGGCGCTCGCCGCCGAGCTGCGCGCCGCCCACGGCGTCACCGTCGACGTCGTCGCGCTCGACCTCGCCGCGCCCGGCGCCGCGGCGCGGCTGTGGGCCGCGGCCACCGCGTCCGCGCCGGTCGACCTCCTGATCAACAACGCCGGGTTCGGGCACTTCCGCCCGTTCGCCTCCGTCGACGCCGCGCGCGACGCCGAGATGATCCAGCTCAACGTCACGGCGCTGGTCGAGCTGTGCCACCACCTGATCGCCGCGATCCCCGCCGGCCGACCGGGCTGGATCATGAACGTCGCGTCGATCGCGGCGTGGCAGGCGGCGCCGAACTTCGCCACCTACGGCGCGTCCAAGGCGTTCGTCCGCAGCTTCAGCGAGGCGCTGCACTACGAGGTCCGCGGCCGCGGGATCAAGGTCCACTGCCTGTGCCCCGGCGGCACCCACACCGAGTTCCACGCGATCGCCGGCGCCGGCGACTACGGCGCGATCGCGCGCGCCTCGATGCTGCCCGCCGCCGTCGTCGCCGAGAAGGGCGTGCGCGCGATGCTGCGCGGCAAGAAGACCCTCGTCACCGGCGTGCTGAACAAGCTCGCCTGCTTCTTCACCGGCCTGTCGCCGCGCTGGCTGTCGTCGCGCGCGTCGATGTTCATCCTCGGCGCCCCGCGCGCCGCCGCCCTGCCCGCCCGCGCCACCGGTGGCGCGCCCGAGCGCACCGAGCACACCGCACCATGAGCAACGCCCCCGACAACGTCCGCCGCTGGGACGGCACCTCGCCCGGCCACTACGAGGTCTGGTACCTGACGTGCAACCACGTCGCCTCCCAGACCGGGTACTGGATCCGCTACACGCTCGAGGCGCCGATCGGCGACGGCGGCGCCGGCGGCGCCGGCCACGCCGAGCCGTACGCGCAGCTGTGGTTCGCGCGGTTCGACGCGCGCGACCCCGCGCGGACGTTCGCGCTCAACCGCAAGTTCCCGATCGCCAACATGGTCGCGACCGCGGACCCGTTCTCGATCGCGATCGCGGCCAACACGCTGCTCCACGATCGCATGCGCGGCGCGATCGCCGGCGACGGCCACGACGCGGCGTGGGACCTGCGGTGGACGCCGGCGCCGCGCACCCACCGCCAGCTCCCCGAGGTCATGTACGCGCGCGGCGGGCTCGGCGAGACGACCGTGCTCACGCCCAACCTCGACGTCGCGCTGACCGGGTCGATCACCGTCGACGGCCAGACGCTGACGTTCGACGGCGAGCCGGGCGGCCAGACCCACCTGTGGGGCAAGAAGCACGCGCACCAGTGGGCGTGGGGCCACTGCAACGCGTTCGACGACCACCCCGGCGCCGCGCTCGAGGCGCTCACGGTCCGGCTTCGCCGCCGCGGCGTCACGCTGCCGCCGCTCACGATCTTCAGCCTCTACCTCGACGGCGAGGAGCTGGCGTTCAACCAGTTCCGCCACACCCCGTTCAACCGCGCCGAGCTCGGCACCGGCCTGTACCGGTTCCGCGCGTGGTCGCCGCTGGTCCGGATCGAGGGCGAGTTCTCCGCGCGCCCCGAGGACATGGTGGTCGCGCCCTACGTCGACCCCGACGGCGAGCCGTCGTATTGCGCCAACACCGAGATCGGCGATCTGCGGGTGACCGTGTCGCGCCGCGTCGGGACGCGGTGGCGCGAGGCCGCCCGGCTGGTCGCGCCCCGCCGCGGCCACTTCGAGATCGGCCAGCGGGAGCGCGACCCGGCGGTCGTCCGCGACCACGTCACGCTCGATGGCTGAGCGGCTCGACCGCGGCGCACACGGGGGAGTAGGATGCCGCGCGATGGCTGCCGACGGCTCCGCTCGCAAGCGCACTCCCCTCCACGACGCTCACACCGCGCTGGGCGCCCGGCTGATCGACTTCGGCGGCTGGGACATGCCGGTCCAGTACAAGGCCGGCACGATCAAGGAGCACAAGGCCGTGCGCGAGGCGCTCGGCCTGTTCGACGTCTCGCACATGGGCGAGGCGGTGCTGCGCGGGCCGCGCGCGACCGAGGCCGTGCAGAAGCTGACGACCAACGACGTCGGCGGCGCGCCGGTCGGCAAGGCGGTCTACACGCTGCTGTGCCGGCCCGACGGCGGCATCGTCGACGACTGCATCTTCTACAAGCGCTCGGACACCGAGTACTTCGTCATCGTCAACGCGTCGAACACCGCCAAGGACCTGGCGTGGATGCGCGAGCAGGTCGGGTCGATGGTCGACCTCGACGACCAGAGCGAGGGCACCGCGCTGATCGCGGTGCAGGGCCCGCGCGCGATCGAGGTGGTCGCGGGGCTGTCGCCGGCGCCGATCGCGGCGATGGGCACGTTCACGTTCCTCGACGCCGAGGTCGCGGGCGTCCGCACGCTGTGCGCGCGCACCGGCTACACCGGCGAGGACGGCGTCGAGCTGGCGTGCCCCGCCGGCGACGCGCGCCGGCTGTGGGACGCGCTGCTCGAGGCCGGCGCGCCGCACGGCGCGCTGCCGATCGGCCTGGGCGCGCGCGACACGCTGCGCCTGGAGGCCAGGCTGCCGCTGTACGGCAACGACCTCGACGACACGACCTCGCCGCTCGAGGCGCAGCTCGGCTGGGCGGTCAAGCTCGGCAAGGGCGACTTCCTCGGGCGCGACGCCCTGGTCGCGCAGAAGGAGCGCGGCCTCACCCGCCAGCTCGTCGGCTTCCGCATCGACGACCGCGCGATCGCCCGCCACGGCTACGCCGTCGTCGACCGCGCCCGCCCCGCCGACGCGCAGGCGATCGGCGTGGTCACCAGCGGCGGCCCGGGCATCTCGGTGCCGGGCAGCATCGGCCTGGCCTACGTCCCGCCCGCGCTCGCCGCGCCCGGCACCACGCTGACGATCGACTGCCGCGGCAAGGACGTCGCGGCGACCGTCGTCAAGGGCAAGTTCTACCAGCGCCGCGCCTGACGCGCCGGCTCCGCCTTCGATCGCACCGCATCGCCCACGAGAGACACCCATGAGCACGTACCCGTCCGATCTCCGCTACACCAACGACCACGAGTGGCTGCGCGACGCCGGCAGCAACGTCACCGTCGGCATCACCCAGTTCGCCGTCGACCAGCTCGGCGACATCACGCTGGTGGACCTGCCCAAGGAGGGCGACCTCGTCACCAAGGGCCAGCGGTTCGGGACGATCGAGAGCGTCAAGTCGGTGTCGGACCTCTACGCCCCGTGCTCGGGCACGGTGGCCAAGGTCAACGCCGCGCTCAAGGACGCGCCGGAGCTGGTCAACCAGGAGCCCTACGCCGGCGGCTGGATGATCGAGATCGCGCCGTCGGAGCGCGGCGAGCTCGACGAGCTGCTGTCGCCGGACGCGTACGCCGCGGTCGCGCAGTAGCGCGGCCGCCCCGCTGGCTGCGCCCACGGGCTGCGCCTACTGGCTCCTGTAGATCTTCCAGCTCGGCCGCTCGCCGATCTCGAAGTGGAAGCTGAAGCCGAAGCCGACCATGCCGTCGGCGTCGACCAGCGCCTGGGGCGGGTTCGGGAACGGCCCCGCGGCGCGAAACGCGCGCACCGCCTCCTCGTCGAGCACCGGCGCGCCGGAGGCGGACACGACGACGATCTTGCGCAGCTCGCCGCGCGCGTCGAGCGCGACCCGCACCCGCGTCACGCGGGTCTTGGTGCCGTGGACCGAGCCGGTCGGATCCTCGCGCAGCCACACGCTCGCCGGGTCCCAGGTCTGCGCGACCTGCCGCTTCACCCGGTTGAAGAAGCTCGCGTAGATCCACTTCTTCGAGTTGAACGCGTTCTCCTCGCCCTCCTCGACGTCCTCGACGTGATCGACCGAGCCGCCGCCGACGACGCGCTCGAAGATCTCCTCGGTCGCGCGCAGGTTGGGCGCGCGCGGCTCGCCGCCGCCGCCGGCGCCGTCGCCGCGCGACGCCTCGGTCGGCTTGCGCTCGTCCTGCGACACCGCGCCGTCGCCCTTGCGCGGGCGGGCGCCGTCGCCCTCGGGCCCGTCCGCGCCGTCGGGGTCGCCGGCGACGCGCCGCTCCTGCGGCACCTCGGCGACCTCGGGCGAGCCGGGCCGGCGCATCGCCAGCTTGCCCGGCTCGGGCGGCGCGTCCTTCTTGTCCGGCGCCGGCGGCTCGTCGGGCGGCGGCTCGGGCCGGTTCGCCTCGCGCGCGTCCGGCTTCCTGGCCAGCTCCTCGGGGCTCGGCTTGTTGGAGATGTCCTCCTTGACCGCGCCGCGCGCGACGGTCTGCTTGTCGACCTTGCTGTCGTGGTCGGACAGGAACCGCGCGTCGTCGGGGACCTCCTCCTTGTCCGGCTTCACCGTCTCGATCACCTGGGTCTCGAGCGGCGGCTTCGGCGGCGGCGGGACCGCGGGCGGCGGCGGCGGCGGCGGCTGGGCCGCGAGCTGCTGGAGCTGCTCCTGGTGCTGCTGGAGCTGCTCCGGGGTCAGCTCGTCGAGCAGCGCCTCGGCCTCGATCGGCTCGATCGCCGCGATCCGCTCGGGCGGCGCGATCACGACCTCGACCGGCGGCAGCTCCACGGCCTGGGCGTGGCACAGCACGAAGTCCCGCTGCAGCTGCGCGTCGACGTCGGCGAGGCACGCGGCGCCGTCGGCCACGGTCGGCGCGGCGCACGCCATCGCGCGCGCCGCGGCCATCAGCAGCGCGTCGCCGTCGCAGCTCGGGCGCAGCGGCGCGGGCGGCGGCAGGCTCCCCGGCGCGGTCCCGGCCGCGAGCTCGGGGGCGCGGCGCGGGCGCGCCGGCCCGCCGGCGGCGTCGAGCCCGCTCAGGACCGCGACATGCACCCCCACCGCCAGCGCGGTCGCGACCAACAGCGCATCGGAGGACGGCTTGCGACGTGACGCATGCGAGCGACTCATGCGTGCCCCGAGTATACGTAAACCGCGCCGGATCGGTCTCCGCGGAAATCGCGCGCCCCCCGGCGGGCTACTGCACGACCGGGTTCTTGAACGTGTACGGCACCATCACCCGCAGCGACCGCTTGCCGTCGAGCAGCGCCGCCGGGGCCGGGCCGAGCTTGCCCACCGCCCGCAGCGCGCGGGCCAGCTCGGCGTCGAACCCCGCGAACCCACTCGTGGTGACGATCGTGACGTCGGTCATGCGGCCGTCGGCGTGCAGGGTCAGCATGGCGATCGGCCGTCCGGAGCGGAGGTCGAGGGCGAGATCGCGCGGGAACTCGACCTCGCGGTCGAGCTTGCGCATCAGCTCGCGCAGGTAGGGATCCGTGCGCGAGGCCCAGGTCGCCGCGCCGCCGTCGCCCTCGTCGAGGTCCGACCGCGACGCCCCGGTGCCGCGCCCGCGGCCATCCACCACCGCGCCGTCCGCCGCGCGTGCGCCGCGGACGCCCTCGCCCGCCTTGCCGCCCGCGCGCGCCGGCGTGAGGTCGTACGGGTCAGGCTGGCGCTGATCCGACGCCGCCGCGACCGCGGCGCGATCGCCGGCCGCGCCGCGGCGCTGGACGTCGACCGCCGCCTCGCCCTCGTCGAGCATCGTCGCCTCGTCGTCGCGCCGCGTCGCGCCGTCGACGCGCGCCGCCGCGGCGCGCCCGGCCGCCGCGTCGAACACCGGGTCCGCGTCCTGCCAGGCCAGCGCGTCCGCGGCGCCGGCCCCGGCCCCGGCCGCCGCCTCTCCCGGTCGCGCCGCCGCCTCGCCGTCGCGCGCGCGGGCTCGCACCTGGCGATCGCCGTAGGTCCGGTCCGGCGACCGGCTGATCGCCTCGGGCGACGCCGCCGCGCGGTCGGTGTCGGGGCGCGGCGCGCGGTAGCGGTCCGGGTCGCTCCAGAGCTGGCTGCGCAGCGGCACCTCGCCGTCGTCGCGCCGCCCGGTCCACGTCGTCACGCCGCCGACGTCGCCGCCACCGCGATCGGCGGCCGTGCGCCCGGGCAGATCCGCCGACGCACCGGGCATCGGGCTCTGGTGCGCGAACCCCGCGGCGTCGCCGGGCCCGCGCGCCTCGGCCACGAGCCAGGCGCCGCGCGCGTCGGCGGCCGCAGCGACCTCCACCAACTCGACCGCCGCGCTCGCCGGCGCGTCGTCGACGAGGGGCGGCTCCGCCGACATCACCGCCGCGGCACGCCACCACGGCAGCCGGTGCGACGGCTCCCACGCCAGCCGGTAGCCGCCGATCGCCACCGCGTGCGCGCCGATCGCCACGCCGAGCGCGGCCGCGATCGCGCGGGGGCGAGGGCGGCGAGACGCGGCGGGCATGGGTCGAGTATGCGGCCCGCCCCGGGGGCGCGCTACACCCGCGTCTACACCCGCATCAGGGCCGAGCCCCAGTGCAGCCCGGCGCCGAGCGCCAGGAAGCACACGAGCTGCCCGGGCTGCAGCCTGCCGTCCTGGCGCAGCTCGTCGACGAGGATCGGGATCGTCGCGCCCGAGGTGTTGCCGTAGCGCGCGATGTTCGACGGCACGCGCTCCGCCGGCACGCCGAGCTGCTGGCGAACCGCGTCGTTGATCCGGTCGTTGGCCTGGTGCGCGACGAACCAGTCGACCTGATCGAGCGCGACGTCGTGGCGCGCGCACAGCTCGCGCACGACGCGCGGCAGCCGCGTCACCGCCTGCTTGAACAGCTCGCGACCCTCCATGCGCGGGATGTGCATGTCCTGCTCGACCATCCACGGCGCCCAGTGCGGGCGGCGGCGGAACCCGCCGCCGTCGATGTGGATCAGGCGCGCTCCGGCCCCGTCGGAGTGGAGCTGGACGCCGAGCAGGCCGTGCCCCGGCGTCTCGTGCTTGCGCAAGACCAGCGCGCCGGCGCCGTCGCCGAAGATCACCGCCAGGCCGCGGTGGCGCGTCGCGCGATCGCGCGCGGCCGCGGGGATCTCCGCCTCGCTGGTGCCGGCGAGGACGTCCCAGTCCTCCCACGGCATGAAGCCCGCGTGCGCCTCGGCGCCGACGACGAGGATCGTCGAGGCCGCGCCCGAGGCGATCAGCCCGTCGGCGACCTGGAACGCGAACGGCATCGCCGCGCACTGCTGGCGGATGTCGAGCGCCGGCACGCCCGGGATCCCGAGCTTGCTGCCGAGCAGCCCGCCGGGCCCCGGGAACGCGTAGTCCGGGGTCATCGTCGCGAAGATGATGTAGTCGATCTCGCCCGGCTCGATCCCGGCCGACGCGATCGCCTTGCGCGCCGCCTCGACCGCGAGGTCGCTCGCGCCGACGCCCTCGGGCGCGAAGTGGCGCTGCTGGATCCCGGTCCGCTGGCGGATCCACGCGTCGTCGGTGTCCATCACGCGGGCGAGCGCCTCGTTGGTGACGGGCTCGCCGGGGACGTGACGACCGCTGCCGATGATGGTGATGCCGGGCATGCGGCGCGCAGCCTACACGAAAGGCCACCCCGCCACCCCCGCGCGTCGGCGGCGTGCGCGCGTTTTGACGCAGCTGTGACAGGGGCGTCGCTGGCCGCACTGCGTCATCGGCCCGCGCTGGCGGCGCGCGTCACGGCTCGGCGCAGGCCTCGGGCTCGACCGGCTCCTCGTGGACGTCCTCCGTGGTCGCGACGTCGCCGTCGGCGGTGAGCTGCATCAGCGACGCGGTCGTGACGATCGCGCCGCGGCCCCAGTCGCAGTCGGTGTCGTCGGTGAGCCAGCCGCCGCGGCGCAGCACGGTCAGCGCGCCCTCCCCCTGCCAGATCGCGCGGGCGGCGGCGCCGTCCACCTCGAAGATCGCGTGCTCCGGCGGGCCGACCTCCTCGTGCTCCTGCGCGGTGACGAGGACGTGTCGCGTGGACGAGCCGGGGCGGAGCGGTACGGCCGCCGCGTAGCACCCCATCAGCTCGGAGATCTGGACGTCGACCGTCGCGCGCGCCTCGCACACGACGATCGCGATCGTCGGGTCGCACGTGAACTCGACGCGCTCGGGCCGGCCGTCGCCGTCGAGGTCGGCGTCGAACGCCGCCTCCTGGTAGGCGTCGTCCAGCTCGAACGCGTCGTCGCGGTCGACGTCGGCGAACGACAACGCGGGCGCCGCGGCGCCGGGCGCGGGCGCCGCGTTCGACGGCGGAGGCGCGGGCGCGGGCTTCGGCGCGGCCGGGCCGCACGCGACGAGCGCGGCCGTGACGGGCAGCCCGGCGAGCCGGGCGAGGCGGTGGATCATGGTGACGGCACAACGCGCGGGCATCGCCGTCGATTCTACGCGCGTGGCCCCGGCGGCGCGGTCCCGCCGGCGAGCTGCGCGAGCTGCCACGCCGCCATCGCGCGGTTGCGCTCGTCGGCGTCGAGCAGCGCGCGCGTCCGCCCGGTGAGCCGCCCGACGAGCACGAGCCCGGCGAGCACCATCAGCGCCAGCGTCACCGCGCTCGCCGCCTGCGGCCACGCCATCGCGCGCGACGTCACGACGACGTGGTCGCCGAGGAACGCGAACGTCGGCGCGATCGCGCCGAGCTGCTCGAGCGCGAGCGGGCCGATCGCCGCGGCCGCGTAGACCGCGACGACGCCGGCGCGCGCCGGCGCGAAAGGGTGCAGGCACATCACCGCGGCGCCGGACACCGCGATCACCGGCGCGACGACGAGCACGCCGAAGATCTGCCCGACCATGACGATCATCGAGGCGCTCGCCGCCATCAGCGCCCACGGCCCCCACCGCGGCACGCCGCGCCGGCCGAACCACCACGCCGTCGCGCTCGCCGCGCCCCACACCGCGCCGAACACCACGACCGGCTCCCACCGCCGGATCCCCATCCACAGGATCAGCGGGGCGAACAGCACGTAGGACAGGTAGGTCGTCAGGATGAGCTGGACCAGCGAGCGCGCGCGGCGATCGCGCGCCGCGGCGAGGTCGCGCTCGACCTCGGCGGGCGCCACCGCCGGCGGCTCGACCAGCAGGCGCGTCACCAGCGCCGCGGCGGCGCGATCGGCCGGATCGAGCGCGAGCGCGCGGCCGGCCTCGCGCAGCGCGCGGCGCCGGGCATCGACGACGTCGGCCGCGACGGCCGCGTCCGCGGCGGCGAGCGCGCCGCGCGCGGCGGCGAGGTGGTCCGCGGCGAGCGCGC
The DNA here is from genome assembly GCA_011526095.1 of Myxococcales bacterium. Lineage (GTDB taxonomy): Bacteria > Myxococcota_A > Polyangia > Haliangiales > Haliangiaceae > WYBA01. The sequence continues at coordinate 23,251 of WYBA01000034.1, read as the reverse complement.
GCCGGCGCTCGAGATCGCGATCGCCGGCGAGGTAGCGATCGAGCGCGTCGTGCAGCGCGCGCGCCGACGCGAACCGGTCGTCGGCGGCGCGCGCGGTGGCGCGGACGCAGATCGCGTCGAGCTCGGGCGGGACGTCGAGGTCGGGGCGCCGGGCGGACGGCCGGGCGTCGACGCCCGCCAGCGTCGACTCGACCGCGACCGCGCGCCCGACCGGGTGCAGCGGCTCGCGCGCGAGCAGCTCGAACAGGATGCAGCCGAGCGCGTAGACGTCGGCGCGCCCGTCGAGCGGCGCGCCGTGGAGCTGCTCGGGCGGCATGTACCCGGGCGTGCCGAGCACGCTGTCGTCGTCGGTGAGCGCGGCGTCGCCCTGGGTCCGCACGCGCCGCGACGGCGACGCGGCGTCGTCGGGCTCGCCGCTGAGCTTGGCGATCCCCCAGTCGATCACCCACACCTCGCCGAAGTCGCCGAGCACGATGTTCGCGGGCTTGAGGTCGCGGTGGATCACGCCCCGCTCGTGCGCGAAGTGCGCCGCCTGACACACGCTGGCGAACGCCGCGAGCAGCGCGTGCAGCGGCGGCGCCTCGGCCTCCGCCCCGCGCCGGCGCGCGGCGAGCACCTCGGCGAGCGTGCGCCCGCGCAGCCGCTTCATGACGAAGAACGGCCGGCCCTCGGCGTCGGTGCCCAGCTCGTGGACCGGCGCGATCGCCGGGTGATCGAGGCGCCCCTGCACGCGCGCCTCGCGGGTGAACCGCGCGATCGTCGCGGCGTCGAGCGTCGACAGCGCGCCGCGCAGGCGCTTGACCGCGACCTCGCGCCCGAGCTGGCGGTCGCGCGCCGCGACGACCTCGCCCATCCCGCCGCGGCCGATCGCCTCGCCGAGCTCGTAGCGCGGGCCGATCGCCGCGACGCCCGGCGCGTCGTCCCCGCCGTCGCCGTCGCGCTGGGTCTCGGCGTCGACGTCGACCCTGGCGTCGCCCCCGGCGCGGCCTCCCGATGAACGCTCCTCGTCGGTGACCATCCCCCCATCGTAACCGCGTCCGGCGCGGCGCGGCCGTGCGATGCTCGGGGCGTGATCCACGGCGTCGTCTCCCGCGGCTTCGAGCCGGTCAGGCGCCAGCTCGAGACCCTGCTGCGCAAGGGCCCCGGCGGCGCCGCGGTGTGCGTCTACCACCGCGGCCGCTGCGTCGTCGATCTGTGGGGCGGCGTCAAGGACGAGTCCGGCGCGCCGTGGCTGCGCGACACGATGTGCGTGTCGTACTCGACGACCAAGGGCGTGATCACGACCGCGCTCCACGTGCTCGCCGACCGCGGCCTCCTCGACTACGACGCGCCCGTCGCGCGCTACTGGCCCGAGTTCGCCCAGGCCGGCAAGGGCGCGATCACCGTGCGCGACGTGCTCACCCACCGCGCCGGGCTGTTCAACATCCGCGACCTGATCGACGACGCGCGCCGCCTGCTCGACTGGGACCACATGGTCGGCGCGCTCGCGGCCGCCGCGCCGTCGCCGGTGCCGCCCGGCGCCACCGCCTACCAGGCGCTCACCTACGGCTTCCTCGTCGGCGAGCTGATCCGTCGGATCAGCGGCAAGCCCGTGCCCGCGTTCGTCGCCGACGAGCTCGCCGCGCCGCTCGGCCTCGACGGGCTGTACGTCGGCGCGCCGGCGAGCGAGCTGCACCGCGCCGCGCGCCTGATCGGCTCGCCGGCGCGGCGCGCGCGCGGCCCGCGCGACGAGGCGGCGTTCCACGCGGCGCGCCGGCGCCGCCAGCGCGTGTTCGGCGCGGTCGAGCGCGGCCTGCGGCTGCTCGGCCACCCCGTCGACTTCGACCGCGCCGCCGCCGCCCTCGCCCCCCACGGCATCTCGACGTTCGACTTCTCGTCGGACGAGGCGCTCGCGGCGTGCATCCCCGCGGCCAACGGCCTGTTCACCGCGCGCTCGCTCGCGCGCCTCTACGCGCTGCTCGCCGCCGGCGGCACGCTCGACGGCGTCCGCGTGCTCTCCCCCGAGACGGTCGCGCGCGCCACCGAGGTCCAGGCCGACGGCTACGACCAGGTCGTCGTGTTCAAGATGCGCTGGCGCCTCGGCTACCACCGCGTCGGCACGTTCCGCGGCGTCGCGCCGCGCGCCTACGGCCACTTCGGCTGGGGCGGGTCCGGCGCCTGGGCCGACCCCGAGCACCAGCTCTCGCTCGGCTTCATCGTCAACACCGGCAGCGGCACGCCGATCGGCGACCTGCGCCTGCTGCGCCTCAACACCGCCGCCCAGGCGTGCGCGCGGCGCGCGCGCTGACGCTCACCGCGCCTGGCCGCCGCCGACCAGGCGCTCGACGTCGAACGCCTGCGGCAGCGCGGCCAGCGCCGCCTCGCCGCGCGGATCGCAGCGCAGCGTCGCCTCGAGCCGCGCCGCCGTCGCCGCGCGGATCGCCGGCGCGGTCTGCGCGAACGGCGCGTCGTCGGCGCGGCAGCCGTCCTGCGACAGCTCGGCGACGAGGTCGGGCACGGCGACGCCATGGGCGCGCGCGATCGCGAGCGCGCCGCCGCGGTCGGCGCCGAGCAGGCACAGGTCGCTGAACGCCAGGTGCCCGGCGCCGCGCACGATCACCAGCTCGTCGCCGGCCGGCGCGTCGTCGAACCCCGCGCGCGCCCGGTCCGCCGGCGCGATGCCGTCGCGATCGCCGACGAGCAGCAGCGCCGGCCCGCGCCCGCGGATCAGCGCGCCGGCCATCGCGATCGTCGCGGCGACCTCGTCGCGGTCGGCGATCGTCGTCGCGAGCATGCTGCCCAGCGAGTGCCCGGCGACCGCGACCCGCGGCGCGAGGTGGGCGCGCACGAACGCCAGCGGATCGGCCGCGCCGCCGTCGCCGCGCGCGACGACCTCGGCGACGAGCCCGGGCGCGGCGAACGTGCCGTCCTGGGCCTCGCCGAGCGCGGCGGCGAGCCCGGCGCCGGGCACGTCCGGCGCGACGACGACGAACCCGCGGCTCGCCCAGTGCGCCGCGAGGAACGCGCTCTGCGCGCGGAACGACGCCGCGCCGTGGAGGAACACGACGACCGGGTACGGCCCGTGCGCGTCGTCGAGCGGCAGGTCGCGGTGGCACGCGCAGTCGAGCCAGGCGTTGTCCTCGTCGGGGATCTTGGCCGCCTCGGCGGGCGGCATGACCTCGCGCAGGTCGTAGCGCGCGCGCGGCTGCCCGGCGTCGGAGCCCGGGCGCGCCGGGTACCACACCTCGAGCGTGAGCCCGTCGGCCACGACCGTGCGCGCGCCGACGGGCCACGGCCCGGCCGCGTCGAACGCCTCGGGAGTCTGCAGCAGCGAGGCGCCGTCGCACGCCGCGCCGAGGGCGACCGGCGCGGCCACCTCGGCGGCCGCGGGCGCGACCGGCGCGACCGCCGGCGCCGGCGCCGCGGCCGGCGGGGACGACGCGCCGCAGGCCGCCGCCAGGGATCCCAGGACCACGAGGATCACGCACGAGGAGCGCATCACGCGCGCAGCCTCGCACACCTCGCGGCGGCCGCAACGCGCGGCTACGCCTCGATCAGCCACGGCGTCGCGCCGCGCGCCGCGATCACCGCCGCCGGCAGGTCGATCCACGCCGCGCACCGGTCGAGGATCCACGCGTCCGCCGTCGCCACCACCGCCGTCGACGCGGCGAGCGCCGGATCCGGCGCGTCGACCAGCTCGACCGTCCACCCCGGCGCCGCCGCGCGCAGCCGCGCCGCGAGCCGCCCGCTGTTCGACACCGGACGATCGAGCAGCCACGTCACCGACGCCGGCGCCGCCGCGCCGAGCACCTCGACCAGCGTCGCGATCACGCGCTCGGTCTCGTCGACCGCGCGGTAGCTGCCGTAGACCGAGCCGAGATCGCGCAGCGCGCCGTCGCGGCCCCGCAGCACGACCGCGCCCGACAGCGCCGACTCGCCCGTGACCAGCACGTTGAACCCGTCGATCACCAGCGGCCGCCCGCGCAGCGCGTCGAGGTCGAGGCGCCGCGCGCGCCGCGCCGCCGCGACGGCGTCGGGCGCCGCCATCCGCGCCGCCGCCAGGCGCGCGCGCTTGCGCAGCTGGTAGCGGTCGCCGACCACCGCGATCGCCGCGACCTCGCCGTACCCGCGCCCGAACAGCCAGCTCAGATCCGCGACCGCCTCGCGCAAGGCCGGCAGCCGCGCCGGCGCGAAGATCGCCCGGTCCGACGGGTGCGGCCCGCGATGGCGCGGCGCCGCGTCGGCCCCGGGCGCCACGCGTGCGCCGCGCCCCTCGCGCCACGTCAGCGTGCGCGTCGTCCCGCCCGCGCCGTCGTCCTCGTACCGCCCCTCCCCCACCGACACCACCACGCCCCCCTCGCAGATCGCGAAGTGGTCGTCGCCGATCTCCGCCGCCCGCGCCCGCGCCTCGGCCACCGTCGCGAACCGCCCCTCCAGGTCGTCCCCGCCCGGCGCCGCGTCGCCCGGCTCGATCCCGACGGCCCCCGAGAACAGCTCGACCATGGCCGGTCCACGGTACCAGGCCCGCCGCGCCCGGGCGCCGCTCACCGCAGCGACGCGGCGATCTCCGGGTACGGCGCCGCGTCCATCGCCGCGCGCATCGCGCCCCACCGCGCCGCGTCGTCGGCGCGCTGCGGGTGGCCGTCGACGCGGAGCACGCCGTCCACCCGGTCGAGGCGCACGCCGCGGCCGGCCGCGAGCGCCCACACCTCGGGCTCGAGCGCGCGTGCCGCGTCGACCGCGGCCGCGAACCGGTCGTCGACGTCGGCGAACGCCGCGCGCAGCTCGGCGTTGCCGAGCAGCCCCGCGTGGACGTCGGGGTGGTGGTCGCGCGCGTGCAACACGTAGTGGAGCAGGAACAGCCGCAGCTCGGCTCGCGCGCCCTGGAGATCGTCGAGCAGCACCGCGTACTGGAGGACCACGCCCGCGTCGACCGGCGCCTCGTCGCGCACCCACGGCCAGAAGTCGAGCACCGCGCGCGCCTCGGCCAGGCTGGCCGCGTACTCGTCGAGCAAACCGTAGGCGCCGTGGACCTGCGTGGAGAGCTGCGGCGTGGCCGGGTGGATGTACGCGCCGAAGCGGAACGCCCGCAGCTCGGACGGAAAGGACGCGTCGAGCTCGCGCGCCGGGAACGTCGGCGTGAACCGGACCAGCCGCGGGCCGTCGTCGCCGGGCAGCGCGAGCGCGCCGTCGCCGAGCGGCAGCGCGCGCTCCGCCAGCACCTGGAACGCCATCCGCCCGGCGTAGGCGTGCGTCATCTCGTGCACGCCCGTGGCCATGTACGTCACGACCGACTCGATCGCGCTGTCGCGGAAGTAGCCGTCGAACGTGTCGCTGCTCGACACCGTGTACGGCCCCTCGAGCAGCTCGAACACCGTCGGCAGCGCCTCGTACGCCGCGACGATCGCCTCGCTCGACGGCGACACCCGCGCCAGCAGCGCGCGCCGCGCCGCCGCGTCGGCCGGCCCGGTGCGCTGCGCCGAGTGGACGCGGCCGTCGGGGCCAGCCGCGCCGCCGCACGCGACGGCGCACGCAACGCCGGCCAGCGCCAGCGCGAGACACGGAGCAGAGGCGCGCGGGCTCACCCGCCGAGCGTAGCGCGGACCGGCGCCCGCACGCGCGCTCGCCCCGCCCCGCGCCGTGCCGGATCCCGGGTGTGAGAAGCTGCGGTCGATGATCACCGCCGTATCATCGTCGGCCCATGCGCCGCCTCGCCCTCCTGCCCCCTGCCCTCCTCGCGGCTTGCGCCGCGCGCGCCGTCGCGCCGGCGCCGGCGCCGATCATGTCGTCCGGTGACGACGCGACGCCCACCTCACCCGCCGGCTGCGACCTTCGCCTCGTCGGGATCGGCGACGACCTGACCGTACCCGCGCTGATCGCCGACCTGCTCGCTGACGCCGCCTCCCCCGCAGACGCTGACGACGAGAGCGACACCACCGTGATGGTCAGCGCGATCCAGCTCGAGCGCATGCGCACGATCGAGTGGAAGGTCGTTCGCACGATCTCGCCGACGTGGCTCCGCGACGACGCCGCCGCGGCGATCCGGCGCCTCGCCGGCGCCACGCCACAGACCGACGACTCCGGCCTGTCGACCACGCACCACGTCGTGTGGAGCGACGACGTCGCGCGCGAGTCGCACGTGCTGATCGTCGGCGCCTACCCCTCCTCCGACGAGACGCTGATGCTCACCTACGCATGCGCCGTGTCGTCGCCCGCGCCCAAGGCCATGACCGCCGCCGACGCCGCCGCGCTGACGCCGGCGCTGTCGGCGGCGTGGGTCGAGGGGTGGGTGCTCGAGGCGCTCGAACGCGCGCCGCTCTCCCGCGCCTCGGTCTCCCGCGATGCCAGCTCCCGCGAGTACGTGTGGACCCTGAGCGCGCCACACGCCCTCGCGACGCTCGAGGCCGCCGCGCGGGCGCGCGGGCTCGGCGTCGAGACCCGGCCCTACGACCTCGGCAACACGACCGTCACCACGACCTCCTACCTCGACCCCGCGGGCGGCTACGAGGTCACCACCTACCCCACCCCGGACGGCGCCGTCGTGCACGTCTTCGCGGACGACGAATGACACGCCGCGCGCCGCACGCCCGTCGGCGTGTTGCCCCGCGCCGGATCCCGGGCGTGAGAAACTGCGGGCGATGAAGCGCTCCGCTGTCCTCACCCTGCTCGTCGCCGCGTGCGGCTCGCCGGCCGCCGCGCCGTCGTCGCCCACGACCGACACCACGACCACCGCCGCCGCCGCGCCCGCGTGCACGCCGACCCTGGTCGACGTCGCCGCCGGCCGCGTCCCCGAGATCATGTCGAAGCTGCTCGGCCCCGACGGAGAGGTCCGGACCGTGGCCGTCGGCGCCGTCCAGACCGCCGACGCCCGCTACCTCGAGTGGGCGCTCGACGGCGCGACCGACCCGATGTGGCTGCGCGAGCCCGCCACCGCCGAGCTCGAGCGCCTCACCGGCGCCGTGCCCGAGACGTACGACGACGTGCTGGAGACCGGCGTGCTCGCGCACCGCGTCGCGTGGCGCGACGCCAACCTCCACGAGCTCGTCGTCGCCGGCATGCCCGCCGACACCGACGCGTTCTCCGTCACCTACCGCTGCGGCGTCGCCCAGGCCGGCCCGATGACCGCCGCCGACGCCGCCGCCCTGTCGCCCGACCTCGCCACCGGCTGGGTCGAGCCGTGGCTGCTCGAGGTCGTCGGCGCGCACCCGCTCGCCCACGTCCGCACCGACGCCAGCGACGGCGCCCGCACCTACGCCTGGACCCTCACCGCCCCCGCCGCCCTCCCCGCGCTCGACGCCGCCGCGCGCGCGCGCGGGATGGAGGTCGGCGCCGACGAGACATCGATCGATGGCGCCGCCGTGCCCATGACCGTCTACTACGACGCCGACGGCCGCTACCAGGTGAACGCCTTCACCCACCCCGACGGCGCCCAGGTCGAGATCGAGCTCGTCGTCCCCGACGGCCACTGACCGCGTCGCGCGCGCCGGCGCCTTGCCGCCCGCCGCCGCCTGTGTGAAGGTGCCCGACGGAAGCGCTTGCCGGACTGGTGCCGGCCTCGGTCTTCAAAACCGATGTGGCTTCGCGCGAGCGACGGCCAGGCGGGTTCGATTCCCGTGCGCTTCCGTTTGATTTCGACGCCTACGACACGCCGTGCGCGTGGATCGCCGCGGTGGTAGCGCGCCCCGCCACGGTTGCGCGCCCCGGGGCACCTCGCCGATCCTCGGCGGATGCGGGTCACGGTGCTCGAGCTGCCCGCGCGGTGGGGCGACCCGGCGGCCGCGCTCGCCGACGTCGACGCGCGGCTGGCGCGCGGGCCGGAGACCGACCTGGTGCTGCTGCCCGAGGCGAGCCTCACCGGGTACATCTCGCCGCGCGCCGAGGTCGACCTGTCGCCGTTCGCCGAGCCGCTCGACGGACCGACGGTGCGGGCGCTCGCCGACCTCGCGGTGCGGCACCGCGTCCACCTGGTCGGCCCGCTGGTCGAGGCCGACGGCCAGCGCCGGTTCAACACGATGGTCGGGCTCGCGCCCGACGGCACGCGGTTCCTCCACTACCGCAAGCGCCACCCGTGGTTCCCCGAGCGGTGGGCGACGCCGGGCGACCTGCCCTACCCGCTGGCCCGGGTCGGCGGGCTCGCGGTGACGATCGCGACCTGCTTCGACGGCCACTTCCTCGACGACGAGGCGGCCGACGTGCTCGCCGCCGCCGACCTGCTGCTGTTCCCGAGCGCGTGGGTCGACGACGAGGACACCCTCGCGCCGCTGCTGCGCGGGCTGGCCGCGCGCCACCGCGTCGCGATCGCCAATGCCAACTGGGGCCCGGGCGTGGTGCGACTGCCCGGCCAGGGCGGCTCGCAGATCGTCGCGACGGGCGGGGCTCCGACGCGCACGGCGGCGCGAGGCGCCGCGCGCGTCGACGCCGACATCGCGCCCCGTGATGCACCTGCCGGATGAAGCGATCGCGCCGGCGGGCGCGATCACGCCGGCGGTGAAGCTCGTCGTCGAGTGACGCGCGCGATCCTGGCAGGCCGAGCTGCGCGCCCCTCCGAGCTGACCGTCATGACGGGACGTGGCGGCGGTGCACCGCGACGTCGGCGAGCTGCGTCCCGTCGTCGAACCACACGACCTGGGTGACCCGCATCGCCTGCCCGGTGGCGTCGAGCTGGCGCTGCGACACCATCCGGCGGGCGCCGCGCCACGTGCCGGTCGCGCGCAGCTCGCGCGGCGACACGACGGCGAGCGCGAGCGCGTCGATCGCGTCGCCGCCGACGAACGGCGCGGCGACGCCGTCGGGCCGCGCGACCAGCTCCGCCCGGTGCTCGAACCCGTCAGCGGCGGTCCACGTCATCGCGATCACCAGCGCGCCGTCGCGCGCGGCGATCGTCGTGCGCCCGGCGAGCGGCGCCGGCCCCTGCTGGTACACGCACGTGTGGGGGATCAGCAGCCACGTCCCGAGGAACCCGGCGTATGGCGGCGCGAGCGACGACATCCGCTGCACCTACCACGCCGGCGGCGTCACGGCGCGCTGAACCGCACCCGCGGGACCTCGGCGACGCGCACGCTCTCGGACCTCGGCGACGAGCGGGTCGCGCGGGCCGCTGACGACACGCCGCGTGACGCGCTCGCCGCCGGAGCGCCGCTCACCCGCGGGCGACCACCGCCAAGGCGAGCACTGGACGGCTGACGAACACGCGGCCGTTGCGCATCGTCAGTCGCCAACTGCTGCCCGCGCCGCGTCGGCGAGGGCCGCGAGCTGCAGCTCGCCGACGACCGCGGTCGGCGCGCCGTCGCGGACGAGCAGCGCGACCGGGCTGATGCGATCGTCGGCGGGCGCGGCGTCGTGCTCGCGGCGGACGCGCGCGACGAACGCGCGCATGCCGGCGAGGCCGCCGCGGACGCCGCCGAACAGGAACCGCCCGCGGCGTGGCGCGGCGGCCAGGTACGCGCCGACGCCGAGGATGTCGTGGAGCCCGGCGAGGTGGTCGGGATCGAGCAGGAGCTCGGCCGCGTACGCGCCCGTGGTCGCGAAGGCGGTCCCTTCCAGATCGTCGAGCACCTCGTTGGCGAGGTCGCCGTCGAGCATGGTGAGGATCGCGGAGCCGCGCATGACCTCGAGCGCCTCGTGGTCGGCGGCCGGCACGTGGACGAACGCGCCGTCGCGCTCGACCATCCAGGCGATCTGCGGGATCTCCGCGTGCTCTCCGCCCGGGCTCGGTGGGGGCTCCGCGATCAACGGCAGGACGAGCGCGTCGGGCGGAGCGGTCCGGGCAGGCACGAGCCGCGGCAGGTAGCGGAGCATCGACAAGGCGTACCACCGCGGGCGCCGGCGGGTGGGGCCGTAACACCAGCCGGCGGCGGTCACCGCGGTTCGGTCGAGCGCGCCGCGTACCGCGCGACGAGCTCGTCGGCGGGCATCAGCTGCCACGAGCGCGCCGACGCCTCGAGGTTGGCGAGGTGCTGGGTGCGTGGAGCGTCGTCGAGCTCGGTGGGCATCGAGGCGGCCCGAGCGCGTGCCTTGATGACGCCGAGCTGGGCGCGGCGGACGCGCTCGGCGGCGGCCACGAGCGTGGGGCGCGGCTCGTCGTGGGCGATCGCGCCTTCGAGTCGGCGTTCCGCAGCCTGGAGCTTGCGGTAGCAGCTGGCCGGCACCGACTTGACCACGATCACGCCGTTGTCCGCGCGATCCCGTCGAAGCTCGCGCTTGCCCGACACGCTCGCGACCCTAGCCCGCCTCGGCGGCGCCGGCGAGATCACGTGCCGCGCCCGTCACGAGCACGCCCAGCCGAACGCGAGCACGTCGGGGTGCTCCGGGCACTGGGTGATGTGGCCGCGCCCGACGTCGCCGAACATGTGCGGCAGGTTGTCCTCGGAGTCGACCTGGAGCACGAGCTCCATGCGGCGGCCGCACCGGGGGCAGCCGGGGTGCTCGGCGCCCTGCACCCACGACGGCCACCCGCCCAGCTTGTCGCCGGTCGCGGCGACCGCGATCGCCTCGGCGACGTCGAGCTCGATGTCGACGTCGCGGAGGGCGAGGCCGAGCTCGGCGCAGGACACGCTCACGCGCTCGTTCGGGAAGTCGTAGACGTAGAGGAGCCCGAGCGCCGCGTGGTCCTCGGGATCCGGGTAGTCGACCAGCTCGCGCCACCGCTCGACGGCGCGCGCCGGGAACGCGGTCAGGCCGGCGGGGTGCGAGGTGAGGCGCGTCGGGCCTCGCACCAGGCGGACGAGCTGGGCGCCGGAGAACGGGCTCCACGTCTCGCAGCGGCCGTCGTCCCGCGAGCAGCAGAACAGCTGGAGCAGGCCGTCCCCACGCGCGGCGAAGGCGTGCGGCAGGTCGGCCAGCGCGAGCTGCAGGAAGAACTGCATCGGATGGCGACAGCCGTCGCACGATGGCCAGCGCTCGCCCTCGGCCAGCGCCGGCTCGCCGCCGAAGCGCGAGGCCTGCGGGCCGCGCTCGACGCAGACCGGCTTCCAGGCGGGCCTGGCGTGCCGGGCGCGCCACGCCGCGAAGGTCCCCGGGATGTCCACGGTCACTGGCACACCCAGTCGGCGGCGATCGTCATGCACTCCGCGGTCGAGTTGCAGCCCTGCCAGGCGCACACGCCGTCGTCGCACGCGTAGTTGTCGGCGTCGTACGGCGCGCTCGCGGTCGCGCAGTCGGCCGCGACGGTGCACGTCGGCCAGCAGTTGCGGACGCCGAGCCGCTCCTCGCACGTGTAGTCCGCGCTGCCGAGCGCGGTCGTGCACTCGGTGGTCGAGTTGCAGCCGGTCCAGTGGCACTTGTTGCCGCTGCACTCGTAGTTGTCGGCGTCGTAGAGCACGCTCGCGAGCGCGCAGTCGCCGGCGGTGTCGCACGTGGGCCAGCACGTCGGCGTCGCCGCGCCGAACGCCTGCTCGCACACGTAGTCCGGGCTGGAGAACGTCGCCTGGCACTCCTGCGTCGACAGGCAGCCGCGCCACGCGCACACGCCGTCGTCGCACGTGTAGTTGTCCGCGTCCGTGATCGAGCCGGCGGCGCCGGTCGCGCAGTCGGCGGCGACCGTGCAGCCGAGGACGCACACCGGCAGCGCGGGGCCCGCCGCGTCGGGCGCTGGACCGCCGTCGTCGCCGGCGCCGGCGTCGTCGACCACGTCGTCGTCCGCGGTGTCATCCCCACCGGCGCCACCGCACGCCGCCACGAGCACGAGAAGCCACGCGTTGCACCGCATGGCGCGGAGCATACGCCGACCGGCCTCGACGGACCGCCCTCCTTCGCCCCCGCCCTGCGCGGCGCGCGGCGGGCCGCGGCCCCACGGCAGTCAGTGAGGGGGACACGCGTCCTGCCGCGCTACGGCTCGACGATCAGCGCGCCGCCGCGCACCGACACCAGCCGCTCGGCCCCGGCGAGGTAGAGCGCGGCCCCGTCGGGGTGAGCGATCACCGCATCGATGACGCCGTCGGCGTCGGCGTCGACGCCGACCACGATCGACGGCGACTCGGCGGCGACCTCCACGAGCGGCCAGTTGCCCCCGATCGGTGGCAGCGGGAACAGCGCGATCGTCCGCGCCCCGAAGATCTTCACGTAGGCGACCCCCAGCGCCGGGCCGGCGCGCGGCGAGAGGCTGCGCGTCGAGATGTACGACCACGGGGTGCCCGACAGCCCCTCGAGCTCGGCCTTGGCGTCGAGGTCCTGCCCGCGCCCGCGCTCGAACGCATCGCGGACGCTGGCGTCGACCTCGGCCGTCGCGGCCGCCAGCCGGACGAGCGCCGGCGCCGGCTCGCCCGTCGACACCGCGAGCACGCCCTCGCAGCCGGACACCGAGACGGCGAGGTGGCCGTCGGTGGCGGCGCGCCACAGCGTGTCCTCGATCGCCGGGCGCCGCGCGGGGTCGCGCACGTCGAGCCTCAGCTCGAACGGGACCTCGAGGGTGCGCACGGCGAAGACCTGCTCGATCGAGGCCTCGCACGGCGCGCCGTCGCCGGCGTAGATCGCGAGCGCCGTGCCCCGGAGGGCCCTCGCGTGAGCGGAGGCGTCGTCGAGTCGCCGCACGACGGTCGCCCGCCAGTGGTCGGGGTCGAGCGCCAGCTCGCCGGGCGCGGTCGCCTCGACGCGCGCCGGAGAGATCGAGACGAAGTCCGCGCCGAGCGGCATCGTGCCTCCCAGCCAGAACCCGGGCGGGGCGGCGACGCGGCCGGCACCGCCGTCGGGCGCGATCGCAGCCGCGGCGTCGCGCGGCTCGGTGGCCGAGGGCGGCGCCGCGAGGTCGCCGGCGTCGGCCTTGCCGCCCACCGCGGACGGCGAGGCCGAAGGACGCGCCGCGTCGCCGACAGCAGGTGGCGACGCGGCCCTGCCGGAGCATGCGGCGACCACGAGGGCGGCGACGCATCGCCCCGCCGGACCGAGCCGGTGACGACCTCGCCGCCGACCACCGCGCGCGCGCGCGTCCACGTCGACCGGTCCGGACAACGACCTCGGCTCGGCCCCGGCGCGCACGGTCGCCTGGGACGGGTGGGATGCCAGGTCGGTCCTCCTCACGGCGAAGCGGAGCCAGTGTACCGCGACCGCCGACGGGCCAGCCTCGGCGGCCCGAGGCCCGGGCGAACACCACCGCGATCGCCGCTTGAACGTCCGCGCGCGCGGACGGATACTGGCGAGGTTGCGCCACTTGCTGTCGACCGTGGGGATCGCGCTGCTGCTCGGCGCCTGCGGCTTCGGCGTCGGACGGACGAGCTCGGCGCACACCCCCGCCGTGGACGCGCGCGAGTCGGTGATGATCCTCGGCGAGGAGGAGAAGGACTCGGAGGGCAAGGGCACGGGGTGGTTCGAGGTCATCGGCTTCAAGGATCCGAGCTGGGGCAACTACACGCGCGGCTACTTCGGCGTCCACGCCGCGACGCTGATCGGGCGGGTGCGCAGCGCGCCCGACAACGCCCCCGCGTCGTCGGGGTGGATGCTGATGCAGCACGTCACGGGCGTGATCGGCGTCGGCGCGTACGCGCTGCAGCTCGACTGGCAGCAGCGCACCGAGTCGTTCAACTACGATCGAGGCTTCGGCGGCGAGCTGGTGTCCAAGGGCGTCGTCACCTGGTTCGGCTACGCGCCACGCGGGTCCGTCGGCGTCTCGGTCGGCTACGGCCGCCCGCGCGCCACGCTCGGGCTGGGCTCGGCGACCAACCGCACGCTCTACGGCTCGGTCGACGCGAGCGGCGCGTTCTATGGCCTCGCGCTCGACACGTTCGTCGTCGCCGGCGGCGTCGGCCAGTGGGGGATCCGTCCGCGCCTGGTGCTCGGCTACTCCTCGTACGAGGCCGACGTGGCGCGGCCCAACCTGCCGACCTCGTACTCGGGCCTGTCGGCCGGGATCGAGATCGTGGGGACGATCTTCTGATGCCGCCCGCGCGCATCCTCCTGCTCGCGCTCGCGGTCACCGGCTGCGGGACCGCGGCGCTCGACGAGCTCCCGTCACCCGAGACGTGCGAATGGCAGTACGACGTCGGCCGCGTGAACGACGTCGCGCTGACGATGGAGATCGGCGCGGCGAGCGCGGGTGGATTCACCCCGCTCGCCGGCAGCGTCGAGCTGGGCACGACCCAGGACGGCCGGTGGGGGTTCGCGATCGATCTCCGCATCGCGACGACGGACCCCGTGTCGTTCCCGGAGACGGTGTGCGCCGAGGTGCAGGGCACCTCGAACTACGCGGGCGGCCTGTCGACGCGCGGCCTGCTGTTCCGTCGGCAGGCCGACGGCAGCATGCTGGCGCGCGGCGCCGTGATCGACCCTCGCGTGATGCCGTCCCCGGACGCGCCGTTCCGGGGCGTCGTGCGGACCGGCCACGTGATCTCGCCGTCGACGGTCTTCGGCTTCGACACCTACTCGGACGTGGCGGCGACCTCGGTGATCGTGGACCTGGTCAACAACGTCGGGTTCCTCAGCGACGCGCCCGACGCGCCGTCCACCGACGGGGGCGCGACGGACGGCGGCGACAGCCCCCAGCTGGTGCGCAACTGCTACGGCACGACCTCCCCGTACTGCACGCAGTTCGACATGTTCGGCAGCCCGCCCGCGGACGCGCTCCTGCCTTATGCGCCGGCGTACTGTCCCGACGACGGCGTCGCGTCGGGGACGGGGCCGTGCGAGGAGCCGTTCAACTTCATGGACAAGTCCGCGGTCTGCACCGTGCCCGTGACCGAGGTGTGGGGGACGATGGTGATCCGCCAGTTCACCTACGGGCCGATTGCGGACTCGGCGGGCGACGCGATCGAGTGCACGGGGCGCGGCGGCACGTACATGCCGCTGTGAGCGTCACGGCGCGCGTTCACCCACGCGCGCACAGCCGATCCGCGCCGAGGTATGGTGCGGCGATGCACGGCAAGACGGGCCTGGGGATCGCGAGCGCGCTGATCGCGCTCACCGCGGCGGCGTGCGGCGGCAAGCACGACGACTGCCAGCGGTTCTGGGACAAGGCCTCGCCGATCATGGCGAAGATGGCCCCGGGCAAGGCGATGCCGGCCGACGCCAAGGGCCAGTTCCTGCAGCAGTGCCGCGGCGGCGACCAGATGCGGAACGATCCGGTGTTCCGGTGCGTGCTCGACGCGAGCGGCGCCTCCGCCGTCAGCGAGTGCATGACGAAGGCGGTCGGGGACTACAAGAGCGCGAGCCAGGCGACCGAGGCCAGGCTCCAGCTCAGCGTGCTCGGCAAGACCCTCAGGGCCCATCACGTGGTCGAGGCCGCGTTCCCGGCCGGCACCGCCGGTCCGACGCCCGCGGAGCCGTGCTGTGTGGGCGAGGGCGGCATGTGCGCACCGTCGCCGGACTGGGCGACGAACCCGATCTGGCAGCAGCTCGACTTCATGATCGACGAGCCCACCCGCTTTCAGTACACGTACGAGAGCGACGGCAAGACCGTGACCGCGATGGCCATCGGTGACCTCGACTGCGACGGCACCCCGATCACGTACAAGCTCGAGATGGCCGTCGGCCCCGATGGCGTGCCGACGATGAACGTGTCCGAGCCCGCGCCGAACGCCGACTGAGGCGAGGCTCCGCCCGAGCCGACTCTGTTCAGGCGCCGCGAGCCCGTCTGCGGGCGAGGAAGCCGATCGGCAGGGTCACGGCCGCAACGCGGCCATCAGCTCGGCGTGCAGCGTCGCGGGGATCGCCTCCGGCTTGCGCTTGGCGGCGCCGTCGGCGACGCGCGCCGTGGCGTCGATCGCCGCGCGGTCGGCGAGCGCGGCGCGATCGACCTGGAGCGACGCCGGCACCGCGGTCGACGGCGTGTACGAGCGCGCGTACACGCGCGTGCCCGCGCCGAGCTCGATCGGGGCGCAGCCGGCGTCGACCCGCGCGACGTGCGCGAGGTCCTCGGCGACGAGCACCGAGTCGGTGACCGTGACCTTCGACGCCGACGCGCAGCCGAGGAACGCGCCCGACGCCCAGGTCTTGTAGAACGCGGTGCGCTCGATCTTCACGGCCAGCGCGTCGGCGAGCTCGAGCTCGGTGGTGAACGCGTTGCCGACGAACGCGCTGTCGCGGATCACGACCTCGTCGAACCGGCCGCCGGCGTGCGGGCTCGCCGCCAGCCCGACCAGCACGCCGGGGAGCTTGCCCTGCTGGAAGTTGCGGACGAACCACGTCCGCTCGACCTGCAGGGTGATCGCGCCGCGCGCGCGTAGCGCAAGGTACGGCGCGCGCGAGTTCGGGTCGGTGGTGCGGCCGTCGATGAACGCGGCGTCGACGAGGTCGATCCGCTTCGTCGCCTCGACCTCGATCGACCGCGACACCGGGCCGGTGACGACCAGGCCCTCGATCCGGATCGACGCGGCGACCAGCCGCGACGGCCGCGGGATCGAGGCGCCCTCGCCGCGCAGGACGAGGTCGATCGCGGGCGGCGCCGCGCCCGGGTCGGGCGCCAGCTCCCAGGTCACCGGCTCGTACGTCCCGGCCGCCACGTGGACCTCGAACGTCCCGGAGAACCCGGCGGCGATGCGCTCGCGATAGACGTCGCGCAGCGCGATCAGGTCCGTGGACGACTTCACCTCGTGCATATCGGTCTCCTTGCTCGTCACCGCGCCCGCGTCCGCCGGCGCGTTCGCGTCGCCGGCGGTCCTCGTCACCGGGTGTCCGCCCTCGGGCGCGGGGTCGCGTCGCGCGCAGCCAGCCGCCAGCGCGACGACCAGGGTCAGCGTGGTCGAAACCCGCATCTCACGGCGTGCGCGGGAACACGCCCGACTGCACCGAGTTGAAGTTGCGGAAGAACTCGTTCAGGTCCATCTGGAACACGCCGTCGGAGCTGACGCCGCTCGGGGCGCCGTCCTCGGGGCGGGTGGCCGCGCCGGTGCCGAGCCGGTCGGGCTCGTTGCCGTGGTGCGGGTTCTGCAGCGTCACGCGCGACGCGGCGACGTCGACGGTCGGGAACAGCGCCGTGCGCGCCGCGCCGGAGGCGTTGCGGAGGTTCACCGGCTGGCCGGCGGCGTCGACGAACGTCACCGACACCACCGAGTACGAGTGCCCGGCGTAGACGTTGCGCTGGCCGCCGCTGGCGTCGGTCCCGAGGTTCCGGGTGTTCAGCATCAGGTCCATCATCGCGCGGATCGCCGGCGACCGGCCCGCGGCGAACAGCTCGTTGGGCGGCTGCTGGTGATCGATCGTGATGTCGACGCGGCGCCAGGTGTCCTCGGGGCCCGCGCCGGCCGCGCCGACGCCGCTGGCGGTGATCGTGTGCTTCGACAGGTTGGCTGGCGTGCCGCCGGTCTCGATCGCGGTCTTGACGTGGGTCGCGCGGCCCTCGGACAGCGTCTGGTTGTGCGCCGGCTCGCCGGTGCTCGACGCGTGGCCCACGATCGACACGTTGAACGGCACGAGCGTGCCGACGTTGATCACGTACTCGAGCCACTGGCCGAGGAACCGCAGGCTGCCGGTCTTGTCGGCCGGGACGGCGTCGGAGTCGTCCTCGAACTGGATCGGCGAGGGGTTGTGCGCGCGCGTCTCCGCGAGGTGATCGGGGTTGGGGTGCCGCGTGGCCTCGATCGCCGCGGTCGCCACCGCGTCGCGGGCGACCTGCTTGGGCTGCGCCGCGGGCGGCGCCGGATCCGGCGGCAGCGCGGCCCACGCGTTGATCGCGGTCTGCACCGCGAGGACCTTGGTCTGGCGATCGGCGCCGATCGTCGCCCAGTCAGGATCGGCGATCGCGGCGGTGATCGCCTGGCCGAGGTTGGTCACGGTCTCGTCGGGGTAGACGTTGGCCATCAGGATCGGCGCGTTCGTGTCGCCCGGCGCCGCCGTCGGGCCGCGGCCCTCGAGCAGGATGAGCTGATCGACCACCGGCGCGTTGGCGGCGAGGATGTTGGATCCGGCCGGCGCGAACGCGGTGATGTCCTGGTGCTGGGTCGCGCCGGGCGCGTCGGCCGCGGCGCCGTAGATCGCGAGCATCGCGTACTCGGCGACGCCGCCGTTGATGTTGTCGTAGCCGGACGTCGTCGTCCCGGCGCCGCCGTTGCCGGCCTGCATGCCGCCGTACTGGCCGTGCGCCTCGGAGAACCGGGCGTAGCCCTTCTCGACCAGCGGCGCCCACCGCGCGCAGTCGTAGAGGTCCTTGCGATGGACCTCGAGGGTCGAGCCGCTGATCGCGGCCCAGTGCTCCTGGCTCCGCGGCTGCTCCGCGCACCGCAGCTGCGCGCCGTGGACCCGCCCGTCCGCGATCCGGACGTTCAGGTCTGCGCTGACCGCGACCGCGACGGGGACGTAGTTGTACGTCGCCGCGGGCGGCGGGCCGGCGGGCGCGCCCGGCGGCGGCGGCGGCGGGACCACGGTCTCGCGCCGCCACAGGTTGACCGTGCCGCCGCCGCGCCCGTCCGGCGTGATCAGCGTGCGGATCTTGCCGGGGTCGCGGTTGGCGACGCTGATCAAGGTGGCGAGGAAGAAGCAGTCGCCGATCCCGGCCTGCTCGACGTCCTGGGTGCTCGGCTGGCCGCCGATGAAGATATCCGGCGACGCGACCTGCTCGAGGATCGGGGCGGTGACGCTGCCGCGGAACTCGGTGACGGGGGTGTAGCCGCTGGGCGGCGGCGACACCTGCTCCCCCTCCTCGTACAGCGCGGTCGGCACCGGCGTCATCCCGCCCTCGTTGCGCAGCGGCGCGGTCGCCGGCGCGATCACGCGCACGTTGGCGGGCCGCGACTCGGTGGCAGGCGGGCCCGCGGCCGGGGCGTTGGACGCGTCGGCCACGCCGGGCGCGCGGTGCGTGGTCGTGGCAGCGCCGGTCGAGTCGGTCAGCGGGCGCGGATCGCTGCCCAGCGCCTCGCGCGGGATCCCGGTCGGCTGCTCGTGGACGGCGAACGGCGAGCCCGACAGGATCGCGTCGGCGCCGCGGTCGGCCTCGCGCTCGGCGGGCTCGTCGACGCGGCTGACGCCGAGCGCCTCGCGCTGCGGCGCCGGCGCGGCGCCGTCCTGCTGGGCGACGTGGACCAGCTCGTGCGCCATCAGGCGATCGCCCTCGGCCGAGCCCGGGTTGTACTGGCCCTCGTTGAAGTAGATGTCCGACCCGGCGGTGTAGGCCCTGGCGTCGAGCGACTGTGCGGACGCCGCGGCGCTGTCGTCGGTGTGGACCCGGACGTCGCCGAGCTCCACGCCGAGCGAGCGCTCGGCGCTGGCGCGGCTGGCGTCGGGCAGCGGCTGCCCCGCGCCGGCCGGATCGACCGCCTGGTCGGCCGCCGGCGGCGCCGCGTCGCCCTTGGCCTTGCGCTGGATGTAGCGGTCGGTCAGGGCGCGGCGCCCCGGCGCCGTCGTCGACGTCGGCGACGAGGACGACGGCCCGCTGCTCCGCTCGGTTGACGTACGACCACCCGGACGACCTTCACGCGAACGCATCGGGGCCGATGCTATCGCACTCGCCGCGACGCGGGGCGCTCCGTTTCGTCGCGCCCGTTGCCGCACCCGGGCTGCCACCCGGCGTGACGCCGGTCGCGGCCGTCGCGGCCAGGCAGACGAGGGTACGCTCGGCGCGCATCCCCATGCCCGAGCTCCTCGTCCCGTGGGACGGCGCGGCCCCTCGCCGCGACGCGCCGCTGCCCGTCGCCTCGCCCGACAGCCCCGACCACTGGCTCGACCTCGACTTCGCGCGCGCGTTCTCGGAGTCGATGGTGCGGCCGTGGGCCGACGGCTGGTTCCGCGCCAGCGTCGAGGGGGCCGAGCACCTCCCCGCGGCGCGCGGCGCGATCCTGGCGATGAACCACTCGGGCATGGGCTGGCCGTGGGACGCGGTGGTGTTCATGCACCGGCTCGGCGCGCGCCACGATTACGCCCGCGCGGGCGTGGCGCGCGGGTTCGCGCTGCCGTTCTTCTTCACGCTGCCCGGGCTCGGGCCGCTGATCCGCCGCACCGGCATGTGGCCGGCGCGCTTCGACGAGCTGTTCCGGCTGCTGGGCCAGGGCGAGCTGGTGCTGTACTTCCCCGAGGGCGTCGAGGGCATCGGCAAGGGCTGGCGGCGGCGCTACCGCACCCAGCCGTTCCACACCTCGTTCGTGCGCGCGTGCGTGCGCTACCGCGCGCCGGTGCTGCCGTGCGCGTGCCTCGGCGCCGAGGCGATGAACCCGCTCGCCACCAACCTGCCGCGCGTCGCGCGCGCCAGCGGGCTGCCGATCTTCCCGCTGTCGCCGCTGCAGCTCGCGCTGTTCCCGACGTGGCTGACGAGCATGTTCTTCGCGCTGCCGACCCGGCTGCGCTACGTGATCGGCGCGCCGTTGATGTTCCGGCTCGACGAGGCGACCGCGACCGACGCCGACTACCGCGCGGCCGCCGAGGAGCTGCGTCGCGTCATCCAGGGGATGATCGACGAGCACCTGCATGCGCCCGCGCCGCCGGTGCGCGAGCCGCTGCCCGCGTCGGGCCCCGGGCCGTTCGTCTACCCGTGGACCGCGTCCGACCAGGCGCTCGCCGCGCTGCCGTGGGGCTGGCCCCTGCTCTACCTGCGGTTCTGGAACGCCTACCAGGCGGCGGTCCCGCCGTCCGGACGGGTCGGCGCCGCGACCTACGCGCCGCACGCGATCGACACGCTCGACGAGGCCGCGCTGCTCGTGCCGTGGGGGTGGCTGCTGCCGCTGGTGCGCCACCGCCGCGAGCTGCTCGGCTGACCGCCGGCGGACGGGCCGCGCCGCGCGCGCTGGGCTGCGCCATGCGCGCCGGCTGGAACCCGACCCGACGCAACCGCAACATCGGTACGCCGCTGCGCGGGCGCGGCCAGGACAACCGGATGGTCGTGCCATCGCCCGGGGGACGGATCCACTACCAGGTGCTCCGGCGGACCGTCGCCGTCCAGCGCTCGATCCACGGGGCGACGATGCGGTTCCTGGTCGAGCCGACCACGCCCGGCTGGCTGCATGCGTGCACCGTCGACGACGTCGCCGCCGTGGTCGGCGCGATCGCCCCGTCACACCTCGAGGGCCTCGGGCTGATCGTGCTCCGCCAGCCGACACGCAAGGCGGAGACGCTCAACCCGGTGTGGGGCCGCCTCTCGATCGGGTCCGAGATGGTCGACTACGACGGCGCCGCGGTGCTCCTCGACGCGTGCACGACCGCGACGATCCGCTGGCGCAAGTCGCTCGACCCTGACGATCAGCGCGAGCTCCGCCGCCTCGCCGACGATGGTCACCGCATCGTGACCGAGCGCCGCCACGTCGCGATCGAGCGCACGTGGGCGACGTGCCGCAACACCATCCTGTTCCGCACGCTGCTGCACGAGATCGGCCACCACGTCGACTACCTCGACCGCGTCGAACGACCGTCGGGGGAGGACTTCGACGCGTGGTCGGCGATGGACGAGGCGTTCTGGGCGCGGCCCGTCGACGAGCGCGAGGCGGCGGCCCACCGCTATGCGACCGAGGCCGCGGCACGCCTGCGTGCGCTCGGGGCGATCCCGTTCGCGCCGCGCATCGATCCGGACGCGATGCGGGCCGAGGGGCTCGAACCGGCGTGGTTCACGGGCTGAGCGGCTCGCCCCGCGCCCGACGGCGGCCGCGGCGCGCCGCGCGCGCTAGGCTGGGCCATGGTCGAACCGTCCGCCGACGAGGTCGCGCGCTGGCCGGGTGTCACGGTGCTGGAGTTCGGCGCCGGCTGGTGCCCGATCTGCCAGGCGGCGCGGCCACGGATCGACGCCGCGCTCGCCGCCGCGCCGGGCGCGCGCCACGTGTGGATCGAGGACGGGCCGGGCCGGCCGCTCGGCCGCGCGTTCCGGATCAAGCTGTGGCCGACGCTGGTCGTGCTGCGCGACGGCGTCGAGGTCGCGCGCACGGTGCGGCCGCGCACCGACGCCGAGCTGACGGCGCTGCTCGCGCCGGCGTGACCTGCGTGCGCGATCGCGCGCGGCGCGGGGCGGTTCGAGGTTAGATCGGCCGATGAACGTCCAGGCCCTGCTGTGTCTGCGCTGCGGGGGGCCGCTGACCCGGCCGGCCCAGCTCCCCGCGCTCGTCGACTGCGTGTTCTGCGGCGCGACGATGTCGCTCGGCCAGGAGCGCGCGGTGCTCACCCAGGAGGCGACGCAGCTCGACGTCGTGCACCGCCGGCGACAGCAGTTCCACGACGCGCTCGTCGCGGCGCTGCAGGCGGGGCGCTCGCCGTTCGACGCGATCCGCGACGCCGCGGTCGCGCACCTCGCGCTCGGGGCGCAGGCCGAGACCGCGGCGCGGATCGCGGTCGCCCTGGTCCACGACTTCGAGGCGGAGGCGGGCCTCGACGCCGCGACGCAGCCGCAGGTGCTGGCGCGGATCGTCGAGGCCTACCTGCGCGCGCTCGACGAGCTGCGCACCCACGATCGGGCCGAGCTCAACCTGCCGTTCCTGTGGGCCGACGCGGCCGGCCCGCGGCACCTCCAGCGGACCGTCACCGCGCGGCTGCTCGCCGAGCTCGCCGCCCGCGATCCCGCGGCGCGCGCGCCTGTCGCGCCGCCCGCGCCCGAGCCCGCGCCCGAGCCCACGACGCCCGAGCCCGCGCCCGCGGGGAAGCGGCCGTGGTGGCGGCTGTGGTGAGAGGGTCGATCAGAATCGTCAGGGGGGGAGAGCCTGCCGCGATGGAGATGTTCCGGTTGACGCCGTCGCCCGAGCCGCGCCGAGGACCACGGACGCGCGAGACGGCGGCGGCGTCGCGGTGCCAGGTGGCGTGGCGTGGCCCGCCCCACCCGACCGTCCGGGAGACCGCGAACACCGGCGCCGAGCCAAGCAGGGGCCCGGCGCCTCGGTGCTCGAGCGAGCGCCGCGGAGGGTCCGAGAACCGGACAGCGTCGATGACAGCGCGGGTGAATTCTCGCGTGGACGTGCAGCTTGTGCTTGACGGGCTGCGCGACGACGCGCGAGCGCCTTGTAGAGGACCGCGGTGAGATCGCGCGCCAGACGCATCGTGCGGCGCGTGGTGCGGAGAAGCGAGGCTCGATGCGAGATTCGCGGTCACGGCTGCGTCCCCGGGCTCCTGGCGCGAACCGTGGCGCCGAAAATGTCGTGATAGAGGTGAAGCTCACCGACGAGGAGTGGTCCGTGTTCGAAGGTTCGAGCGTCCACGTGGACGCACAAGAGGTGGTGAGTGGCGTCGAGCGTGAGCGCGGCGCGCGCGCGGACGTCCAGGACTGGAGATCGGTCGACCGCCAGCTCCGCTCGCTCGCGCAGCGTCGCGCGACGCTCGACGTCGAGGAGGCGCGGCTGCTCCTGCTGGCGCGCCGGCTCGACGTCCACGTCCCGCTCGGCTACGGCACGTTCGTCGAGTACGTCGAGCGCGTGCTGGGCTACCGGCCGCGCACCGCGCAGGAGCGGCT
>WYBA01000296.1 GCA_011526095.1 Myxococcales bacterium | reverse complement strand
CCGCGGCCTCGCCGGCGAGCTGCGCCAGGCGGTCCTCGTCGATCGTGACCTGCACCCCGAGCGAGGCGCCGATCTTGCGGGCCCACCACGCGAACAGCTGGGTCCGGACCGAGGCGAACGCCTTGGGCCGCATGTCCATCGCCGGGCTGTCGTCCCAGTAGAGGATGACGTCGTAGCCCCACTTCGTCCGCACCGGCGGCGAGATCCGGCCGATCGCCGGGATGCCCCACAGCCCGAGCCGGAACGCCTCGACCGCCGGGCGCACCGCGTTGTTGTCGTCGACCGGCGTGAGGTACGGCGCGTTCGAGCGCGACACCTTGTGGCCGGGCGCGAGCCGCTCGGCGTGGCGCTGGATCGTCTCGTACAGCTCGTCGGGCAGCACGCCCGGGTCGTCCTTCAGCTCGTCGTAGGTGGCCTGGGCGATCTGGCGCGCGAGGTCGTCCTCGGGCGTGCTCGCCGCCGCCTGCGGGATGTCGGCGCGCACCCAGTGGCCGCCGCGCAGCGCCGGCAGGTCGATCGCCAGGCCGACCTTCTTCTCGATCGCGCGCCGCAGCTCGTCCGGCAGCTCCTCGAACGTGTCGATCGGGCCGAGGTCGGCGAGGATCAGCGTCCGGACCAGCTCGCGCCGCCACGCCGCGACCACGTCGGGATCGGCGCGCAGCCCGCGGGCGTCGGCCTCCTGCGCCATCAGCTCGAACGCGACGCACTGATCGAGCGCCGCGGCGCGGTCCACGCCGAGCGCGCGCGCCTGGGTCGCGACGCACGAGCCCCACACCGGCTTGCCGTTCACCGTCGCGACGACGAGGTCGTCGGGGCCGCTCGCGGTCGCCTCGATCGAGGCCCCGGTGGCCAGCGGCGGCGGCGGCGCGGGGCGGTCGTCGCCGCCGCAGCCGCCGGCGGCGAGCCCGAGCAGGATCAGGGCGAGGGACGCGCGCCGCATGGTCAGTCGCGCTGGACCAGGGCCAGGCGCGCCATCTCCTTGCCGACGGAGATCACCGACACGCCGATGCCGAGCACCAGCAGGGCGGCGACGTAGTCGCGCTCCGCCAGGTACTCGAGCGACTCCTTGAAGAAGAACATCGAGCCGCCGATCAGGGCGAGCGCGAGCAGCTCGAAGAAGTAGAAGCGATGCACGGCGGGTCCCCTCACAGGTGTCGTAGCACGACCATCGCGGCCATGAAGCCGAGCGCGAGGATCACGCCGAGGTAGAAGCGCAGGCGCGGCCGACCGCGCTGCGCATCGGCGCGGGCGACCGCGAGCGCGGTGACGACGTCGCGATCGCCGGTGCGGTGGGGGCGCATCACGCCGAGGAACACCCAGGCGTAGAGCACGACCGACATCGCGACCGCGCACAGCATCAGCAGCGTGGTCATCAGCGAGATCCGCCCCGGGTACCACGCGGCGAGCGCCGCCTGGATCGTCGGGTCGTAGCTGACCTCCCACAGCAGCAGCGCGGGCACCGCGAACGCGGCGGCGGCCAGGCCCCAGTAGACGCGCTCGCGCCGCCGCCACCGCGGCGGGCGCGGCTCCCGCGCAGAGGTGAGCAGGCGCTCGGACACCGGCGCGCGCGGCTCGTGGAACGTGGTGAAGAACGGGACGCCGAGCAGGTACCCGACCAGGCCGACCGCGACGACGACGAACCGCAGCGGGCCGTAGACGTGGGACGCGGCCATCTCCGGGGCCAGCGCGATCGGGACGAGCACGGCGGTCGGGAACGCCCCGAGCAGCACGAGCTGGCTGCGCCGCCACACCCCGGCGAGCAGCGCCGCCGGGGCGAGCAAGACCGCGGCGGTCATCGCGGTGGTGCGGAGCGCGCCGACGAACAGCGCCGGCAGCACGACCATCGAGATCCACACGTTGACCCCGAGCGCGACCGCGACGACGTCGGCGAACGCGCGCCAGCGGCGCTCGGTCGGCGGGGCGGCGGCGGTCACGCAGCGATGCTAGATCGGCGGGCCGCCCCGGTCGAGCGGCCGCCACGCTCGTTCGCGTGCGCCGTCGCGGCCGGCACCGGGCGTCACGTCAGCGGACGTCGTGGGGGTCGTCGGCCGACCGCAGATCGAGCGCGGCGCCGAGCGGGGCGAGCACGGCGCGGGCGCGGGCGCGGGCGGCGACGCCCTCCGGCGCGTCCCACCCGCGGACCCGGGCGCGCGCGAGCTCGAGCCGCGCCTCCTCGACCGGGTCGCCGCCGTCGCCGAACAGCCGCTCGGCGGCGGCGAGCTCGGCCGCGGCGGCCTCGGGCCGGCCGCGCCGCGCCTCGATCTGGGCCAGCGCGCGCCGCGCGATCGCCTCCTCGAACGCGACGCCGAGCTCGCGCGACACCTCGGCCGAGGTCGTCGCCGCGGTCGCCGCGCCGTCGAGCTCGCCGCGGCGGGCGCGCGCCCGCGCCAGCCACAGGTACGCCTCCGGCAGCACGCGGCGCGAGCCGGTGCGCTCGAGCAGGCCGATCGCGTCGCCGAGCCGGCGCTCGGCCGCGGCGAGCTCGCCCCGCTCGATCAGGTAGCCGGCGAGGTTGGACAGCACCAGGCCCTCGGCGATCCGCGAGCCGGTCTTGCGGCACAGCGCGAGCGCGCGCTCGGTGTGCTCGATCGCCGCGTCGACCTCGCCCAGGTTCGCGAGCACGACCCCGAGGTTGGTCCGCGCGGTGAGCTGCGCCGCCAGATCGCCCAGCTCCTCGGCGATCTCCAGGTTGCGCTGGTTGCAGCGGCGCTGGTCGTGCCACCGCCCGGCGCGCATGTACGCGCCGCCGAGCCGCGACAGCGCCTTGGCCAGCTCGCGGCGGTGCGGCGTCGGCTCGAGCAGCGCGCACGCCCGCTCGCACAGCGCCAGGCCGCGCGGGTCGCTCGACGACAGCTGGTAGGCGAGCACCCAGCCGAGGCTGGCGTAGAGCGCGGCGGCGAGCCGCGGATCGCGGGCGGCCTCGGCCGACAGCACGTCGCCCGGCGCGACCAGCGCCAGCCCGCGCTCGTGGCACGCGATCGCCCGGGCGTGGTCGGCGTGGGCGCTGTGCGCCAGGCCGAGCTTGTGCCACAGCCGCGCCCGCGCGGTCGTCGTCGCCGTGGTCTCCGGCGTGGCGGCGAGCGCGCGATCGAACGCGGCGACCGCGGCCGCGGTCGTGTCGGCCATCATCGCCGCGTCGCCCCACAGCTCGAGCGCGGCGGCGTCGACCGCGCCGCCCGACAGCTCGCCCAGCTCGACCGCGCGCCGCGCCGCCGCCAGCGCCTGGCCGTAGGCGTACAGCTCGAGGCACCGCGCCGCGGCCGCGCGCCACGCCGCGGCGGCCCCGGCGTCGTCGCCGCCGGCCTCGCGGTGGTGGGCGAGCGCGAGCAGGACGTCCGGATCGGTCGCGCGCACCCCGCCGGTCTTCTTCTCCAGCCACCGCGCCACCTGGGCGTGGGCGCGGCGGCGCTCGCGCGGCGCGATCCGCCCGTAGGCCACGTCGCGCACCAGCGCCTGGGTCAGCTCGTAGCGCTCGTCGTCGATCACCAGCGGCGTCGCCGGCGGCGTCGGGCGGATCAGGCCGCGCCGCTCGAGCTCGGCGAGCGCGTCGTCGAGCTCGGCGTCGCCCGGCGGCGTCGGCATCGCCTCGCGCACCGCCTCGCGCCAGCACGCCCGGCCGACCACCGCCGCGGCGGCGAGCGCGTCGGCGGCGCGCGGCGACAGCCGGTCGAGGCGCGCCTGGAGCGCCGCCTCGATCGTCGGCGGCAGCGAGGCGGCGGCGCCGCCGACCTGGCTGGCCCGCTCGCGCGCCAGCTCCTCGACGAAGAACGGGCTGCCGCCGGCGCGCGCGACCAGCGCCGCGATCGCGTCGTCGCCGGCGTCCGGCGCGATCGCGCGGGCGAGCCGGGCGGCGACGTCGTCGTCGAGCGGGCCGAGCGCGAGCGCCTCGGCGCCCGGCGGCGGCGCGGCGGCGTCGTCGCGCGCCACGCCGAGCACGAGGATCGGCCCGTCGCGGAGCTCGGCCGCGAGGTGGGCGATCACGGCGCGCGACAGCTCGTCGGCCCACTGCAGGTCCTCGAGCACGATCGCGACCGGGCGGCGGCGCGCGCGCGCCTCGACCCACCGCCGCGCCTCGGCCAGCGTCGCCGCGCGATCGGCCGTGCCGGGGCGCTGCGCCGCCTCGATCGCCGCGGGCCACGCCGGATCCGCGCTGCGCAGCAGCGACAGCGGCGCGGCCTCGCCGAGCGGCGCGGCGCGGCCGATCAGCCAGTCGACCTCGCGGCGCTCGGCGACGCGGGCGACGAACGCCTCGCGCAGCCGCGACTTGCCGCTGCCCGCCGGGCCGCGCAGCTCGACGAACGTCGGCACGCGGGTCTCGAAGCACGCGCGCGCGATCGCCTCGAGCCGCGCCAGCTCGCGCGGCCGCGCGACGACCGCGCCGGCGTCGCCGCCGGCCTGCGGCGCCTCGCCGGTGACGCGCAGCGCGCGCCCGCCCGCGAGCTCGCCGACCGTCGTCACCGGCGCGACGTCGATCAGCGCGGCGACCTGGCGCGCGGCGGCGCCGCCGAGCCACACCTCGCCGGCCGGCGCCGCGCCGGCGAGGGCCTCGGCCGCGCGCACGACGTCGGCGGCGGCGAGGTCGAGCGCGCCCGGCCGCAGCATCACGCGCGCGGTGTCGAGGCCGGCGTGGCCGCCGGTGCGCTCGACCAGCGCGCGCGCCGCGCGGACCGCGCGCACCGCGTCGTCCCCGAGCGCGACCGGCGCGCCGAACAGCGCGATGATCGATCGCTCGGTCGACACCAGCGGCGTGCCGCCGAGCCCGACGACGACGCGCTCGAGGTCGTCGCCGGGCAGGGCGAGCGCGAGATCGAGCACGACCGTGCCGTCGGACGACGACGCCTCGGCGGCGGACGCGGGCGGGGGCGGCGGGGCCGGCGCGGGCCCGGGTGGGGGCGCGCGGAACACCAGCGCGGTCGCGACCCGCGCCTCGGCCCGGCGCATCGCCGCGAGCGGCCCGGTGGTCGGCGTCGCCGGGCTCGACGGGAGCGCCGACGGCGTCGGCGGCGTGCCCGCGGTCGCCTGGGACAGCGCCGCCTCGACCACGCGCACCGGCGCGAGCGCCGCGTCGCCGGTGTCGTCCGCCTCGCCGAGCGCGCGCGCCAGGCCCTCGGCGAGCCGGTCGACCGACGGCAGCCGCCGGGCCGGGTCGGCGTCGAGCGCGGCGGCCAGCACCCGCTCGAGCGCGGCGCGCAGCGCGCTGCCACCCACGGCCGCAGGCAGCGGCGGCGCGGGCGGGCGGGCGAGGGCGCGTTGCGCCGCCTCGTCCATCGTCCGCGGCGCGAACGGCACGCGCCCGGCGAACAGCTCGAACGCGACGACGGCGGCCGCATAGACGTCGCTGCGCGCGTCGAACGGCTCGCCGCGCAGCACCTCGGGCGCGACGTAGGCGGGCGTGCCGGCGATCACGCGCGAGCCCTCCGACGCCAGGCTGGCCACGCCGAAGTCGGTCAGCACGGCGCGCCCGTCCTCGACGATCACGTTGTCCGGCTTGACGTCGCGGTGCAGCACGCCGACCCTGTGCGCCGCCGACAGCGCCGCGCACAGCTGGCCGATCAGATCGACCACGCGCGCCAGCGACATCGGCGGCTCGACGCCGGCCTGCATGTCGCGCATCACCGCGCGCAGCGTCCGCCCGGGGACCCGCTCCATCGTCACGAACAGGTGGTCCTCGTGCTGCCCAAGGTCGTGGACGCGGCACACGTTGGGGTGCGAGACCCGCCGCGCCAGCCGGACCTCGCTGCGCAGCCGCTGGCGGTAGGCCGCGTCCGCCGACAGCTCCCGGCGCAGCAGCTTGAGCGCGACCTCCTCGTCGAGCTCGAGATCGTCGACGAGGTAGACGACGCCCATGCCGCCCTTGCCGAGCAGCGCGCGGACCCGGTAGCGGCCGGCGAGCAGCTCCCCCGGCGCCAGCCCGCCGGGCACGGACGGCGGCGGCGCGGCGCGGGGCGGCGCGGGCGTCGGCGTCGCCTCCCCGTCGGGGCCGAGCGTCGGCCCGTGCGCGAACGTCTCCGCCGTGCCGACCTCGGCGCCGGCCTCGGTCGGCGCCGCCCCCAGCCCGGGGGCCTCGCGGTCGGTCCCGCCGGCGCTCATCCCCACCATGGTAGCGCGGTGACGGCCGACGTTGAGCGGGCGGCGCAGACCGGGTAGGGTCCGCGCCGTGTCGAGATCGCTCGTGGTCACCATCGATGGGCCCGCTGGGGCCGGCAAGTCGACTGTCGCCAAGCGGCTGGCCCGGGCGCTCGGCTACCGGCTGCTCGACACCGGCGCCATCTACCGCGCGGTCGCGCTGGCGGCGCGGCGCGCCGACGTGGCGTGGACCGACGGCCCCGCGCTGGCCGGCGTCGCCGCCGCGCTGCCGATCGAGTTCGCGTTCGTCGGCGAGGTGAACCATGTCCACCTCGGCGACGAGGACGTCTCGGCCGCCATCCGGACCCCGGAGATCTCGAGCGGGGCGTCGCAGGTCTCGGCCCATCCGGAGGTCCGGACCGCGCTGCTGGCGCTGCAGCGCCGGCTCGCCGCCGGTGGCGGGGTGGTGGTGGAGGGCCGCGACACCGGCACGGTCGTGTTCCCCGACGCCGGCGCCAAGTTCTTCCTGACCGCGAGCCCGGCCGAGCGCGCGCGGCGCCGCACCGCGGAGCTGACGGCGGCCGGCCGCCCGGCCGACGAGGCCGCCGTCCTGGCCGAGATCCACGAGCGCGACGGCCGAGACGCCGGCCGCGCGGTCGCGCCGATGGTGCCGGCCGAGGACGCCGTCCACGTCGACTCGACCGGCAAGACGCTCGATCAGGTGGTGGCCGAGCTCGAGGCCGTGGTCCGGGCGCGTTCTTGAGTCGTCCCGCCTGTCCACCTCAGCCCGGAAGTCGTTGACAACCCTACCGGGCGCGTGTACCTCTCTGCGCCTGCGCTCGCCTTAGGGGCGCAAATCCCTTTAGGAGACGCACTTGCAAATGGTGGAAGCTGGAGGCGAAGAAGACTTCGCCGCGCTCTTCGCGGAGAGCCTACAGAAAGAAGAAGCCAGGGAAGGTGAGATCCTTCGCGGGACCGTGATCGCGGTCGGCAAGGACTACGCCATCGTGGACATCGGGTACAAGTCGGAGGGCCAGGTCCCTCTCGAGGAGTTCCGCGGTGCGGATGGCGCGATCGAGGTGCAGCCGGGTGACACCGTCGACGTCCTGCTGGAGTCGCGGGAGAACGACGCCGGGATGGTGGTCCTCTCGAAGGAGAAGGCCGACCGGTTCAAGGTCTGGGACGAGATCAGCGCCGCGTGCGAGCGCGACGAGCTGATCGAAGGAACCATCAGCGCCCGCGTCAAGGGTGGCCTCTCGGTCACCATCCGCGGCGGCGTCAAGGCGTTCCTCCCCGGCTCGCAGGTCGACCTGCGTCCGGTGCGGAACCTCGACGCGTTCCTCAGCCAGAGCTTCAAGTTCAAGGTCATCAAGTTCAACAAGAAGCGCGGCAACATCGTGCTGTCGCGCCGCGTGCTGCTCGAGAAGGAGCGCGCGGCCCTGAAGGAGTCGACGCTCGAGCGCCTGAAGGAAGGCCAGATCGTCGAGGGTATCGTCAAGAACCTGACCGAGTACGGTGCGTTCATCGACCTCGGCGGCATCGACGGCCTGCTCCACATCACCGACATGAGCTGGGGCCGGGTCAACCACCCGTCCGAGATGTTCCAGGTCGGTGACCACGTCCGCGTGAAGGTGTTGAAGTTCAACGCCGACACCGAGCGTGTCTCGCTGGGTCTCAAGCAGATCAGCGAGGATCCGTGGTCGCGCGCCGCCGAGAAGTACATCCCGGGCACGGTCGTCCGCGGCAAGGTGGTCTCGCTCAAGGACTACGGCGCGTTCATCGAGCTCGAGGAGGGCATCGAGGGCCTGGTCCACATCAGCGAGATGTCGTGGACCCGTCGGGTCAAGCACCCGAGCAAGATGGTCGCGGTGGGCGACATGGTCGAGGCCGTCGTGCTCGACGTGGACGTCAAGAACAACCGCATCTCGCTCGGCATGAAGCAGCTCGAGCCGAACCCGTACGAGCAGCTCACCGAGAAGTACCCGCCCGGCACCGTCGTCAAGGGCAAGGTCCGCAACATCGCCGACTTCGGGATCTTCGTCGAGATCGAGGAAGGCATCGACGGCCTGGTCCACATCAGCGACATGTCGTGGACCCAGCGGGTCAAGCACCCCTCGGAGCTGTTCCAGAAGGGTGACGACGTCGAGGCGGTCCTGCTCAACATCGACACCTCGGACGGCGAGAAGCCCAAGATCTCGCTCGGCATCAAGCAGCTGGTCGCGGACCCGTGGGATCGCATCCCGTACGAGTACCCCCGCGGCAAGGTCGTGACCGGCAAGGTCCTCAAGGTCCTCGACTTCGGCGCGTTCGTCGAGCTCGAGAAGGGCGTCGAGGGTCTGGTCCACGTGTCGGAGATCGCCGACGAGCACGTCGACGACCCGCGCAAGGTCCTGCAGCCGGGCGCCGAGGTCCAGGTCCAGATCCTGGACACCGACGCCTCGGAGCGGAAGATCGGCCTGTCGATGAAGGGCGCGAGCCGCGCCAAGGACATGGCGGACGCCCAGGGCTACGCCTCGCCGAACGCCGGCGGCGCCACGCTCGGCGACGTCATGCGCGGCAAGCTCGGCAAGCTCAAGGGCGCCGAGAAGGAGTAGCCGACGGCCCGCAAGGGCCTCGGTGCTGGAGTCGAGGGTCCACGCGGACCCTCGACGCGTTTTCGGGCGGCGCAGGCGCGCGCGCGCGGCGCGAACGCGCGTCGGTCACGGCGCGACCCGCGACATTCCGGTGTAATCTCGCTGGCGATGATCGGGGGCCGTCGTTGATCCGCTGGCTGCGCATCGCCGCGAGCGCGACCGTGGTCCTGTCGATGGTGGCCATCGGCGTGGTGGTCGGGCTGTTCCTGGTCGCGAACTCCGGCTGGGTCGCGGTCGAGGTGCCGCCGTGGCTGGTCGAGCTGTTCGGCGACCCGAAGATGGAGGTGTGGCTGCCCGGGCTGATCGCCGGGTGGCTCGCGGTCGTGCTGCTGGTCGCGGTGCTGCTGTTGTGGAGCCTGTTCTACGTGTGGCGCCGCCGCCAGTACGAGGCGCTGATCGCGCGGCTCGAGCGCGAGCTGGCCCGGCTGCGCAACCTGCCGTTCACCGAGCCGGCGCCGCTCGAGGACCTGCCCGAGACGCCCGACCACGGCGCCGCCCGCGTCCTCGCGGCGCTCGCCCGGGACGAGCGGTCAATCGACCACGAGCTCGCCGGCGAGGACCTGGACGCTGGCGGGGACCGATCGTCGCGGGCGGAGCGCTGAGCGATGGGCGCCGCGCTGATCATCTTCCTCGTCGCCCTGGGCGCGCTCGCCGCCGGGATCCTCGTCGGTCGCTACTACGTCCCCGACGACCGCATGCTCAAGCGCACGGCGCGCGCGAGCCGCTCGTACATGCGCGCGCTCAACCACCTGATCGCGCGCGACCACGACACCGTCGTCGACGAGCTGCGCCGGGTGGTCGAGGAGAACATCGAGGATCCCGAGCCGTACTTCGCGCTCGGCGCGCTGTTCCGCAGCCGCGGCGA
Source organism: Myxococcales bacterium (assembly GCA_011526095.1). Classification (GTDB taxonomy): domain Bacteria; phylum Myxococcota_A; class Polyangia; order Haliangiales; family Haliangiaceae; genus WYBA01. Next base: position 8,197 of record WYBA01000296.1, on the reverse strand, counting down.
GCACGAGCGCGCGATCCGCGTCCACCAGGCGCTCGCGGTGCGCGAGGCGGGCTCGCGCAAGCTGCGGCTGCGCGCCCGCTACGAGCTCGGCCTCGACTTCCGCGCCGCCGGCATGCCGCGCCGCGCGACCCGGGCGATGGAGGACTGCCTGGTCGAGGAGCCCAAGCACGAGGGCGCGCTGCGCGCGCTGTGCGGGCTGTACGAGGAGCAGGGGCGCTACGCCGAGGCCGCCGCGGTGTGGGCGCGCCTGGCCAGGCTCGAGGGCGCGCCTGCCCCGCGCCGCGAGCACCACCTGCTCGTCGCCGCCGCGCAGCGCGCGATCGCCGCCCAGGACCTCGACAGCGCCAAGCGCCTGCTGCGCGACGCGCGCAAGATCGCCGAGACGCCGCACTTCTTCGCCGTCGCCGCCGAGCTCGCGGCGGCGCGCCACAATCCGCGCGCGGCGAGCGCCCGGGTCCAGCAGGCGCTGGTCGCCGCGCCCGATCTCGCGCGGTTCCTCGTCCCCGGGCTGGTCGAGGCCGAGCGCCAGCTGGTCGAGAGCCACGCCGGCGAGCGACCGCCGCGCGCCGACGCCCGCGACGCCGCGATCGACGCCGAGCTCGACGGCGCGGCCGCGGAGCCGGCGGCCGCGCTGCCGCCGGCGGGCACGACGACGGCGGCGGGCACGACGACCGCGCTCGCGACCGTCGCCGCCCCGGCGCCGCCGGCGGTCGGCACCGGCGAGCCGGGCAAGGTCGTCGACGTCGAGCGCGCGACCGCCGAGCGCGCGGTCGCCGCGCTGCGCGACGTGCTCGCGCGCGCCTCCGACCACCCGGGGCGTGGGCACCTGCAGCTCGCGATCGCCGAGCTCGAGGCGGTCTACGACCCGGCGAGCGCGCTCACCGCCTACCGGACCCTGGCGGCGCAGGCGCCCGACCTGCTGCCCGCGCGCGTCGCCGCGGCCCGGCTCGCGCTCGCCGGCGACGCCGCCGATGCGGTCCGCGCCGAGCTCGACGCGCTCGCCGGCCCGGGCGGCGCGCTGGCGTGGGCGTTCGACGGCTCGTGGCGGTGCGGCGGGTGCGGGCTGCGCTGGCGCGCGTTCTTCTGGCGGTGCGCGCAGTGCCGGCGGTGGGGCGCGGCGCGGCTCGACGTCGGGCGCGAGGCGCAGGAGCCGCCGCGGTCGGCGCCGCGCGAGCGCCGCGAGCTGCCGCGTGTCGCGCCGACGACGCTGCTCGGCGCCGCCGCGACCGAGGCGTTGCCCGAGCCGACGCTGGAGCACGGCCTGTCGGACGCGGAGCTCGAGCGCGCGGGGGCGCGCCCCTCGGTGCTCGGGCGCATCGGGGGCTGGTTTTCGGGGCGGTGGTCGGGTAAGCGAGACGGACGTCGATGACGCCACCTCCCGACGAACCGCCCGGATCCGAGTCGGACGACGCGTCGAGCGGCGTGCCCGACACGACGCTCGGCGGCGCCACCACCGGCGCCGGCGCGCCCGACGCCGGGCCGCGCGGCAAGCCCGGCGCCGAGCCGCGCCGCCGACCCGGCACGACCACGTCCAACCCGATCCTCGCCGCCGGCGTCGGGCTGACCGGCCCGGTGCAGATCTCGGGCGAGCCGCCGCGCCGCCTGCGCACGCAGACGCTGTTCGGCGACGGCGGCCCGGTGCGCGGGTTCCTCGGACGGTGGGGCTTCCCGCTGTTCGTCCTGGTGATCCTCGTGCTCGGGCGCTCGGTGCTCCTGCCGTTCGTGTTCGCCGCGCTGATCGCGTACATCCTCGCGCCGGTCGTGCGGTGGATGTGCGAGCGCAAGGACGGCACGCGCCGCATGCCGCGCGGGGCGGCGATCATCCTGTGCTACCTGGTGTTCATCGCCGCGATCGTCGGCTTCGGGTTCCTGCTGGTGCCGCGGCTGGCCAAGGACGTCCAGCGCATCGGCGCCGAGGCGCCGGCGCTCTACAAGAAGATCGACGAGCAGTGGGTGCCCGAGCTCGCCCGCTACCTCGAGAAGAAGTTCCCGTCGCTGCGCACCGAGAAGGCCGCGGTCCAGGCCCCGCCGGTCGTGCCCGACGTGCCGGTGCCGCCCGACACCGCGGTCACGATGACACCGCTGCCCGACGGCCGGTGGGCGGTGCAGCTCGCCGAGTCCGGCGTGGTGATCACGCCCGAGCCGGACGGCGGCTTTCGCGTGCTGCCGAGCTCCTCCCCGCCGGCGCCGGTGACGCTCGAGGAGAAGCTGCGTGCCTACGTCCAGAAGGCGATGGCCGGGCTGCAGTCGCAGGTCGACGAGCTGGCCCGGTTCGGCCAGGCGCTGGTCACCGGCATCGTCAAGGGCGTGTTCACGTTCTTCCTCGTGCTGATGATCGGCGCGTTCATGCTGATCGACATGGAGAAGGTCCACGCCTTCCTCCGCAGCCTGTTCCCGCCGAACACCCGCGACGACTACGACGTGATCATCGCCGGGATCGACCGCGGCCTGTCGGGCGTGATCCGCGGCCAGCTCCTGATCTGCCTGGTCAACGGGATCCTCACGTACATCGGCCTGCTGATCTTCGACATCAAGTACTCGCTGATCCTCGCGCTCGTCGCCGGGCTGATGAGCCTCATCCCGATCTTCGGATCGATCCTGTCGACGGTGCCGATCGTGTTCGCGGCGCTGGTGTCGGGCGACTCGGGGCTCGACTTCGTGCGGGCCGTGCTGTCGGTCCTGTGGATCGTCGGGATCCACTTCATCGAGGCCAACTTCCTCAACCCCAAGATCATCGGCACCGCCGCGAAGATCCACCCGGTCGTCGTGATCTTCTCGCTCGTGCTGGGGGAGCGTGCGTTCGGCCTCGTCGGCGCGCTGCTCGCCGTGCCCGTGGCGTCGACGATCCAGGTGCTGTTCCTGTTCTTCTACCGCAAGACGTGGAAGAAGGACCCGGGGCCGCCGCCGCTGACCGCCGCGACGGGGTAGCGCGGGGCGCGCGGACGGCGCCACCTGGTGAGACTTCGGCCACGCGCGGGCCGCGCGGCGGGCGCGGGAGGTTGAAGGCGCGACCGCCCGGTGGTACCTCCGATCCAGGCCGCCGCGTCCGGACCCCATGCCTCGCACACCTTCGACCGATCCCCGCGGCGAGCTGCCGTCGCCGCGCCGCCGCGCCGCCGCCACCCTCGCCGCCGCGTCGCTGCTGGCCGGCGTGCTCGGGCCCGGCGTCGCCGCCGCCCAGCCGGTCGATCCGTACGGCGACGAGCCGCCGGCGCCCGGCGCCGCCGCGGGCGCCGACGCGACGATCGACGAGGCCGTCGCGGCGTCGCTGGTGGAGCGCGCCAAGGAGCTGATCGCGATCGAGGCGTGGGCCGACGCCCAGCAGCTGCTCGGCGAGGCGCTCGTCCGCAGCCCGGACGGCGCCGCCGCCCGCGAGGCGGCGCAGCTGCTCTACTTCGTCAACGCGCGGCTCACCGTGCCGGTGTCACCGGGCGACGCGGCGGTCGGCGGGCCGGGCGCCGGCGTCGATCCGGCCGAGACGATCGACCCGACCGATCAGGTGCGCGACCCCGAGGACCCGCTGACCGATCGTCCGGGCGAGGCGCGCGGCGCCGGCCGGGGCCTGTTGTCGCTGCACATGGCCGGGTGGGGCGCGGCGGTCGGCGTCGCGCTGTTCGATCCGCACGACGAGAACGACGCGGTGGGCGCCGGGATCCTGCTCGGCGGGCTCGCCGGCGGCGTCGCCGGCTACGTCGTCGGCAAGCGCTACGACGTCTCGCGCGCCAGCGCCCGTACGGTCGGCAGCCTCACCTCGTGGGGCGAGCTGTCGGGCGCGCTGATGGGCGACGTGTTCGGCGCCGACGTCGACGGCACCGACCTCGAGGTCGAGGACCCGGCGTGGGTGGTCGGCGGCGCGGTGGTCGGTGGCGGGCTCGGCCTGCTCGCCGGCGAGGTGCTGCGGCGGCGCGGCGGCGTCACGACCGACGACGTCGCCGTGATCGACTCGCTCGCCGCGATGGGCGTGGTCGGCGGGCTGACGCTCGGCGCGTTCATGCAGCCGGCCGAGGGGGAGGGGTACTCGCTCAACGCCGCGCTCGGCGCGCTCGGCGGCGTCGGCGCGGGCCTGTACCTCACCGGGCGTCACGAGGTGTCGACGCGCCGGATGGTGCGGATCGACCTGTGGGCCGGCGGCGGCGCGCTGGTGCCGTGGATCCTCTACGGCCTCGCGGCCGACGACACGACCAACAACGACGAGCAGGCGTTCGGCTTCCTGTCGACCGCCGGCCTGGTCGTCGGCGGGCTGATCGGCCGCAAGGTGAGCCGCAAGCTCGACGCGTCGCCGGCCCGCGATGGCGACACGGCCGCCGGCGACGCGCCGGCGGCGGTGGTGCGCCGCGACAGCGACGGTGCGTGGACGCTCGGCGCGCCCGCGCTGCGCCCGCACAACAGCCGCGCGCTCGGGCAGCCGCTCGGCCGTGGCGCGGCGATCGATCTCGTCGGCGTCCGGTTCTGACGGCTCGTGCTCCGACCGACACGTCGTGATCGCGTCGGAGTACGTCTCGGCGGGGTGGGACCCGACGAGCGCTGCTCGTCGGGCGGGGCGGCGAGCCCCGTGTGAGCGCCGGCTACGGGCGCCGGGCGCGGAACACGAACGCGCCGCCGAGCCGCAGCTCCTCGAACTCGTGGAACCCGACGCGCGACAGCCACGCGCGCAGCTCGGGCGGATCGAACCGGCGGATCCCCGCGGCGCGCGCGGCGAGCCGGCCGAACACCGTCGGCGCCTCGGCGAACGTCGAGCCGACGTAGACGCCGCCCGGGCGCAGCGTCCGGTGGATCTCGCGGAACACCTGCTCGGGGTCGTCGTAGGCGTGGAGCGCGCCGGCGTTGTTGATCCCGCCGAACACGCCGTCGGCGAACGGCAGGCTGTGCGCGTCGCCGCGGACCAGCGTGACGTTGGCGTAGCCGGTGGCGCGCGCGGCCGCCGCCTCGAGCATCGCGCGGGAGATGTCGAGCCCGACCACGACCGCGCCGGGCGCCGCGGCCGCCATCGCGCGGGTGAACAGGCCGGGGCCGCACGACAGATCGAGCCACGGGCCGGGGCGCTCGTCCATGCCGAGGCTGTGGCGGTGGACGAACAGCTCGCCCGCCGGGCCGCCGATCCCGGCGCCGGCGCCGCGCCCGGCCATCACGCGGACGAACGTCGGGCGCCACACCCGCTCGTAGAGCCGCGCGACCAGCTCGGACTCCATGAACCGCTGCTCCGCCGTCGGCGCGGTCGGCTCGCCGGCCGCGAGGTCGAGCAGGTCGAGGAAGCCGTTGCCGACGGCGAGGGTCAGCCCGCACCGCTCGCACGTGGGCTCGCGGGCCGGGGCGAGCGAGCCGACGGCCTGGCAGCGGGGGCAGCGCACGATCGCGATGAACGCAGGGTCGCGGAACGGCATCGGCGCCTGTTGTAGCAGAGCGGGCCCGCGTCGAGGGCGTCCGTGCCCGGCGCGCTGCGCGCGGTCACGAGGTCGCGGCGACGCCGACGTCGAGGACGAACTGGACGACCGAGTCCCCGATCGGCGCGAACACGCGCATCACCCACGGGCCGGGCTCGCCGAACCGCGCGGTGACGCGGTAGACGCCGCGCGTGCGCGTCGGCTCGGCGGCGAGGCCGACGACCGCGCCGCGCGGCCCGGCGAACGTGACGACGAGGTCGGTCGTGTCGAGCGGGCGTCCGTCGGCGTCCCACACCTCGACCGTCAGCACGTGGTCGGCGCGCGGCGCCAGCACGGCCGGGGCGGCGACGCGGATCGCGACGAGATCGTCGGTGGCGACGACGAGCTGGTGGTCGTCGAGCGCGACGTCGGCGGGCGGTGGCGCGACGGGGGCGGGCAGGGGGCGCGGCCGCGCGACCGCCGGGGCCGCGGCCGCCGCGTCGTCGAGGCCGATCGCACGGCGCACCGGCGCGAGCGCCGTGACCGCCGCGGCCACCGCCAGCGCGAGCCCGACGAAGGCATGGAGGCGGCGGCGAGGGCGCGGGGAGCGCCCGACGTCTCCGTCTCCGTCTTCCCCGCTCATCCTGAGCAGGCCCGAGCGCGAGCGAGGGCCGTGTCGAAGGACGTCTCCGTCTCCGACTCCGTCTCCGTCTCCGTCTCCGTGTCCGTTTCCGTCTCCGACTCCGTCTCCGTTTCCGTCTCCGTGTCCGTCTCCGACTCGGTCGTCCGCCTCCGTCGCCGCGCGCGGGTCGACGTCCAGCCCCCACGCCAGCGCCGCGAGCTCCTCGGCCAGCTCAGCCGCGGTCGGACGCGCCGCGCGCCGCTTGGCCAGGCACCGCATCACCAGCGCGTCGAGCGTCGGCGTGATCGCCGCGTGGGTCGACGGCGGCTCGGGCATCCGCCCGGTGTGCGCGAGCATCACCGCGACCGCGGAGCCGTCGAACGGCAGCCGCCCGGTGAGCAGCCGGTAGAGCACGACGCCGAGCGCGTAGACGTCGGTGCGCCCGTCGAGCGCGTCGCCGCTGCACTGCTCGGGCGCCATGTACTGCGGCGTGCCGACGGCCATGCCGCCGCCGGTGAGCCGCGCCTCGTCGCCGCCGGTGCGCACCGCGATCCCGAAGTCGAGCAGGCGCGCGCGCCCGTCGCGGCCGATCCGCACGTTGCTCGGCTTGACGTCGCGGTGGAGCACGCCGGCGGCGTGGACGGCGGCGAGCGCGCCGGCGAGATCGCGCGCGATCGCGAGCGCGCGCGGCTCGGCGAGGGGGCCGAGCGCGAGGACGTCGTCGAGCGACGGTCCCTCCACGAGCGGCATCACCAGGTACGGCCGCCCGTCCTCGAGCACGCCGGAGCCCCGCGGCGCGACCACGCACGGGTGCGCGATCGCGGCTGCCGCGCGCGCCTCGCGTACGAACCGCTCGTACATCTCGCCGTCGCCGAGCCAGTCGCGGTGCAGGATCTTGATCGCGACGTGCGTCCCGTCGGGCGCGCGGGCGGCGTGGACCGTGCCGGTGAGCCCGCGGCCGAGCTCGCGGACCACCACGTGGCCGTCGATCTCGAGCACGAGCGCGGCCCCGTCGCGCGGGCAGAAGCGCCCGTCTGCGAACGCGAGCCGGCAGTGTGGGCAGGTCCACATCTCAGGGTTCGACGCGGCGTGCGCCTCGGTATTCCACCCGGCCGCGACGTGGGGGCGAGGGCGGGCATGTGAGCCTCGTGACAGGCGTTTCACGAGCGACGCTCACGACGCTGATTCAACTGGGTGATCGGGGTATCGACCTTCAGTCAGTACGCGAGATCGCGGTTGACCACTTCGATGACGAACCCTTAGCCTGGCTGCCTCTCCTCCGACGCGTGTCAGTTACAGAGGGCAATCATCACGCGGAACGGGGGAGCAGAGGGGTTGCCATGAAGACGTCGGCTCGGCTCGTCGCGCTCGTCACCTGCTACGGACTCGTCACCGCGGGGTGTCACGAGCCGCTCGACACCACGCGGACGCCGGTCGACACCGGCACGTTCGGCCAGACGGTCGTGACGCTGGTGTGCAAGCGCGTCTCGTACCTCGAGGACCTCGCCGACGGCGGCACCACCGACGTCCGCGGCGACACCTACCGCGAGATCTGTCGCGAGGGCCTGGCGCCGCCGGAGGCCGCGCCCGCCTCGCTCAAGGCGCTGCTCGCCGACTTCGACGATCTCGTCGGCGCGGTCGACACGATGTTCCCGGCCGACTTCCTCGATCGGCTCCAGGCGTACCTGACGTCCAACGAGTTCCTCGCCAGCTACGACGACGGCACCACCACCGCCGCGATCGACGCGCTGATCGGCCTGCTCGAGCTGATCGCCGCCGACGACGGCGCGATGGCCTCGCTCGAGCGGCTCAACGTCCGGCTCGGCTACAAGCCGCTGCAGCCGGCGCTCGGCGCGGTGCGCGCCGCGATCAACTACCCCGAGATGCACGAGCTGCTGCTCGTGCTGTCCCAGGCGATCACCGAGGGCGGCGGCGCCCGCGTCGAGTGGCAGAACCTGGTCGAGGCGCTGGCGATCACGCTGCGCAACACCGAGCAGACGACCGAGCTCGACGACCCCGAGCGCACCAGCCGCCTCGCGGTCGACCTGCTGCTGGCGGAGCAGCCGCTGCTCGGCACCAGCCGGACGATCCCGCTGGCGCGGCGTGACGCGCGCGGCCTGGTCGAGCCGGCCGCGCTCACCGGCATGTTCGTCGATCAGGACGGTGACGGCCGCGCCGACACCAACGCGGTCGGCCAGTTCGTCGACGCCGCGGG
>WYBA01000295.1 GCA_011526095.1 Myxococcales bacterium | reverse complement strand
TGCCACGGCGACCCCGACGGCGTCGCCGGGCGCGCGCCCGCGATGGAGCCGCCCGACGCGCTCACCGGCGCGTCGTGGTCGCTCGCGCGCTACGCCCAGCAGGACCCGCGCCGGCCGCTCGCGCCGCTCGCCCTCGGCGACGCCACCCGCGTCACGATCGACTTCCGCCGCGACGTCCAGCCGATCCTCGACCGGCGGTGCGACGCGTGCCACGCCGGCGCCGCGCCCGCCGCCGGCCTCGATCTCTCGCCGACACCGACCGCGCACTTCACCATCGCCTACGAGCACCTGCTGCGCCCCGGCGACGGCTCGGGCGGCGGCCGCGCGCTCGTCGACGATCACGCCGGCCGGGCCGATCGCAGCTTCCTGATCGAGCTCGTCACCGGCGTCGAGCGCGACGCGCCGCGCCCGCTGCCGGCGCCGGGCCGCCCGCACCCCGGCGGCGACGACCGGCTCACCGACGACGAGGTGGGCGTGCTCGTGCGCTGGATCGACCTCGGGGCGACGTTCGTCGGCGCCCCACCCCCGCCGTGACCGCCCGCGAGCCGCCGCGGTAGCATCGCCGCCATGCTCCGCACCACCCTGCTCGCGCTCACCGCCGCCACCGCGATCGGCTGCGTCGTCCAGCCCGCGCCGTCCACGCCGGCCGCCGCGCCGCCGCCCGACGACGTCACGACGCGCGATCACCGCGGCGGCGCTGGCGGCGAGGTATCCGGCCCGCTCGAGTGCGACGGCGCCGAGCACCTCGAGCTCGCGGACTGCGTCCTCGAGGGGCCGGCCACCGCGCTCGAGGTCCACGGCAGCTGCAGCGTCGTCCTCACCAACTGCACGATCCGCGCGGGCCAGACCGGGATCGAGGCCCACGGCGCCGCGAGCGTGCTGATCCGCGGCGGCTCGATCGAGGCGCCGGTCGCGATCGAGGCCCACGGCTCGGCCAGCGTCCTGCTCGAGGGCGTCGCGATCGCCGGCGAGATCGACCGCCACGGCGCGGCCAGCGTCTCGGTCCGCTGACGCGCTACTGCCCGCGCGCGTGGATCAGCGTGACCGTGCCGTCGGCGAACTCGACCTCGACCTGCTTGGGCGTCGCGACCTTGACCGTGCCGCGGCCGAACTTCGGGTGGTCGATCACGTCGCCGACGGCGAAGGTCTCGCGGATGCCGTAGGCGCGGGCGGCGACCTCGCGCGCGCTCCACGTCAGCTCGAGCAGCTCGGTCAGGCTGGCGAGCAGCGACTGCACGACGACCTCCGGCCGCGGCACCTCGACCTCGGCGGCGCGCCGCGCCGCGACCTCGCGCGGCGTCAGGCGGTGCGTCAGCGGCTGATCGATCCGCGCCGCCGCCTCCGGGCTGGCCGCCGCGAGCACCTGCCGCGCGCGATCGATCGCGGCGAGCGCGGCGCGCGTGACGAGCTCGATCCGCGCGTCGTACAGCGCGCGCTGCACCGCCTGGACCGCGTCGAGCGGCATCTTGGACATCGTGGGCACGCGGAGGCCGCGCTCGTCGAGCTGCTTGGCGATCTTCTCGAACGCGGCGAAGTAGCGCTCGTCGCACCGCGCCCTTGCGGACGCGATCACCGCGGCGCGCAGCGTCGCCATCTCGAGCGGGCCCTCGACGGCGGCGGCGAGCGCGGCGGTCACGTCGCGTCGCACCTCGTCGCCGAGCGCGACGCCGCGGTCCGGCGGATCCTCGGGCGTCAGCGACAGCGTCGCGAGCAGGCAGTCGACGAGCTGCCCGGGCAGCGCCGTGCGCGGCCCGCGCGGGTCGAACCTGGCGCGGTCGCCCAGCGCCGCCACGAGCGCCCCGTGCAGCCGCGGCTCCTCGCTCAGCCCCGACGCGTCCGACACGTCGAGCGGCGCGAACGCCTGCGCGACCGCCTCCAGCACGCCGTCCTGCCCGGCGCGCATGCACACGTCGTAGAAGCCCGCGAGCAGCTCGCGCGCGATCGCCGGCGCCGGACTGCCCGCCCCGCGGCGTTCGAGCACGCTCGCCGCGAGCGTCTGGAGGGCAGCGACCTGACGCCTGGGAAACGCGATGGTGGACACGGCGGCAGTCAACCACGGCAGCGCGCGCCCCGTCGACCCGCCCGGCCGGTTCGTCGCCGTCCGCGCCGCCAGCAGCGACCTCGCCTCCACCCCACCCCGACGGCCCCGCCGCCCCGGGTCAGCGGCCCCGGCGCACGGTCGTCGTCGCCCAGCCGCGCGTCGCCGGATAGAAGCGCGCCGCCGGCGCCTCGCCCTCGGTGCGCACCATGCCCCGCGCCGCCAGCGTCCGTAGCGACAGCGCGACGACATCGCTCGACGCCGCGAGCTCTCGGCCGAGCTCGTCGGCCGTGCGCCCCGGCTGCTGGCGCACGTGCTCGACCAGCCGATCGCGCAGCCCGGCCAGCTCGCCGCGCCCACGCCGCCGGGGCACGTCCGCGGCTGGCCCGCTCACCGGGCCGGGCGACCGCGTCGGCTCCGGCGCCGGCGCCGGCGGCCGCGTCGACCCTGGCGGCCGCGTCGGCGCGGCCGCGTGCGCCGCCTCCGAGCCGTGCGACGGCTCCGCAGTCACCACGGCGCCCACCTCGCAGCCGTCCGGCGACCGCGGCGACGCACGCTCAAGCCGCGCGAGCTCGCGCGCCGCCTCGAGCCCCGCCGCCGCGATCTGCTCCGCGACCTCGCGAGCGAGCGCGCCGAGCTGCCGCTCGAGCTCGCGATCAGGCTGCTGGATCTGCTCGGTGAGGTCCATGGGAGACGGCACGTCGGGTCGCACCACGACGACTACCTCATCCCGCCCGCGCCCGCGGCCGCCGCGCGCCCCCGGCAGGCCGTCTGCCGACGTTCGCCGGCGTCTGCCGCGCGCACGCTGCCGCGAGGCTGGCCTCCGCGAGCCACGGGTCGGCCTCGACCGAGCTCGTCGACCACCTCGGGGTCGTGGAGCACTCCGTTCCGGTCGGCACGACTGCCACGGTCAGTCCACGTGGACGCCGATCTCGAGGCGCGCGAACACGGCGCGAACCTCGGCGCCGCAACCCTGAGACCCGGCGATGATCCGTGTCACCACCGCCTCGATCCGCGCCAGGTAGCGTGCCTTGATCTCCGCCTCGTACGGCTCGAACTCGGCCTCCCGGGCCTTGTAACCCTGCATCATCGCGACGTCGGCGTCGGTCACCGTGGCGTCGAGCCGTGCGCTGATTCCGTCACAACCGCCCGCCTCGACCGCGTCGGCGAGCCGGGTGAGCAGGTCGAGCGTCTGCTCGACGGCCACCACGACCTCGGGCGGGAGGTCGCCATCGGCGGGCGCCGGCTCGGTCGCCGGCGCCGGCTCGGAGACGGGCGCCGGCTCCGCGACCATCGCCGAGGTCGTCCTCGTGGTGGTGGGAGCATCGGAGGAGGCGCCACCGCAGGCCGCGGCGGCGAGGAGGAAGGCAGCGAGGTACGTCCGCATGGAGGGAGGGTTCGCACGGGGGGCGTGGCGGAGCCAGCCCGACGTCCGGCACACCTCGGTACGACAGGGACTGATCACGCCCACCGCGGATCTCGCGCGCAACGACACCGTCCACGGCGTCGACGCACCGTCAATGCCTGCACGCCCGATCCCACCGTAGCCTTGCTCAGCGGCGCGGGCGCTTGCAACCTCGGTCGGCGTGATGCGGACCGTGGCTCTGGAGCGCACGAGCTTGTGGCTCGTCGTCGGGCTGAGCGTGGCCGCGTGCGGCGACTCGAAGGCACGGCCGCCCGAGGTCGCACGCGACGCGGCGCCGGTGGTGCACGCGGACGCGGCGCCCGCGCGCGCACCCGACGGGCCGGTCGCGGTGCAGGCGCCCGCTGGGTCCTACGACGGCCCCGACCCGCGACGGCATCGTCGACGACGACGCCATCGGTGCCCGCGTCCGGGACCGGTCGATCGGGCTGCCCCTCCGTGACGGCGCGACCCGACTCCGAGCCGCGCTGCGCGTCCGGGCCGTCGAGCTGCCCGTCGCTACGCGCGCATCGGCTAGGGCAGCGGCCGCGATTCGATTTGCGGGCAGTCCACGCCGCTCCGGATCGCGTCGGCCACGGTACGCAGGGCATGGGCCAGTTCCTCGGGCGTGCGTTCGTCGCTCGTGAGCGTGACGCGGTTCAGCCAGTCATTGCACCGCGAGTAGCTCTTGGCGCAGAACACGCTCGCGACGTGGTACGCGCTCGTGGTCCTCATCGTGAAGCCGAGATCGTGTAGCCGCGTGACACGCTCGCGCTCGACATCCTCGGCGAACCGTTCCAGGCCGCGACCCTGCTGCGCGCAGTGCCGCTGATGGTGCACATGCGCAGCCACGGCCGCGCCCTGTCGGTCATGGACCGCCCAGACGGAGAACGCCGCCAGGAGCGCCACCATCACGAGCGCCCACCAGCGACGAGAACCTCGCCCCAGCAACGCGATGGCCCCACAACAGGAGATCGCCCCGAGCACGATCACCGCTTCCATCCAGATCATCTCGTGCTCCTCACTTCGACTCGACGGATTCCAGGGTCGTGGCTTCGGCGAGCGGCTCGACGATTGACCGTGCTGCGGTGTGCGCGACGCTCACGGGGACATCGTCGTAGGCCGTCGGGTCGCGATCCACGCGACTGGTCACCCAGCCGTCGATCGCTTCGCCGCTGCCATACGCCTTGAGGATCTGGAGATCGTCGCGACCCAGCTCCCCGAGACGAAGCCCGAGCTGGGGCCCGGCCGAGAGCACCACGGTCCAGCCCCCGAACTCCAGGTAGTAGCGAACGTTGAGCCCCGAAGTCGCGATCGTCGCGCGCTGCTTCCGGAACTGATCTATCGCCGCCTGCTCGGCGTCACGGAGCACCAGCCGGTACACGCGGGCCTGCCCAGAGCTCGGCTGGTAGAGGTCGACATCGACGCGCACCTCGAGCACACCTGGGATCTCGGTGAGGGCGTGCTTCGCGTCGCGGCTCTTCTCAGCAACTGTGCCGGCGTGCCAGCTCGCCTTGAAGTTCTGCCACTCGCGGTGGGTGGCGTCCACTTGCAGCGTCTGCGCGCGCTCTCGAGCATCGTTGTCGCAGAGCATCCGGCTCAGCTCGTTGAGATCGGTCAGGTCGGCCTGGACGAGGGCGTTTCCATGGTGCGCGAGCAGCAGCCGGGCCGCCGTCCTTGCGTGGCTGAGCGCCTCCCGCTGAAGCCGGAAGTAGTGCGTCTTCGGCTCGCGACCCAGCCCTGCCGACGATCCCAGCGTCAGCGCCTCGACACCAGCCCTGGCAGAGTCCCTGAACAGCTGCTTCGTGACGTCCTTGATCGCGTCCGCGGCAGCCGCTCTCCGGACCGCCCCGTCCGTGGGGATCTCGAAGCTGCCAAGGGCCTTGGCGCGCTCCGGTCCCGCGAGCAGCTCCTCCATGGACTCGTTGGCCACCGTCGACGACGCCGCGCGCTGGTCGAGGGCCGAGCGGGCTCGAGCTGAGACGGCCGAGGCCAGGGCGCCCGCGGCGCCCACGATCGCCATCTCCACTGCGAGCTTCAACAACGACTCGAGCACACCGGGATCAGCGGGCGGCGCGGGCTCGGCGAGGGCATTCTCCACCGCATCGACCGCATTGGAACGGACCGCGAACGTGTGATCGAGCCCCGCCGCGATCCCCTGCAGCGCGCTCTTGGGGTCCGCGAACGGCCGCGAGCAGATCGCGCCCAGATCGGCGCCGTCGGCACTGGGGGCTCCCTCGACCGCCGCGAGCGCTTCCTTCGGATCCATCGTCCCCGAGTACGGACGATCCGGGCGATGTCGCCGCGGCACGTGTGACTGAGCGACGAGCTTCGCTTCAGCGTCGAACAGCCTGGCAAGCTCGCGGTGCCAGGGAATCTCTCCGGCGTCGATCCAGCCCTCGATCTCGTCGATCGACTCGACGGTCGCGAGCGCATCCTTCTTGAGCGCTCTCTTCGCCGCAGTGTCCTTCATCGCGGCCAGTCCCTCGGCGACGTAGCCCACGTCACCGGCGACCTCGCCCGCAAGCGCGACGAGCCTGGAGCTCGCGGCCTCGCCCTTGCCGACGCCTGGGAGCGCCCGGATCCGCTCGCGCGCCGCCGCGAGCATCAGCCGATACATGCGGATGCGCTCGTCCGCATCCAGGCCCTTCATCTCACCTGGGTCCTCTCCCTCGTCGGCGTTCAGCGCCTCCGGCTGCGCCTGACGGCCGAGTGCACGCAGCGCCTCGAACAGCTCGGCCTTGACGGGTGCGAGGCGGTCATCCTCCAGCGCGCGCAGGAGCTCCCTGCCCGCGGCAAGCACGGCACGAAGCTCCGCTCCCACAGCGGTCCACTGTTCGACCGTGCCCAGCTCCATCACGCGCTGAACCTCCGCACACCCGTGCGCGATCTCGGTGGCCGCGACCGCCAGCCGCGACGCCGACGACTTGCCGGCTGCCTTTCGCATCCTCGACAGCAGATCGCGCAGCAGAAGCCCCACCGTGTGTTCCTTGGCGGCATCGCCGAACCGCTCCTTCCGGAACTGGACCCCCTCTGTACCCGAGCCCCGATGAGTGCCGCCGGCCTCGCCCAGCAAAGCCTCGGCCGACTCGCCACGCACCACCGCGTCCGCGACGGCGTCGGCGTGCTGCTCGTACGCGTCGCCGGCCTCGCCGACGCCGCCCTTGAGCGACACGCCCGCCTGCTGCTGGATGACGTGGGCGGCCTCGTGCGCCGCGGTGTGCAGCGAGGGCGTGTCGCGAAACGCGACCGTGGCGCCGGTGGCGTAGGCCTCGGCGCCGAGGGCGTCGGACGCGGTCGCGGCGGCGCCGCCGACGGCGGCGCGGACATGACTTACGTCGTGGCGGCCGAAGCTCGCCTGGATCGCGGCCAGGTGCGGCAGCGGGGCGGCGGCGCCGGCCACGCCGCTCGCGGCGATCGCGTGCACGTCGGACTCGGAGGCCGCGTCCGCGCGGGCGCCGGCCTTGCGCTGCACCGCGCTCGCCACGCGAGGAGCGTCGCGCATCGGTCCGCCGACGTCCAGGGTCGCGCGGCCCTCGTCGTACGACGGCGGCGCGTCGATCGTGACCGCCGCCTGCTCGGCGCGGCGGTCGATGGCGGCCCGCTTCGCTGTCGCGTCGTCCGCGTCCGGCGTCAGCTTGCGAGCGAGGTCGATCGTGCCGCGGTCCTCGTCGTAGCGCGGCGCCGCGTCGATCGACACGGCCGCCTGCTCGGCACGTCGGTCCAGCGGCTCGCGTTCGGCGCGACCCGCGCTGCCCTCGGGCGACGCGCGGTCCGCACCCAGCTCGATCGTCCCCCGGTCGACCTCGTCGTAGCGTGCAGGCGCGTCGATCGTCGTCGGCTCGCGCGTCGCCGCCCGGTCGCCGCCGCCCCGAGCGCCGCCCCCGCTCGAGCGCGCCGCGTCGAGCGTCACCTCGCCTGCCCGCCCGTCGGGCGGGACGCCGTGCGCGGCTTGCCAGCGCGCGACCTTCCGCGGATCCAGCGCGCCATCCTCGCCGACACACGCGCCCCACGTCAGCCGATCCAGCGCCTCCGCCTCCGCCGGGTGCGCCTCGTGGTACGCGCGCGCGCGCCGCACCCAGCCCGGCTCCTCCTGCTCCGCGCCTCCCTCCGCCACCGCCGGCCTCGTCGCGTCGCCCTTGCCATCGATGTCGATCGTCGCCCGGCTCTCCTCGTAGGACGGCGCCGGATCCATCGTGCTCGCGGCGCGCCCCTTCCGTTGCACCAGGCCCTCGACCCGCGTGCGCTTGCCAACCGCCCCGGACCTGGACCCGCCGCCGTCACCTCCGCCGCGGCCCGCGATGTCAGCGTCCCGCGTGTGTGCTCCAACCCGCTCCGGCGGCTGGTGATTCGTCATGCACGACGCTCTCGGCCCTCTCCGCCACCGGTTGCGTCGCCGCTCCGCCCGCTCCGTCGGCGGCCCCGAAAACGAAATCGCCCGGCGGCTAACCGGGCGACTTCTTTCGTGCGCGGAGGGGGACTCGAACCCTTTCGTCGGATCACCGCCAACCCCAAGCGCGACGCGATCTTGCAGTCATGTCGCCGGGTTCCGACGAGAGGGGTCTCCCGCCCAGTCCGGCGTGGCAGGGGTGGATCCCGTGGGTCGTGGCAACGGCGTGGCAACGGCCGCCGCGCTCGCGACCCACGTCGTCACGCGTTCAGATCAGATTCAGAAGCGAAGCACGAGCCCCGCGGCGGCGCCGCCGGCGGGCAAGGGCAACATATAGGCCGAGGCGCCGAGCCCGAGCCGACGTCGAAGCGCGCGCACACGACGGTTCCGACCGCGTGGCACGAGCGCGGCGTCCAGCGTCGCACCGACGCGAAGGCCGACGATGCCGACGATCCCGGTGACCCCGAGCACGTTCGTCGTGGTGGTGTCCAGGTCGCTCTCGACCGAGGCAACGAAGAACATGCTCGCCGCGGCAAGCTCGCCTACCGTGAACCACCATCCGCGCTCGCGCCACCGACCCTGGATCAAGTGGCCGACACCGAAGCCCGCGAGATAGGCGGCCACGCTGCCGCCGATGTGACGCGCGCTCGACAGCTCGCCGCGCTCGAGCAGCGCGCGCTCCCCCGGCGCGAGCGCCGCGACGTCGTCTCCGCCGTCGTCCGCGCGCGCGTGCGGCGCGATGCTGGCGAGCATCCCGAGTGCGAGGATCGGACCGATCGCGCGCATCACCAGAACTGCACGTGTCGGGAGGCGCGCAGCATGTTCTTCTGGAACCACTTGGCTCCCTCCCCGCGGTCGCTGGGATGGTACGCGAGATTGGTGCGCGTCCTGGAGTGCCAGATGCCGCACGCGTGGAGGACCTCGTGCGCCATGAGACTTGGCGTGGCAACGCCTTCAAGGTCGATCACGACGTAGTCCGTGAGCGGCCCCAGCGAGCAGCCCTGCGTGCCCTCGACGTTGCGTGTCACGTAGACCGTGACCGGGAACCGCACACCCACCGGGATCGCGTTCCAGCCCGCGAGGTGCTTGGCGAAGAAGTCGCCGACCGTGCCGAACTCGTCATACCAGGCGGCGCCGCTGCACTCGTAGTCGAGCGCGCCGTCGGGCGCGGGATCCTTCATCGCCTGCACGAATGTGTGCCCGAACGGAACGACCTTCACGTCGAAGCGCTCATCGAAGACCCGCGTGATGAAGTCGAGCGGGGCCTGGAGGTCGGAGGTCGGCACGACCGGCCCGCTCGCGTCGGCGAGGATGATGACCTGTAGGCGCAGCTTCTTACGCGGCCAGCCGGCGAAGCCGAAGAGCTGGTCGAAGATGCCGACCGTCAAGCGGTTCACCACCTCGACGACGACCCGCACGACCTGCCGGACGACGCCCTTGATCGCGGACCACAAGCCCATGCTCGAAAGGCTAGCTGGGCCGAGCCCGCGCCTCAAGACCCGGCGTGCCCGGCAGGATGACGGCGCACACGCCCATCCACGCGCGCCCGCGCGGGCGGCGGGGCACCCCTGCGTCACTCCAGGGTGCCGGTCTCGCCGAGCTTGCCGATCTCGCGGAACTCGGAGCGGACGGCGCGCTCGAGGTGGGCCTGGGCGAGGCCGGAGCCCTCGTCGGCGGCGAGGAAGCAGGCGCGCAGGGCGGCGTTGCGGATGAAGCCGCCGGACATGCGGAAGCGGCGCGCGAGGTCGGCGAGATCGAGGTCGCCGGCGCGGGGGATGGAGTCGGGCAGGTGCACCCGCCACAGGGCCTCGCGGGCCTCGTCGTCGGGGAACGGGAACGTGAGGCGGAACGACATGCGGCGGCGGAACGCGGGATCGATCGCGCTGCCGGCGTTGGTGGTGAGGATCGCGATGCCCTCGAACGAGTCGAGGCGCTGCAGCAGGTAGTTGACCTCCTGGTTGGCGTAGCGATCGGTCGAGGTGCGGACCTCGGTGCGGCGGGTGAACAGCGAGTCGGCCTCGTCGAACAGCAGGATCGCCTGGGCCTCCTCGGCGGCGTCGAACACGCGCGCGAGGTTCTGCTCGGTCTCGCCGATCCACTTGGAGACGACGCGGGAGAGATCGACCCGGTAGAGATCGAGGCCGAGGTCGCGCGCGATCGCGCCCGCGACCAGGGTCTTGCCGGTGCCGGGGCCGCCCTGGAACAGCGCGGTGAGGCCGCGCGAGGTGGACATGACCTTGTCGAGGCCCCAGTCGTCGAACACGGCGCGGCGGTGGCGGATGCGGCCCATCAGCTCGATCAGCGAGTCCTCGATGTCGGGCGGGAGCACGACCTGGGACCACGCCGGCAGGCGCTCGATCCGCGTCGCGACGGCGCCGAGGCGAGAGGCGAGGTGGCGCCGGACCGCATCGTGAACAGCGGCGTCGGCGTCGGCGTCGGTCGAGATGCGCGGCTCGGCAGCCAGCTCCGCGACGACGCGCTCGACGGTGCCGGGCCCGATCGCGTAGCGCGCGGCGAGCGCGTCGGCGTCGCGCAGCGACAGGCCGCGCGCGCGCGCGGCGTCGGTCCAGTGCGCGGCGCGCTCGGCGGTGGACAGGGGCGGCAGGTCGAGCAGGAGATGACCGGTCGCGAGCGGCGGCTGCGCGTCGCGGGCGAGGCGCACGAGCACCGGGCCGTCGTGGTGCTCGAGCAGCTCGCGCAGCTCGCTGCGCGCGGCGACGTGCTCCGCCGGGATCGCGTCGACGCCGTCGACGAGCGGCAGCCAGCCGCGCAGCGCCGCGCGGCGCAGCAGCACGGCGAGCTCGGGCAGGCGGTCCTCGCGGTGCAAGAGGCCCACGTCGACGACGCCGAGGACGCGGCCGGCGAGCGCGGCGAGCGCGGCGGCCACGGTGCGCCGGCCGCTGCCCTCGCGGCCGCGGAGGGCGACGCGCGCCGGGGCGCCCGGCGTCGCGAGCGCGGCGAACAGCCGCGCCAGCGCCTCGCGGGGCACGCGCAGCTCGTCGAGCGAGCGCCGGGGCTCGCCGCGCTCGACGCCGCGCTCCAGCTCGCGATCCAGCGCGGCGCCGCGCAGGGCGCGGATGACGAGCGGGTCGGCGGACAGCGCGGCGTCGGCGCGCGGGCCGCCGCCGCGGGCGACGAGCCCGCGCGCGAGCAGCGGCGCGGCACGATCGAGCGCGTCGAGGACGTCGTGCGCGGGCAGGTCCGGCAGCAGCTCGCACACCAGGCGCTCGTCGCACACCGCGCGCCGCTCGTCGTGGCCGAGCACCCGGTAGAGCTCGCTGACGTCGTGCCAGAGGTCGGCGGCGGCGATCACGAGCAGCACGTCGCGCTCGACGCGCGACAGCCCGTGCTCGTCACCGAGCGCCCCGAGCATGCCGGGGCCGGCGGGGCCGAGCGCCGCGACCGCGCGCTGGAGCGCGACCACCGCCGCCCCGACCCGCGCGACCGCCACGCCGCCGACGGGCTCGACCAGCGCGTCGACGCGGCGCTCGCACGGCAGATCATCCGGCGCGTCGCGGCTGAGGCTCTGGCGGTCCCAGGCCCGCGCGATCGCGAGCGCGGCGCGGCGACGCGCGACGTCGTGGAGCAGCTCGTGGTGGGCGCGCGACGTCGCGCACGGCGCGGCCGCGGACCGCGGGGACAGCCGGTGGAGCGGCGCGGCCGTCAGCGCGGCGGGCACCTTGCGGGGCGCGTCGGATGGCGGCCCGGTGTCGACGAGCTTGCGCGCACCGGCGCTCGACGCGGTCGGCTCGCGTGGCATCGGCTCGGCCGCGGCACGCTCGCTGCGGGCGAGCAGGTCCTGCACGAGGAAGGCGCTCACGCCGTCCTCGCGCAGCGCGCAAACGACGTGCTGCCCGGCGTCGTCGATGGTCGCGGCGAGGACATCGTCGTCGACGCCCGCGACGCCCGCGACGCCGAGCACGCGACCGAAGCGCAGGTCCACCAGCACCAGCTCGCGCGGCCGCCGCAGGACCGCGAGCCCGCGGTGCGCCGCGAAGCTCGCCCCGGCGATGTCGTGCACCGCCAGGCTGTGCTGGACGCCTCCGTCACGCGTCGACAGGACGACCAGCCGCCGCTCCGCGCCGACCTCCGCGGCGGCTTCCCCGACGAGCGCCACGACCGAGCGACCGTCGAAGATCGGCGCCATCGCGAGCACCGCGTGCCCCGGGTCGAGCGGCACCCGCCACCGCGGCCGCCCCTGGTCGACGAGCGCCACGCCGCCGCCACCCTCGACGAGCCACTGCCGCGGCGACAGCGCCGCGACCACGCGGTGGCCGTCCGGCACGTCGAGCCGCGTGGCCACGATGGCGCCGTCGGCCTCGACGACGGTGAACGCGCCGGCCCCGAGCCACAGCGCGGCGTGGCGTCCCGGCAGGCGAACGAACCGTGCGCCCGGCGGCAGCGCGTGTGCGCCCAGCTCGTCGAGGCGCAGGTCGAACCGCCGGAGCTGATGCCCGTCGTCCGCCGCCTCGACGACCCACAGCTCGTCGTCGAACGCCGCGAGCGCGAGCGCGCGGGAGGGCACGGCCAGCTGAGGACGATCGCGGCCCGCCGCCGCGGCGCCGAGATCGAGGACCCGCAGCTCGTCGGCCTCGGCGATCACGAGGCGGCGGCCGTTCGGGGTCAGGGAGAGGTGGATGCGGGCGATCGGGCTGGACATCGAGGGCTCCGGCTCGGGGATGACTGCAGTCGCCTGCGGTCATCGGCCGGGCCCGCGGCCGGTTGCGTGCGATGACGCCCTCTCCAACCCGACGACTCTCCACGGCGGCCCCGCCCGGGAGCGTCGCCCGACTTCACTCCCGACGGGATCCGGCGAGCGCGCTGGACGGCCGCCGCTGCCTCGCGAGCCACGCCAGCGTCTCGTCGCCGCGCGACACGCGCAGCTCGTCGAGGACCGCCTGCGCCTCGCCGTGCCGGCCTGCCACCACCAGCGCGTCCGCGCGCAGCACCGCGCGGTGGACGACGAGCGTCGGACCCGCGGCGGCGCCGCCAGCCGTGAGCGCGAGCGCGAGCGCGGGATCGCCATGCGCGAGCGTGGTGCGCGCGTCGAGCAGCGCCGCGAGCTCTCGCTCGTGCGCGCAGGGAGGACCGTTCACGCTGCGTCGCCAGGCGCGCTCCGCCTCGGCGACGTCGCCCAGCGCGAGCGCCGCGTCGATCCACACCGCCAGGTGCTCGTAGCGGAACATCGCCGTGCCGAGCGTGCGTTCGACCAGCTCGATCGCCTCCTGCCACCGGCCGTGCTCGACGAGCCGGTGCGCGACGCGACACGCGAACGTGTCCGTCACGCACCGGGATCGGGTGATCCGCTCGATCGGCGCGCCGAGCGCGAGCGCACGCTCCAGGCGGTGCGAGGTCCGTATCGCGCACCACCGCCGGCGGAGCACCGGCCCGGCGATCGGGGCCACCAGCCACAGGCCGCTCGAGGCAGCGCCAGCGGCGCCGTCGCGCCCCCAGAGCAGCAGGGCGATCGCGGCGACGCTGGTGATGACCACGGCGGGGACGACCAGGACCATCGACCAGTGGTCCGGCAGGCGGAACGGCCATGGCCGCTTCGCGTCCAGGCGCCGCATCAACGCGACGGCGATCCAGACGACGGCGACCAGCCCGAACACCGCCCCCAGTCCGGCGCGCACCGACCAGAAGAACGCGCCGACGGCCCCGAGCACCGCGACCGCCCACGACGCGAACATCGCCGTGTCCTTCGGGATGGGTGCGCGCGGCACCGCGTCGGCGTGACCTCGTCGCCAGCGCTGCGGGTGGACGCCGCCGGCGACCTCCGACCACCGGGGCGGCGCGGCCTCCTCGGCGTCGCGCCCGGCACGCGCCTCGTCGAACGACGTGTCGGCGTCCCCGACCTCGACGACCTCACCGCGGTGCACGAGGACGCCGACGCCGTGCTCCTCGTCCCAGGCGCAGCCCAGCTCGAACCCGAGGTACGCGACGCCGTCACGCTCGACCGGCAGCACGTGCACGATCGCCAGCCCGACGAACGCGCGCAGCTCCTCGGCCGAGTCGAGCCAGGGCATGCCGTGCTCTCCGGCGGGATACTCGACGCGGACCGCGGCCAGGACCGCCGCGGCGACCTCCACCTCGTGCGCTTGCAGGAACTCATAGGCCGCGACCTGCGCGGGCGTCGGAGGTGACGGCTCGCCGCACTCGGCGCCGTCGGCGCCCTCGCGCACGCCCACCGACAGCTGCACGTGCCCGTCCGACGGCCCCGAACGGTCGCGGCCCGCATACGCGCCCTGCCGCGACTGGAACCCGGCCCAGCTCGCGAGCGTCGCCTCGCCGGCCCAGTCGTGTCCGTCCCACGACAGCGGCGGCAGGGGCGGCTGCTCGACGCGCAGAGCCGCAGTGTCTGACTCGGACGCCATCGTCACTCGCCGCCGACGACCACGGCCACCATCGCCGTCGTCACACCGGGGACCTCAGTCATCAAGGAAGAACTCCTCATCGACCTCCTTCACCTCGTACGCCTGCTTGGTGCGAACGCCGACGCCATGATCGAACAGCAGGCGCGCCAGCCGTGGCCCGTCGATCAGGACGATCTTCTTCTCGATGCGAGCGACGTACTCGTTCGCCTCGCTGGTGAACGTGGAGGTCGTGATGAAGACGCCCTTGCGCGCACGGTGCCCCTCGAGGCTGCCGGCGAACGCCTGGACGTCAGGGCGCGACACCTTGTGCTTCGCCGGGTCGTAGCGCTTCGCCTGGAGGTAGATCGCGTCGAGCCCGAGCTTGTCCTCCTTGATGATGCCGTCGAGGCCATCATCCCCGGACCGCCCGATGGCCTCCCCCGCGTCCGAACGCGATCCGCCGTACCCCATGGCGAGCAGTAGCTCCACGACGAGGTTCTCGAAGAAGGCAGGCGAGGCGCCGAGGATCTTCGCGATCAGTTCGGCCTCGACGCTGCGGCGCAGCGCGGTGTAGCCGATCTCGATCTGTTCCTCGGGCGTGGCCGAGGACGCCCCCGACGCGACCTCCCCCGCCGTCTCGCCCGGCTCCTCTCCGCCCGGCACCCGTTCGCCGCCGATCCACTCGACGAACGCGGGGAACTGCCGCAGGTAGGCCAGGTCCACCTGCGCGGGGCGAGCCTGCAGCACCTTCGCGCCGGCGGGCGCGAGGCGATAGGTCCCACGGCGCACCCAGTCGACGAGCCCGGCCTGACGCAGGTAGCTGCAGGCCCAGTTGCACCGATCCACGTAGGCGAACTTGCGGCCGCTCGCGACCCGCTCCGCGCGATCTGCCTCCGACAGCTTCATGTGCGCCGCCACGAGATCGCGGATCTCCGAGATCTTGCGCTCCCCGCCCTTGGCGAGGACGTCGAGGATCGGGAGCATAAAGCGCTGGAAGTCAGGGCAGGCCATTCGTCCTCACTATCTCGGACGTGTGAGTGTGAAGCATGGACAGACCGCGGCGCGCCAAGTCACGGATCACGGCAGCGACCGCTCGATGTCGTCGAGGATTTCGAGCAGGCGCGTGCGATCGGCCTCCAGGTACTGCGTCGCCAGCGGCGCCTTGCCGCAGAGGCTGATCCACGGCTGGCCGAAGACCAGGAAGTCCTTGGCGACGTCAACGGCATCGGCATCGTTGTTCCTGAGCTTGTGCCTGACGCCGACCAGGCCCCCCCGGCCCACGGCACAGGTGTGTTCGATCTTCTTGCGCAGCTCGCGCTCGCGCGCCGTTGTGGAAGGGGGCGGCGTCGTTACGTGGGCGACGAAGGCCACGACGGCGACCGCAAGCCCCCCAAAGAAGGCGCTGAGTGCGCTGTTCCAGCGACGCGACATGGTCACTCTCCCGGGCGGATGGTGCGGACCCACTTGACGATCTTCTCGCGCAGCGAACTGCGCACCTCGAACGGCTCGCCGCCATCTTCGGGCTGCAGCGTCCAGTGCTCGGGCTCGTCGGCCCAGTGCGAAACGTCGTATTCCTTCTCCGCACCGTCGCTGAGGTCCCTGGCGTAGTCCGCCAGGTCGTCATCGACGAGGTTTGACAGCTTGTCGACCCCGTCACCGTAATTGTCCCCGTGGGCACCTCCGCCCCACGAAGTCTTGTCGTAGGTCGAGCCGGTCTTGCCCGTGCCGTGCTCGTCCAGGATCGCCACCTTCTTGTGGCCGAAGGCGACCAGTACGACAGCGCGCCGGCGGCCGCCGTCCTTGTACTTCTCGTTGATCGTGTCCAGACCTTGCTGCTTGAACCGCGTATGGAGATCGCGAACCCCCGCCTCGTAGGAGGCGATGCTGTGGGTCTCGGCATCCTGGTACACCTGCACGAGCGCAATGAGACCCGCGTCGTCGACCTGCGCTGGCGCCTTCGTGACGATGTCGTCGGACAGCATCTTGATGCTGCCCTGGATGGTCCTCAAGAACGACACGTCAGCGCGTGCGTGGCTCCTGGCCTTGTCCTTGAGGTGCGCCCGCAGGCCGCGCGAGGCGTTCTGAAGGACCGTGACGAGCGCTTCCTCAGGAACGGCGTCGATCGCGCGCGTCAGGATTCCAGGCTTGATGGCGACGTTGCCGAGGACTTCCTCCTGCCACGCCTTGTTCACATCTGCGACCTTGGCCGCTGCGCGTGCACCCTTGAGCCCCTTCGCAACGGCGCCGATCAGCGGCCCGGTGAGCGCGTAGAACAAGAACTCAGCCAGGAACCCCCAAGACGACTCGTCCTTCTTGGTCAGCTCGTCGAGCTGGACGTTCTGGATTGCATCCCTGAAGTTGTCCATCGCCGAGCCGACGACGTGGTCCAGGACGATCAAGAGCCGCGTGCGTGACTTCTCGTCGAGAAAGCACGAGCCTCCGTGATTGGCTACCTGCTCGCAGCCAAGGCCATGATCGACGACCGGCACGCCCGTCGCCGGGGTGGCGATGGCACCGCCAACGCCGTGGGCGGCCAACAGCGGCGCCGCCTTGGCCTC
Source organism: Myxococcales bacterium (assembly GCA_011526095.1). GTDB lineage: Bacteria > Myxococcota_A > Polyangia > Haliangiales > Haliangiaceae > WYBA01. The sequence continues at coordinate 5,817 of WYBA01000295.1, read as the reverse complement.
GAGTTCCTCGAATGCTGCCTTGAGGTCGTCGACGTTGGCCTGCTGATCGCCGACGTTCATGTGGTCGAGTCGGATCATCAGCGACGACGCCGCGATGAACATGACCCGGACATTGTTTGCCAACGCCGTGCCATTGGCCGGATCAGACTCCTGCTGGAGCGCCTTGATCGCCTTGCGCGTGTCACCGTAGAGCTTGGTGAGGTCGGCGACGACGGTCTCGGGTGAGGAGCCCCGCTTTCGAGTGCTTCCGCTCGCCTCGGTCGTGTCAGTGCCCGCGCCGGTGGACCGCTTGCGCTGCACCGCCGCTGGCGCGGCGCCAGAGCGTACCGGGCCCAGCAGCGCCTCGGCCGACTCGCCGCGCACCACGGCGTCCGCGACCGCGTCGGCGTGCTGCTCGTAAGCGTCGCCGGCCTCGCCGATGCCACCCTTGAGCTGGACGCCGACTTGCTGCTGGATGACGTGGGCGGCCTCGTGCGCCGCGGTATGCAGCGAGGGCGCCGCGGCGAAGGCGACGTGATCACCGGTGGCGTAGGCCTCGGCGCCCAGCGCGGCCGACGCGGTCGCGGCGGCGCCGCCGACATGCGCCTGGACATGGCCGACGTCGTGCGCGCCAAAGCTGCGCTGGATCGCGTCGAGGTGCGGCAGCGGGCCGCCGGCGCCGGTCAACCCGGCCGCGGCGATCGCGTGAGGGTCGGCCACGGCGACCGCGGAGTCACTCGCCCTGCGCTGGACGGCCGCCACCCGCGGAGCGTCGCGCATCGCGGCCCCGCCGTCCACGTCGCGGGCGCGCATCGCGTCAATGTCGATCGTGCCGCGGTCCTCGTCGTAGCTCGGCGCCGCGTCGATCGTGACGGCCGCCTGCTCGGCGCGGCGGTCGAGCCGATGAGCCGGAGCCGGTGCTGCGGCCGCATCCCGACCGCGCATCGCGTCGAGGTCGAGCGTGCCGCGGTCCTCGTCGTAGCTGGGCGGCGCGTCGATCGTCGCGGCCGCCCGCTCGGCGCGCCGGTCGAGCGGAGCAGGGGCCGCCTCGGCCGGCCGCTCGCGGACATCTACTCCGTCGAGATCGATCGTGCCGCGGTCCTCGTCGTAGCTGGGCGGCGCGTCGATCGTCACGGGCGCCTGCTCGGCGCCGCGGTCGAGCCGACGCGCCGGAGCTGGTGTTGCGACCGCAGGCTCGGACCCGCCCATGGCGTCGAGGTCGATCGTGCCGCGATCCTCGTCGTAGCTGGGCGCCGCGTCGATCGTCGCGGGTGCCTGCTCGCGCCGCCGGTCCCGCGCCGCGCGCTCGTCGAGCGAGTCGTTCCACTCGCCCTGCGCGCGCGCCTCGTCCTCGGCGAACAGGGCGTCGGAACCCGGCTGCCCGGCCGTCGCGACGAGCCGGTCGCGGTCGCGGTAGTCCGGCGGCGCCTGGCCGCGCAGCGCCTCGGTCTCGCCCACTGCTTGGTCGTACGCCGCGCGCATCGCCGCGAGCTCCTCGGCGAGCTCCGGCACCAGCGGCAGCCAGCGCGCGGAGCTGTCGACGGCGCGACGCACGCGCTCGAGGTGGATCTGCGCCATCGCGGCGCGCTGCCGTGCCTCGTCCATGTCGCGCGCCCCATCCGGGCTGACCGCCGCGCGCAGCCTCGCCAGGCTGTTCTCCAGCACCGACAGCTCGCGGCGCGCCATGCGGAGACCGCCGCGCACCATCGCTACCGGGTCGCCCATGAACGTCGCGGCGGGCGCTGACGCCAGCCCGCCCCGTCGCTGCACGGGCGCGTGCTCCGCCCGTTGCGTCGCCGCCGCCCCGCGCAGGCCGCCCTCACGATGTCGCCGTCCGCCCTCGCTGCCGTAGCTCATCGGTCCCTCCTTTGGGTTTCCGGCGGCGGCTATCGATCAGCGGGGCGGCCGGTTGCGCGGGATCGTGGAGGCCAGAGAGTCCTTGAGAATCTGGAGCGGACGCGCCGGGCCAGGCCGCAACGGCGTCCGGGAGATCGCCTCCTGGCCGGCAGCGGCATCACCGCGCCACCTTGGTGGCCAGTGCGCGGTTCACTCGGCTGGCGCGGGCACGCACCGTGGCCCAGGGTCCTCGCCGCTAACACGGCACTCGAGTTCGCCAGCGCAGTGCGGGTAGTCCGCGCACGATTCTCCGAGGAAGTGCCCTTCAACCCACCGTTCGACACCGGGGACGCCGGGCGGAACAATCCCGACGAACGTGGGGGTGTCCCCGACGAACGCGGCGCGCGTCCACTGCGCACTGCCCCCCGCACGCCGAATGATCTCCGCGTCGTCGATGTACCTGTCATCGTTCCGATCGCTCCACAGATACGTGTGGCTCCGGGTGCCCACCGACATGCCGACGAAGTACCTGCCTGACATCAGCTGGGTGAACTCTGGCGCGTCACTCAGCACAGGAAACCAGGAGGCGGCTGCCATGAACTCCGCCGTCTCCTCCCGCAGTAAGAGGATCCGCCCGTCGCGGTCGCTGCAGGCTGTGGCATCAAGCTGCGCGGCGAGCCCTGCAGCACAGCTCTGCAACGACGCCGGTGCGTCGGCGACGGCTTCCGGATCGAAGGTCCAGTCCGAGGGCGGCACCCACACCCGCAGCAGATCTCCATCGACTCCTGGCCGGCCTCGGAAGTAGATCCCCAAGTCGGAGAACGACTGGGGCTTGTAGCCAATCCCGACGGGGATCCCGTCCTGAGCGAGCGTCACGATCTCGGATGCATCCACGATCATGTCGTCGTCGAGATCGGCCCAGGCCCGCACGGCGTGCTCGATCCCCACCGCCTCGACATAGAGGATGACGAACCCGTTGCTCCGAAGCACGATCTGGGGCCGATGGCTCGAGCTACCGGCGTCAGGCGCGACCAGTTGCACGATCTCGTCGGCGTCGGGCACGGCGTCGCAGTCGCGATCGCGCCACAGGAGCCACGCCTGCGCGTCGAGCGCGCCCAAGCATCGCTCAGGATCGTAGGCGAGGATCGGGTCATTGAAGCCAGGGAGGTCGTGATGTTCGCCGGCGCCGAAGCGCCCGTCGGCGTTGTTGTCGGCCAACAGCTGCTCGCGGAACGCGATCGCGAGGGACGATCCTTCCTCCGAGTCGAATGCCGGCCGCAGCACCACGGAGTTCGGCGGCATGCCCGAGCCGGAGGACTCGTCCAGGACCTGCCGGAGCGTTGCCCGGCACGCGGGGTTCGTGAACGGTGAGTAGTCCTCCGCGCAGACCGCGCGCATGACATCGGCGACGCCGACCAGCGCGCAGTCACCCGAGTCGGTCTTCCCGTCGCCGTTGAGATCCGCGAGACCTGCCTCGCATCCGGGAATGGTGACGTAGCTGTCCGGGCAGTCGATGTGCACCGTGCCGACCTCGTCGATCGAGACGGAGCAGTGCTCGTCGGGTGGTGGCTCGGCGGCACACGCCGCGACCGTCAGAAGGAGAAGCAAGGCAAGGCGCCGAGTCATTTTGTGCTCCGAGAGATGGTGACGTGCTCGTCCATGCGCCGCCCTATCGCCACCGCCCCGATCGCGGTTGCTGAGATTCTTCGGCAACACGGCTTGCGGGCGTAGCGCGGGCTGCCCCGCGTCTGAGCGCGACTACTGCGGCTCGACGATGTCGAGGCAGATGACCGTCGCCTCGTACTTGACGTCACCAACAGTGTTGGCGCGGTTGTCGAAGACGCAGTCCCAGCCCTCTTGGGTGCCAGTCACGTCTCCGTTGGCATCGTGGAATCGACGAGGTGCCGAAAGGAGCACGGCGAAGTCGGCCCCAGCGATGCTGTCGGTCGGTAGGAGCGTCTCGTTGTAGATAGTCCCCGCTGCGATCGTGCCGCAGCCGCCACCGATGGCGACGTCGCCGGGCTCGCAGCTCACGCGGCTCGGAACGACTTGGTTGCCCGGCGAGAACACGACAGCCTCTCGCCGCCGGTACACGCGCTCTGCGTTGATCGAAGGCTCAAAGCCCTCGCAGTCGCAAACCGCGGCGTCGGCATCGGCCGGCGTGGGGCCATCGTCACCGCAGCTGACCACGACGGCCATGCCGGCGGCTGCGCTGGCAAGCATGAGGACCACAACATGGGAGGGGCGCATCTTCTCTCCTGGAAGGTCAAGGGACTGAAGGTGACTCGCTGCCACCATCGAAGGTCAGCGAGAAGAACCTCAATCCGTAGTCTGTCTCGAGGCTGTTTGCTGCAACGAAGGCATCGAGCTCAGTGCTCGCGCCGCCAGTCGTGCTCACGCTCACCTGTTCCAGGTAGCGCGCGCGCGCGTGGCGCGGCCAGACGGCGTCGGGATCGCCGGGCGGGAAGAGCTGGTCGTACACGGCCCAGTTCGTCAGCGACTTCCCGAACAGACCGACGCTCATCGGGCCCGGGGCGCCAGCGTTGCCCGCCGCGTTGAACGTGAAGTCACTCGGCCCGGCCTGGTCGAACAGGAACGTCCAGCCCGAGGTCACCACGTACAGGTCCGTCTTGCCGGGGTTGCCCGGGGTGTCCGGTGTGCCCACCGACATCGCAGGCACCTGATAGGCCGTCTTGCCGTTGGCGCTGATCGAGGCGCGCGGCTGCGACGTCCCGGGGTCGATGCCCCGCACCTCGAACGCTGGCCCGGTGCCCGTCTGGTCCGTCGTCGGGTGACTGTCCGTCGGCGCGCTCGCCAGGCACGAGCCGCTCGCAGTCGCCGGCGCGTACGCCTCGCCCGCCACGTTGGCGCAGCTCGGCTTCGCGACCGCCCAACCGTCCCGGTGGCTGCCTTCCCAAATCCGCCGCGCGTAGCTCAAGCTCCCCGACGGCGTCAGCGCCGCGTAGCCGGTCTTGCTCGTACCGTTGTAGACGGTCACCTTCTGGATCACGATCGTGTTGGACGCGGTGTACAGCGGAGTCATGACCTCGCCCTGCTCCAGGCCGAACGTCGTCGACTTCGGGTTCTTCCAGCTCGCGATCGCCGGGATCGCCGTCATGTCCGTCAGCATCGAGCTCTCGAAGTAGAACGGCCCCGCCAGCACGCGGTGCGTCCACTTGATCGGGTTCGCCGGGCTCATCACCCGCCCCGTCAGGTCCGTCACGGTCAGCCGCACCTCCCACACGCCTTCGACGTCCATCCCCGCCACGGTCGTCTCGTCCATGAAGAACCGGTGCGTCGCGGTCGACCCGGCGAGCGCGTAGCCCCACGCAAACCGCGTTTCACGGTAGCTCGCCTCGCCCGGCCCCTTCACCTCGTACTGCACCGTCGCCACGCCCACGTTGTCCCGCACGTCGAGGTACCACGTCAGCCGGTTCGCGCCGAGCTCGCCGAACCCGCTCGGCGGCGTCGCGACCCAGCCGCTCCCCGCGCAGTCCATCGCGTCCGACCCATGGTTCGCTTGGTACTTGTACGACGTCGAGCTCGCCGCCGGCGCCGGCGTCGCGTTCACGTCGTAGGTCAACGTCGTTGGCGTCAGGGAGCCGTCCTGGTACAGGCACGGCTTGTACGACGTCATCCGCACCGCGATCGAAGCGCTCCGCTCGTCGTACAGCCGCGTCGTCGGGTCGGCCGCCACGTTTGGCGTCGGCACCACCGCCACGTCCGCGTCGCAGTTGTCGTAGCGCAGCACCACGTCCTGGATCGTCGTGCTGTTGCCCGCGCGGTCCGTGATCACCACGTCGAACGTGTTGTCACCGGTCCACGTCGCGTCGTTGCACGCGTCCGCCACGAGCTGCACGCTCGTGCTCCACGCGCCCAGCCCCGACGTCAGCGTCTGATCGAACCCGCCCGGCGTCCGGCTGATCGCGATCGACGCGACGCCGCTGGTCGCGTCCGCGCTCGTCCCGGACATCGTCACCGTCGTCGTCGTCGCCTCGCCCG
>WYBA01000294.1 GCA_011526095.1 Myxococcales bacterium | reverse complement strand
TGATCGCGTCGCGCTCGCGCAGCGTGATGTCGTCGCTGACGAGGGCCTCGAAGAAGCCGATGCGGGCCATGGGCTCGACGCTAGAGCCTGTTCGGGGCGAGGGCCAGTCCCTGGTCGCCGGGTTCGCTCGTCCGGGCGTCGCCAGGGCCCGAAAACGCCGCGCGCCGCCGGCCCGTCAGCGACGGGACTCGACGGCGCGAGCGTGTTTGGATGATCGTTCCGACGATCAGCGAGGCGTCACCAGCGATCGCCGCCGCCGCCGCCGCGACCGCCACGGCCGCCGCGGCCGCCGCCGCCGCCGTAGTCACGGTCGCCGCCGCCACCGCGGCCACGGCCACCGCCGCCGCCGTCGTAGCCGCCGCCACCGCCGCGGCCACGACCACCGTCGCCGCCGCCGCCGTAGCCGCCGCCACCACCGCCGCCGCCGAAGCCACCGCCGCCGCCGCCGCCGCCGAAGTCACGGCGCGGGCCACGCGGCTTCTGGTCGGCCTCGTTCACGCGCAGCGGGCGGCCGTCGAGGACCTTGCCGTCCATACCCTCGATCGCCTTCTGCGCCTCTTCCGGCGTGCTCATCGTGACGAACGCGAAGCCGCGCGGGCGGCCGGTGTCGCGATCGGTGACCATGTACACGTCCTCGACCGCGCCGAACTCGGCGAAGGCGACGCGCACAGCGTCCGCCCCGGTGTTGTAGGACAGGTTGCCCACGTACAGACGGTTGTTCATTCGCTCTCTCTTCTCTGCTTGGCCCGCGGGATGCTGTCGTTTCTGGATTCCTTCCCGGAGAGGGGCCTCGAAGTCCCCGGGTGAGGGCTCGCGGTGCGGGCAACCCGCCGAGTCGCGACCACTATTTGCCGATGCGAAGCGCTATCCGTTCCCCGCGAGACGCAGAGACATCGATCCGAACGAACCGGGCAGAACCGTGGCCCTTCATGCGTACACCAGTGTCCACGACGCAGGCAAGGATTGTCTCTCAGGGCGCCGGGGAGGGGCGGGTCACCCGGGTCTGGGGGACGAGCTGGGCGAGCTGCCAGGCGCCGAGCTCCACCCGCAGCTCGTTGGCCATCCGGCGGTCACGCAGGTGGGCAAGTGTAAGTCCGACCACGACGGAATAGGCCACGACCAGGCCGACCAGCGCGATATCGGTGGCCGGCTGGCCGAACTCGGCCGCGGTGGCCAGGATGGTGATGCGGTCGGGCTCGATGTCGACGGTGCGGGACAGCCAGCCGAGCTGCTCGGCGGCGATCGGGCCGAGCATGGCGGCGACGACGATGACCAGCGTCGCGGGGCGCCACGCGGGGCGGCTGTGGAGGAGGAAGCCCAGCGAGTTGACCGTGAGCAAGGTCGGCGTCAGGACGTAGGGACTGAACAGGCGGCTGGTACCGGCGATCGCGACGGTCGAGAGCGCGAGGCCGGCGAAGTACGAGGCCGCGTCGTACCGGCCGCGGCGGGCGGAGGCGAGGAGGACCGCGGCGGTGAGGCCCATCAGCGCGAGCCAGGCGGCGAAGGTCGTGGCGTCGCGCAGGCCCATCCACAGGACGATCGCGCCGACCGGCAACCACGTGAGGTAGAGCAGGCCGGTGGTGCGCGCCATCCACAGGTAGGTGCGGCGCGCGGTGTCCTCGACGCGGGCGAGGACCTCGGGCGGTGTGTCGCGCGGCGGGGTGAGGGCGAGGCGGACGACGACCTGCTGGGCGAGCGGGTGATCGGGTGCGAGCGCGAGGGCGCGGCTGGCGAGCTGGCCCGCCTCGGCGCGCGCCTCGCGGTCGCCGGCGAGCGCGCGCGGCAGCGCGTCGTCGGCCGCCCCGGCGAGCTGATCGGCGAGGATGCGTCGCTGCTCGACGTCGCGATCGCCGTCGAGGAAGTGCTCGACCGCGGTGCGCAGCTCGGCGACCGAGCCGAGGCGATCGTCGCGGCGGGTGGCGGTGGCGCGGATGCACGCCAGCTCGAGCTCGGGGGCGACGGCGCGATCGGGGAAGCGGAGCGAGGCGCGCGCGTCGGCGCCGGCGAGGGTCGCGGCGATCACGTCGTCGGCGGGGCCGCGGCGGTGGAGCGGGTGGTGGGTGAGGAGCTCGAACAGCACGGCGCCGAGCGCGTAGACGTCGGCGCGGTGGTCGATCGGCTCGCCCATCGCCTGCTCGGGTGGGAGGTAGCCGGGAGTGCCGAGGAACGTGCCGTCGACGGTGAGGCTGGCGCCCGCGTCGCCGGGCAGGGCGGGGCGCACGGCGCTGCTCGCCAGGTCCGCGGCGGCGTCGTCGTCGGTGTCGGTGGCGAGCTTGGCGAGGCCCCAGTCGAGCACGTAGACCTCGCCGTGGTCGCCGAGCATGATGTTGGCGGGCTTGAGGTCGCGGTGGACGACGCCCTTGGCGTGCGCGACCTCGACGGCGTGGCAGACGCTGAGGAACGCGGTGAGCAAGCGGCGGCGGGTGAAGCGGCGCGCGGCGTCGGCGTCGCCGCGGCGCAGGCCGGCGAGCGCCTGGTCGAGCGTCACGCCGCGCACGCGCTTCATCGTGAAGAACAGCGCGCCGTCGGGGCGGACGCCGAGATCGTGGACCGGGACGACCGCGGGGTGGTCGAGCTGGCCCTGGATGCGGGCCTCGCGGACGAGGCGCTGTAGCACGGCGTCGTCGGCGCTGTCGTCGGTGCCGGCGGCGGCGGGCTCGGCGCCGCGGCGGCGCGCGAGCTTGATCGCGAGCTCGCGGCCGATGCGGACGTCGTGCGCGAGCAGGACCTCGCCCATGCCGCCGCGGCCGAGCTGGCGATCCACGGCGTAGCGCAGCGCGAAGTCCTGGGCCGAGGATACGGTGAGCAGCGACGCGACGTCGCCGGGCGAGACGACGGCCGGGTCGGACACGAGCGTGACGCTCTCCGTGTCCGCGTCCTCGCCGCCCGAGCCGGCGCGGCCGGGGGGGCCGGAGGCGGTCGGAGGCGCGTCGCTCATCGCCGCGGATCGTACGGGAGCCGGACACGCTGGCCGAGTTTCGGGCCGCCTCCGCCGGGCAGGCATGGCGGGCACCGGGCGAGGCGTCCACCGGGCAGGGCGTCAGGCACCCGGCGCAATGGTGGGCGCGGCAGGCAAGGTGTCCAGGCAAGGTGTCTGTCCAGGCAAGGTGTCAGGCACCCGGCGCAATGGTGGGCGCGGCCACGATCCGGACGGGTGGGTGACACCGGTCCGGGGAGGGTGACACCGGGCAACGTGTCAGGCACCCGCAGGCAAGGTGTCAGGCACCCGGCGCAATCGTGGGCGCGGCCACGATCCGGGACGGGTGGGTGACACCGGCACGGGTGGGCGACGGTGACGCTGACTGTCCGTGCATGGTGTCAGGCACCCGGCGCAACGGTGAGCGAGGCTACGAACCCGAGGCGTCCGGCTCGGTCAGGGCGGGCGGGTCACGGGGCGAGGCGGGCGAGGTGGATGTCGCCGGTGCGCCGGGCGCGGGCGAGGAGGAGGGCGCCGGGCGGCCAGGTGAGGCCGGTGAAGGTCGCGTCGTGGGTGGCGTCGAGGCGGGCGCGGACGGCGCCGGTGCCGGCGTCGACGACGAGCAGGGTACGTCCGTCGAGGACGACCGCCAGCTCCGCGCCGTCGGGCGAGGCGGCGAGCGCGGTGCACGCGCCGCGCGGCAGGTCGGTGCCGAGGGCGCGGCGCGCCCCGGTCGCGAGGTCGAGGATCGCGAGCCCGACCGCGCGATCACAGACCGCCAGGCGCGCGGCGTCGAGCGCGACGGCCGCGTCGCCCGCGGCGACGCGCGCAGGCTCGGCGGGCTCCGCGCCGGCGGCCGGCACCGGCGCGACCATGATCGTCGGTCCGTCGGCGAGCGGGCGCGTGAAGTACAGCCGCGCGCCGTCGGGCGACAGCGCGGGTGCGGCGTCGTCGGCGCGGCGCGTGACCCAGCGGACGTCGCCGGTCGCGGGCGCCTCGACGTGGAGGCCGTCCCGCGCGCCGTGCGCCGCGCGCACGCGCCAGGCGCCGTCGCGCGACCACGCGCCGCGCGCGTCGGCGGCCGCGTCGGCGGCGAGCGCCGGCGCGAGCGTCGCGTCGCCCCCGTCGCGGACCACCGGCACCAGCTCGTCGACGGTCGCGCACGTCGTCCAGGCGATCCGGCCGCCCCCGATCGCCAGCGCGTGGCGCGCGTCGACCGCAGGCGCGTCCACCGAGCCGACCTCGCCGCGCGCGGTGACGCGGATCAGCGCGCTGCCGCCGCCGGCCGCGAGCCGTCCGGCGAGCGCTCGCCCCTCGTCGTCCACCGCGAGCGCGCCGGTCGCGCCGTCGGCGACGACCCACGCCAGGTCCGCCGGCGCGTCGCCCAGCCACGCCAGGCCGCGCGCGCCCGCCGGCGTCGCCACGACCGCGAGCACGCGGCCGTCGAGCTCGACCAGCTCGTCGACGCGGTGCCCGGCGGGCAGCTCGAGCCGCCGCGTGATCCGGCCGGTGCCCGGCTCGTGGCGCGCCGGCAGCGCCGGCGAGCCGGCCCACAGCGCGCCGTCGGCGGTCCACCGCGGCGCGAGCGCGCCGACCGCGACGACCCGCGCGTCGCCGCCGCCGAGCGCGCGCGCGACCGCCTCGGGCTCGCCACCTGCGTCCGGATATCGGACGAACGCGAGCTGCGCGCCGTCGCCGGACACGGCCGGCGCGCGCGCCGCTGCGCCGCCTGGGCCGAGCGGCCGCGCCGCCCCGGTCGCGACGTCGAGCGCGACGATCGCGCGCGCCCCGTCGACGTCGACGTCGTGGAGCAGCGTCGCGCCGTCGGGCGTCAACGCGAGGCGCCCCTCGCACCCCGGCGGCGTCGCCGGCGTCGTCACGTCGGTGACCGCGAGCGTCACCGCCGCGAGCGTCGCCGCGCCCGCGTCGCCCGCGCCCGCATCGCTATCGGGCGCCCTCCCGCGGCGCGCCCCGTCCTTCGCGACCAGCCACACGCCCAGCACGATCGGCGCGGCGCCGGCGACCGCCGCGATCGTCAGCCACGGCCGGCGCCGCGGCGCCGGCGCCGCGAGCTCGGCGCAGCTCCGCAGCTCGGCGGCGAGCTCCGCCATCGACGCGAACCGCGCCGCCGGCTCGCGCGCCAGCGCCCGCCCGATCACGACGTCGACGTAGCGCGGCAGCCGGCCGGCGACGACGCGCGACGGCGGCGCGAGCGGCTCGGTCATGATCGCCGTGGCCACCGCCGCGGTCGAGGCGCCGGTGAACGGCCGCCGCCCGCACACCAGCTCGTAGAGCACGACGCCCAGCGCGTACACATCGACGCGCGGCGTCCGCTCGCCGTCCGCGAGCGCCTCGGGCGCCAGGTACGCCACCTCCCGCGGCCACGGGTCGAGCTCCGCGCGCGAGTCCCTCGCCACGTCGTCCTCGGCGCGCTCGCGCGCGATCAGCCGCGCGACGCCGAGGTCGAGCACGCGCACGCGCCCGTCGTCGCCGCGCACCAGCCGCGCCGCGGTCAGCGCGCCGTGCATCACGCCCAGCGCGTGCGCTGCCGCCAGCGCGTCCGCGGCGTCGGCGGCGATCCGGAACGCCTCGCCCAGCGGGACCGCCCCCAGCGTCGACGCCGGCGCCGCGTCGACCCACGCGCTCACCACGTACGGCCGGTCGCCCTCGATCCCGACGTCGAGCACCGCGGGCAGCCCGGCGTGTCCGGTCTCGCCGGCCGCGGCGATCGCGCGCAGCGCGCGCTCGACGCCCGCGGCGTCGCGCGCCAGCACCACCGGCATCGCCGGCACGAGGCGGATCGCGACCGCGCGGTCATCGCGCGGGTCGACCGCGCGCAGCAGCTCGCCGAGGTCGTCCTCCGCCACGCGGTCGAGCACGCGGTAGCGCGCGATCTGAGCGGGCAGCGACATCCGGCCGCGCATTGTGCCCCACGGCGTCGCGCCACGCCGCGCGCACGACGCCGAACTGGTGGGCGTCGTGGTACCGCGCGCCCTTGCGCAGGTGCCGCCGCCGCACCCCCTCGGGCCGCATGCCGAGCCGCCCCAGCACGCGCGCCGACGCGGGGTGCTCGCCGAGGGTCTGGGCGAACACCCGCTCGGCGCGCCACGCCGCGAACGCCCACGTCACCGCGGCGCGCGTCGCCTCGGTCGCGACGCCGCGCCCCCAGGCCCGCCGCGCCACCCAGTAGCCGAGCTCGGCGTGGCGGTGGCGCGCGACCAGCCGCAGCGACACCACGCCGATCACCGCGCCCGCCTCCTCGATCACCCACGTCGCCGCGGTGCCGGCGCGGGCGTCGGTCGCGGCCTGGGCGATCCACGCGCGCGCCAGCGCCGGCGGGTACGGGTGCGGCACGTGGAGCAGCCACCGCGACACGCGGCGGTCGCCGACCCCGGCGGCGAGGTCCGCGGCGTCGCGCGCCGCCGGGGCGCGCAGCACCAGCCGCGGCGTCGTCAGCGTCGCGGTCAGGTCGGCGGTCGGGCGCCGTTGAGCTCCTGCACGCTGGCGCACCCGGTGAGCGTGCCGCAATCCGGGCCGCCGTTGGTGCGCGACTCGTAGCGGATCTCGCCGGTCAGCACGTCGCCGTCGATCTCGGCGTCGATGATCGCGTCGAACGTCCAGGTGCAGTTGCCCTCGCTCTGGCTGCGCTCGCCGACCAGCGTCAGCTCGAGGTCGCTGCCGTCGACCGTGCCGATGAAGTCGTGCCCGCCGAGGACGAGGTCGAGGTACGCCCCGGTCAGCCCCGAGACCGACGCGGTCGCCGACTCACCGTCCTGGGTGATCGTGACCGGGATGTTCGAGGCCGTGCCGCCGTCCCAGTCCTGGAACTCGCACCCGTTGGCGCGGTTGGCGACGTTGACCGAGTACGTGCCGGCGACGTCCGCGGGATCCGAGCCGCAGCTCGCGGCGGCGAGCCCGCCGGCGACGATCAGAGACTTCCAGAGGCGCTGCATGGCGACGATTCTAGCCCTCGCTCCCCGGGCCGGAACCCCTTAACGTCCGTCACCCCCCTCGGCGTGACGTGAACCCGGTTACGCTGTGCGGCCTCGATCACGACGCGCCCTCAGGTCCGAAACGTGCCCGCCCCGTCGACCCGTGCCTATGATCGCCCGAGCCTCTCGTGGGCCGCCGCGCTCGTCGTCGGCGCGCTCGCGGCGGCCGCCTCCCCCGTGCCCGATCTCGTCCACCACCGCCTCGACAGCGGCCTCACCCTGCTCGTCGTCCCGTCGCGCGCCGCGCCCGTCGTCGCCGTGCAGGCGTGGGTCGGCGCGGGCTCGGCCGACGAGGCGCCCGGCCACGCCGGCGTCGCGCACCTGGTCGAGCACATGCTGTTCAAGGGCACGCTGCGCCGCGGCGTCGGCGAGATCGCCGGCACCGTCGAGGCCGCCGGCGGCGACGTCAACGCCTGGACGTCGTTCGATCAGACCGTCTACCACGCCGTCCTCGGCAGCCGCGACCTCGACGTCGGGCTCGACGTCCTCGCCGACGCGCTCGTCGCGTCGACGTTCGACGAGGACGAGCTCGAGCGCGAGCGCCGCGTCGTCGCCGAGGAGATCCGCCAGGGGCTCGACGACCCCGGGCGCGCCGCGGCGCACGCGCTGTTCGCCACCGCCTACGTCATCCACCCGTACCGCCGCCCGGTGATCGGCAACCTGGGGACGGTCGCGTCGCTGCGCCGCGACGACGTCGTCGCGTTCCACCGCGCCGCCTACGTCGCCGACAACGTCACGCTGGTGATCGCCGGCGACGTCGATCCCGAGGACGCGCGCCGTGGGGTCGAGCGCCACTTCGCCGGGCTGCGCCCGGGCCCGGTGCGCCGCGGCCGGGCGATCGAGCCGGCGCAGGTCGCGCCGCGCGGCGTGGTCGTCACCCACGACGTCAGCGAGGCGCAGCTCGCGCTCGGGTTCCACGCGCCGCCGCTGCGCGCGCTCGACACCGCCGCGCTCGATCTCGCCGCGGTCGTGCTCGGCCAGGGCGAGTCGTCCCGCCTGACCGCGCGGCTGCGCAACGAGCGCGAGCTGGTGACGGGCGTCGTCGCGCAGCTCCACGCGCTGCGCGATCCCGGGCTGTTCGTGATCAGCGCGACCGCGCGCCCCGATCGGCTCGACGCCGCGGCCGAGGCGATCACCGCCGAGCTGACGCGCCTGGGCGACGACCTCACCGCCGCCGAGCTCGACAAGGCGCGCACCGCGGTCGAGGCGGCGCAGCTCTACCAGCTCGAGACGGCAGAGGGCCTCGCCCGCAAGTACGGCTGGCACCACGCCAACGCCGGCGACGTCGCGTTCGAGCGCGCGTACCTCGAGCGGGTCCGCGGCGCGACCGTCGGCGAGGTGCGCGACGCCGTGCGCCGCACGCTGCGCGCCGACAACGCGACGATCGCCGCGGTCGTGCCGCCGAGCCGCGCGCTCGCCACCGGCGCCGGCCGCGCGGCCGCCGCCCGCCGCCTGGTCGGCAAGGTGGCGCGCGCGCGCCGCGTCGCCGAGCGCGCGCGCACCCGCGGCCGCGGCAAGGCCGCGACCACCCGCCAGACCCACGGCGACGTCGTCCGCGAGGTCCTGCCCGGCGGCACGCGGGTGCTCGTGCTGCGCGATCCGTCGGTCCCGATCGTCGCGATGCGCGCGGTGTGGCCGGGCGGCACGCGGCTCGAGACCGAGGCGACCAGCGGCCTCACCGCGCTGCTCGCGGCGACCGTGGCGCGGGGCTGCGGCGAGCGCGACGCCGCCGCGGTCGCCGACGAGGTCGACCGGCTCGCCGGCGGGCTCGTCGGGGTCGGCGGGCGCAACAGCTTCGGCGTGCGCGCTGAATGGCTGGCGAAGACGTGGCAGGCCGGCCTCGGGCTGTTCGCCGACTGCGTCCTCGCGCCGCGGTTCGACGTCGACGAGGTCGATCGCCAGCGCCGCGCGCTGCTCGACGACCTCGCGGCGCGCGCCGACTCCGGCGCGCACCAGGCGTTCCGGCTGTTCGTCGAGACGCTGTACCCGAGCCACCCGTACCGGCTCGACCCGCTCGGCACGCCGGCGTCGATCGACAAGCTGTCGGCGCGCGCGCTGCGCAAGGCGTGGACCGAGCTGTACCCGGCGTCGGCGATGACGATCGCGGTCGTCGGCGACGTCGAGCCCGACGAGGTGATCGACGCGCTGCGCGCGCGCCTCGCCGACGTCGACCCCCGCGCCGCCAAGGCGCCGGCGGTCGCGGCCGAGACGTTCACCGGCCGGCCCGCCGCCGAGCGCGAGGTCTACCGCGACCTGCCGCGCGAGCAGGCGCACCTGGTCATCGGGTTCCCTGGCACGACCGTCGCCGCGCCCGATCGGTTCGCGGTCGAGGTGCTCGCCGCGATCCTCGGCGGCCAGGGCGGCCGGCTGTTCGTCGAGCTGCGCGATCGCCGCGCGCTCGCCTACCGCGTCTCGGCGTTCGCGGTCGACGGCGTCGACCCGGGCTACCTGGCGATCCACGTCTCGTGCAGTCCGGACAAGGTCAGCGAGGCGGCGTCCGCGATCCGGACGGAGCTCGATCGCCTCGTCGCCGACGGCGTCGACGACGCCGAGGTGGCGCGCGCGGTCAAGCACCTCACCGGCGCCCACGCGGTCGCGCTGCAGCGCCGCTCGGCGATCGCCAACGCGCTCGCCTACCACGAGGCCTACGGCCTGGGCTGGACCGAGTGGGACCGCTACCCCGACCGGCTCGCCGCGGTCACCGCCGAGGACGTCGCGCGTGCCGCCGCGACCTACCTCGACTGGGACGTCGCGGTCACCGCGACGGTCCGGCCGCCGGACGCCACGGCCGGCGCCGAGAAGCGGGCCAAGGGCGTGCGCAAGAAGGCGCCGAAGCCCAAGGCGAAGCCGCGCACCAAGCGCCCGTCGCGCCAGCGCGACCGCAGGAGCAGCTGATGGCGGGCCGGCGGGCGCCCACGCCGCGCGCCCCGCGCGCCCCGCGCGTGGCGATGCCGACCGGCCGCGGCGACGTCGTCGCCAGCCTGGTGCTGATCTTCCCGCTGTACCTCGGTTACGCGGTCGGCATCCTGTTCGCGCCGTCGGTCAACGGCGTCGACTTCCTGTCGCGCCACATCTGGGCGCTGTGCGGGCGCGACCGCGGCCACTACCTCGCGCTCCACGCGGTGATCGCCGTCGTGTTCCTGCTGTGGGTGCGGCGCGCCCGCCGCGACCGCAGCCTGTCGTTCGACGTCGTCGGGCCGCTGCTCGGCGAGGCCGCGGTCTACGCGATCTCGATGGGCACGGTGATCCGGCTCGCGCTCGATCACGTGCTCGACCCGGTGCTCGCGACCGCCACGCCCGACGCCCACCTCGGCGCTACCGGCGCGCGTGTCGTCGCCTCGCTCGGCGCCGGCGTCCACGAGGAGCTGGTGTTCCGGCTCGGCGGGATGGCGGGCGGGGCGTGGCTGCTGGTGCGGGTCGGCGCGTCGCTGCGGCTCGCGGTCGTCGCCGCGGCGATCGGCTCGGCGCTGCTGTTCGCGTGGGCCCACCACGTCGGGCCGTACGGCGACCCGTGGAGCCGCGACCTGTTCGCCTACCGCGCGCTCGCCGGCGTCGTGTTCGGGCTGATCTTCTACTACCGGTCGCTGGCGCACGCGGTCTACGCGCACGTGCTCTACGACCTGTGGGTGCTCGTCGTGCGCCCGGCGCTGTGACGGGGGACGGCTACTCGAGGCCGAGCGCGCCGTCGTTCTCGAGCTCCATCGCGCCGACGTAGAGGTCGAACTTGCACTTCTTGACCTCGGCCTTGCCGGCCTCGGACTTGGGCACGCTGAACGACTTGATGCCGACGTCGATCAGGTTGATCCGGAAGATCACCTCCGACCGGTCCGGCGACAGGAACTCGATCGCGCCGTTGCGCTCGGCGTTGGGATCCTTCATGCCGCGCACGACGACGTCGTTGTACCAGGCGAGCACCTGGTCGGCGTGCTGCAGCGGCATGTGGCAGCTCAGGTCCGGGAAGTCGATCTTCGTCGGCTCGAGCTGGGGGAACCGCGACGGCCCCGGCGCGACCGGCTTGATCCCCTGCTTCACGGTGAAGCCGTCGATCTTGTTGACGCGCTTGGTGTCGATGCCGTCGATGACGAGGCGGAACGCCGCCGTGCGCCACAGCTTGGCCTTGCGCGCGTCGCCGGTGCCCTGGATCTTCTCACCGCCGGCGCGCCGCATCTCCGTACGCTCCGCGCGCACCTTCACCTTGAGGTAGCCGGCGTCCTTCGACGACGCGTCGAGCGTCGGGAACGACGTCTCCTCGATCAGGGCGTCGAAGAACTCGTGGACGAACTGCGCCTTGAGGTCGAAGTCGGCGTGGGTGATCGAACCGTTGTGGCGCGCGTACTGCTTCTTCCACGACTTCTTGATCCACCACATCAAGAAGTTCGCCTGCTCCATGCCGACCTCCCACGTCATCGGCTCGACGTCGAGCGTGGTGGCGTGCTTGATCCGCAGGTTGTCGGAGCCGGTCTGCTCGTCGACCGAGTTCATCTTGACCGAGCCGCCCTCCACCGACTTGACGTGGGCGAACCGGACCGGCGAGCCGTCCACCTCCAGGGCGTAGAAGGCAGCGGCGAACGATCGAGCGGTGGGGGAGATGGCCATGTCTGCTCCGGCGGGGCGCCCATGGTACCGCGGGCCCCTGCGGAAGCGTTGTACGCGGCCTGGCGCCGCGATCCTCCCCGGCCGGGCGGCACCTCGTGAGGTCCGCTACGAATCCGCCGGGTGGCTGACACCGCACGGCTGACACCGCACGGCGTTCGTGAGGTCGGCTACGAATCCGCCAGGTGGCTGACACCGCACGGCGTTCGTGAGGTCGGCTACGAATCCGCCAGGTGGCTGACAGCGCACGGCGTCCGTGAGGTCGGCAACGAATCCGCCAGGTGGCTGACACCGCACGGCGTCCGTGAGGTCGGCTACGAATCCGCCAGGTGGCTGACACCGTGCGGTGGACACCGTGCGGTGGGCTGACATCTTGCGGTGGGGGGCTGGATGACACGGTGCGGTGGGGGGCTCGTGCCGTGGGGGCCGAAGCCCCGATCGGGCGGGACAGACGCGGACAGGTGCCCCCGGCGATCCGGGCACTTAGGTTCTGATGCGACCCGGGACCCGCGAAAAGTCTGGTGATTTCAACACCGAAAAGATCGGCACGCGGGTTGTAGGGAGGAGGCCACATGCGGATCAAGACCTTGCTTCCCATGGCCCTCGCCGGGCTGCTCATGGTGCTGGTCGTTCCGCTCGCCAGCGCCGAGCGCGTGAAGACCACGCGCACGACCAAGGTCATGAAGCGACCGGGCGAGCAGTCGGCTGTCGTCACCCGCGTCAAGTCGGGGCGCACCCTCACCGTCATCGCCAAGCAGGGGCGGTGGATGAAGGTGCGCGTCAACGGGCGCACCGGGTGGGTCGCGCGCTCGACCGTGCAGACGGTCAGCGCCCGCGAGACCCCGCGCAACACCCGCCGGCGCCCGTTCGTCGACGGACGCTCGACCCGCCGCGGCTGGGGCGGGGACGCGCCCGATGACCGCGTCGGCGGCGACGCGGTCGAGGACGAGGACGACGAGGAGGAGGCCCGGCCCAAGCGCGCCCGGGCGTCGCGCGACGACGACGACGAGGACGAGGACGAGGACGTCGACGACGAGGAGTCGGACGACGACGGCGAGGACGAGGAGGATGCCGAGGAGGAGGCGGAGCCCAAGCCGCGCGTCGTCCAGGTCGCCGTCGCGAAGGCGAAGATCTACGCCAAGCCCAAGGCCAAGGGGAAGGCGCGCGCCCGGGTCAAGAAGGGGGCCACGCTGGTCGTGCTCGAGGAGAAGAAGGGCTGGATGCTGGTCGAGGATCCCGAGGAGGGCGACTCCGGATGGATCCGCACCGACGACGTGTGGGAGCAGGGCGCCCGCCCCGAGCGCGCGATCGCGGTCGACGGCCGCCTCGGCTTCGCGCGGATCGCGCAGACGTTCCGCTCGACCGGCGCCGGCGCGCTCGCCGACTACGACCTGCAGGCGGCGGCCGCCGCGGTCGCGCTGCGCGGCAGCTACGTCCAGAAGAAGGGCAAGCAGTACCTGATCGGCGGCGAGCTCACCTACGGGCTGGGCAAGTCGGCGCCCGGCATCCGCTACACCGACGGCACCGACGCGGTCGACATCCCGTTCACCACCCACGACGTCGACCTGCGGCTGGTCGGCGGCTACGACCTCAAGAACAAGATGAGCGCCGTGCTGTGGGGCCGCGTCGGCTACCACTACGGCATGTTCCAGGTCGCGAACGTCGCCGACTTCGAGCAGAACCTGGCGCGGCTGCCGTCGGAGAACCTCAGCGGCCCGACGATCGGCGTCGGCGCCGAGGCGCCGCGCGCGACCGAGAAGATCGGCGTGCGGGTCGCCGCGGACTACCTCGCGATGGGCAAGCGCGTCCAGACCACCGGCCTCGAGGACGGCGCGGTGTCGACGGTCAAGGCGCTGTGGGCCGGCGCGGTCGTCAGCTACCAGTGGAAGAAGGACATGACGCTCGACGCCGCGTACAGCTACACGTGGTCCAAGACCGTGTGGTCGGGCGTCGCCGACGGCTCGATGCGCGGCCACAACGCCGACGAGGCGGCGCGCAAGGACGTCACCCACGGCCTGCTGCTCGGCGCCGCGAAGTCGTTCTGACCCGGCGTCCGCCGCGCGTCCCGCGCGCGCGGGCCCGCGGCGCGCCGTTTCTGGTAACGTCGCGGCTCGATGTCCGACGACCTCGCCGCCGAGTACGCGCGCTACCTGGAGCGGTTCGCCGCCGAGATCGACCCCGCGGTCGACGTCGGCGGGTTCGGCAAGTACAAGGGCAAGCTCGTCGCCAAGCTCGGCCCGGACGAGTTCGCGCGCGCCTACGCCGAGTACCACGAGCTCGCGAAGCACTACTTCGAGAGCCTCGACCGCGGCGACACGATCAACGACGTCGTCGTCCGCACCGTGCGCGAGCTCGCCGCCAAGCTCGTGCTGACCGCGCCGGTCTGATTCTGATCGGAGGCCGAGCGCGCCGGGCCTGCCGGGCGAGCCCGACTACTGCCGCGGCATCGGCAGCTTGTCGAGGTCGAGCGCGGCCAGCGCGAGCCGGATCAGCTGCGACTTGTTCGCCTTGGTCCAGCCGCGGCGCTTGAGCTCGGCGACCTTGGCGTCGAGCTCCTCAAGGTCCTGCGTGTACATCGAGATGCAGATGACCTTGTAGTGCGTCGGGCGGGGCGCGGCGGCGCGGCGCGCGCGCGCGCCGCCGGTCGGGCCGGTGCCGTAGTACTCCTCGCGCAGGATCCGCTCGGCCTCGCTCAGCGGGTCGTGGGCCAGCAGCTTGTCGTCCTTCATCGCGCCTCCTGCAGGGTGGGCTCGTCGGGTTGCTGCGTCGGCGTCCACGTCGGCGTGGAGACATCCTGCGTGGCCGAGCCGTTGACGAGCCAGTCGACGACGCGGTTGTAGTCGGCGGCGCCGTGGGATTGCGGCGCGTACTCGAAGATGCTCTTGCGGTGGCTCGGCGCCTCGGCGAGCCGCGTGTTCATGCGGATCGGCTCGAGGCACTTGTGCTTGAAGTGGCTCTGCAGCGTCTCCAGCACCTCGCGCGCCAGGCGGGTGCGGCCGTCGTAGAACGTCGGCAGCACCGCGGCGATCCGGACCGCGTGGTGGAGGTGGCGCTCGATGTCCTTGATCGTGCGCAGCACCTGCTTGACGCCGACCAGCGCGAGGTAGTCGCACGTCACCGGGATCACGACCTCGTCGGCGTACGACAGCGCGTTCTGGTTGA
>WYBA01000293.1 GCA_011526095.1 Myxococcales bacterium | reverse complement strand
GGCCCGGAGGACCGGACGCGCGTGCCCCTTTTCACGCACCCACGAGCAGTCGTCGTCGCCGGGCTTCGCGCACCGGTCTCCCGTTGAACAATCCCGCGGGCTCCCCTCCCACGGTCGTTGTGCGAAGCACGGGTCCCTCGGCGATGGCGGTTCGTGGGTGCGCTTTTTTCGGTCGCGCCGCGGCCCCTCTTTCGGCCGTGCGACGAGAATCACGGCCCCGTGTTGCGCTTTTCTGCCAACATGCGACCCCGATGAGGATGTCTCGCTGGTCATGCCTATCGGGCCTGTCGGGTGTCTTGCTGGTCACCGCCTGCGCGAGCGGCAGCGGTGAGCCGGTCGGCGACGATGACGACACGCCGGACGCGGCGACGCGGCCAGACAGCGCGGAGGAGCCGCCCGACGCGGCGTCGCCGCCGATCGACGCGGCGCCGATCGACGCCTCGCCGATCGATGCGGCGCCGATCGATGCGGCGCCGATCGACGCCTCGCCGATCGATGCGGGGCCGATCGACGCGATGCCGATCGACGCGGGATGCACCGTGCAGACCGTGCAGCTCTTGACCAACCCGGCGTTCGACGCGACGCCGCTGGGCACCGGCTGGGTCCAGGCTCCGTTCGATCCGGCCTACCCGCTGATCGACGTGCCCGCGGTCGCTCCGCACACCTCGCCCAACGGCGTGTGGATGGGCGGGTTCCTCAGCGCGACCGACAACATGTACCAGGCCGTGGCGATCCCGGCATCGACGACGGCGCTGCAGCTGACCGGCCAGCGATGGATCGGCACCGAGGAGACCGGCGGGACCTACGACACCGTGCGCGTGCAGCTGCGCGACAGCGGCGGTGCGCTGCTCGAGCAGCTCGTGCAGTGGTCGAACTCGGACAACGGCACCGCGTGGTCGGCGTTCACGCTGAGCGCGGCGAACCCGCGCGCCGGCCAGACCGTTCGCCTCTACCTCGAGTCGAGCACCGACGACTCGCTCAACACCAACTTCTTCTTCGACACGTTCGCGCTCAACGCCACCGTCTGCGAGTAGCGCTGCGGGCGAGGGCGGGGCGCGGTATCCTGTCGTCCATGTGGCGCCCGTGGCTGTTCGCCCTGCTCGCGATCCTCGCCGCGGCGTGCTCGCGCGCCGGCGAGGAGAGCGAGGCCAAGCGCGCGCCCAAGACGCCGCCGCCGCCGCGCGTGGAGGTGCCCGCGGGGCTGTCGATCGCCGTGACCGTCGACGGCGTCGCCGCCGCGCCGATCGACGCGGCGCGGCTCGGCGCGACGCCGCCGGACTTCGCCGACGCCGAGCGCAAGGCGTGGAAGCTGGCGCGGCTGGTCCCCGAGGCGGACCGCGCCGGCGCGGTGTTCGAGGCGCGCGGCGCCGGCGGCGTGGCGATCAAGCTGCCGCGGCCGGCGACCGACGCGGAGCCGCAGCCGGTCGTGCTGCTCACGCGGCGCGGCGACGTGATCGTCTCGACGGTCGACCCGGCGAACCCGTTCCCGCCCTACCACGGGCAGGGCGGGCAGCTCCGCCGCCCGGGCGACACCCAGCCGCGGCTGTCGTCGGTCGAGCAGATCGCCGTGCTCACGGCGCCCGTGCCGTGACCTCGGCGAGCCAGGCGGCGGTGTCGTCGTCGCCGCCGGGCAACAGCAGCGGCCAGGCGCCCGCCGGCGGCGCGCCGCGCCCGACCTCGAGCGCGCCGGCGCCGCCGCGGCGCTCGACCCAGGCGCGCGCGATCACGCCGAACGTGAGGCGCGCGTTGATCTCGACCAGCGGGCGCAGGGCGAGGCCGCGCGCCGTGCGATGGACAAGCGCGTCGACGCCGAACGCGCCGCGGTGACCGGCGCGCGCGATCGCCTCGCCCGCGGCGCGCGCCGCGGCCGCGAGCGCCGCGCGGTGCGGCGCGACCGCCTCGTCGCGCGGGTCGATCACGACGCCGCGGAACCCGCCGCCGTCGTCGCACCACAGCCGGTGCGCCGGCCACAGCGTGACGCCACCGTCGTCGCCGACGACGCCGGTCTGGCCGAGGTCGAGCGCGCGGTCGAGCCACGGCTCGACGACGAGCGCGCCGCCGCGCGCGCGCAGCCGGGACAGGCGCGTCCGCGTCGCCGGGTCGAGGTCGGCGCCGCGGCGCCGGACGCGGTCGCGCCCGGCGGCGCAGATCACCGCCTTGGCGACCCAGGCGCCGAGCGGGCTCGCCGCGGCGGCGGCGCGGATCGCGTCGTCGAGCGCGACGTCGCCGTCGTCCGCCGTCACGATCGCGGCGCCGGGCAGCGGCGCGTCGAGCGCGGCGGTGACCGCGGCCGCGAGCCGGCGGTCGTTGCACGCCCGCGCGATCGCGACCGCGTCGGACGCCGGGGGCGGCGCGGGCGCGCGCCACAGCCGCGCGGCGACGTCGTCGCCGGTCACGGCCGGGTCGGGGCAGGCGGGCGCGGCGGCGGTCGCGCCCCAGGTCAGCGTCGGTCGTCCGGGATCCGGACGCGGCGGCCCGGCCGCGAGCCGCGGGCGCGGCGCGCCCGGGACGTCCGGGACGCGGACGGCGTCGACCGGCGCGACCGTGAGGAGCTCGTCGTCGTCGGCGGTGGCGAGCGCGCGCATCAGCGTGCCGAGCGCGGCGATCCGCGCCCGCACCGCGGCCGGCAGCGCGGCGCCGGTCCACTCCGCCTCGCAGTCGAGGTTGGCGACGAGGCGGCGCGGGCTCACCGCGGCCCGCCGCCGGGGCGCTTCGCCGCGATCTCGTCGAGCCGGGCGATGAACGCCTCGTCGATCCCCGCGGCGCGGCGCGCGTCGGCGTCGAGGTCCTTGCCGCGCGCGCGGTGGGGGCCGAGCGGCGGCGCGACCGCCGCGCAGTACGCCTCCCACGGATCGACGCCGGGCGCGAGCTTGCCCAGCCACGTCCACGCGAACCGCACGTGGCCGATCTCGTCGGCGTGGACGCGGTCGAGGACCTCGGCCGTCGCCGGGTCGCCGACCTCGCGTGCGGCGCGGGCGTAGTCGACGGCGAAGTCGAGGTTGGCCTGCTCGAACGTGAGGCCCATCGCGCAGACGAAGCCGAGCGGCGTCGGAGGATCGGGCAGCTTGTTCCAGAAGTGCGCGGTCACCGGGTGGTCGCCGAACGCCACGCCGTGGGCCGCGAGCCGGTCGAGGTAGAGCCGGAAGTGGAGCTGCTCCTCGGCGAGGATCCCGACCAGGCCGGCGCGGAACGGCCGCGGGGCGCCGGGGAACGCCAGCAGCGCCCACGCGAACAGCTCGATCGCCTGCAGCTCGTGGTTGGCGAGCGCGTGGAGGATCCGCGCGCGCTGCGCCGGATCGCGCATCCCCGCGATCGGCGGCACCGACACCTTGCGGTGGTGGATCGGCTGAAGGCCCGGCGGCCGCCCCGGCGCGCCCAGCAGCTCGGGCGGCGCGTCGTCGACCAGCTCCAGCTCCTCCCACCGCGGCGGCGGCGCGAGCTTGCCGTCGAGCGTGTCGGCCAGGATCACCGCGCGGGCGTAGTCGCGGACGTGCATGGTGGCGGGCGCAGTCTAGCCGAGGCGGGGCGGGCGGCGCGCGGGTGTCAGGGCGGCGGGCGACGGCGGCCGTGGACGCCATCGCGCGCAGGACCGTGCACTAACGGGACTCCGCGAGCCGATCGAGCGCTACGAGCACTTGCTCGTTGGGCACGGGCTCCGAGGTGTCGGCGTCCGCCTCGGCGATCGCTCGATCGAGCTCCGCAAGCTCGGCCGGGTCGAGCGCGATCTCGGCCGCCGATTCGCTCGTCGCGCCGGTCACCGTCAGCCCCTCGGGCAGGTCTTGGCCGTCGGCGACGATCACGCCGCCCTGCACGCGGGCCGAGAACACGCGGGTCATGGCGCCGAGACTAGCCTGCCTGGGCCGGGCGACGCGCCGGCCGCACGCCGCTTCCCTGCAACGACCGCCATGCGCGGTACGTAGATGACGTAGCCCACCCTTGCAGGGTGAGACCGGCTCGGCCTCCGGGCACACGGTCGAGGATGCACTTGCCGTCCGGATCGTGCTGGGGGTACGAAGTTCGACGCAACCACCGGTGCGGTCGGCCGAGAGCGGGCAGCATGAGAAACGGCACCAAGAGGATCGTCTGATGTCGCGCGAGCGGCGCCCTGGGCTCGCCGGAGCCTCGGCACGCACCACCGGCCGGTCGACGGGCGGGCTCGGCGCGCCGGGCAAGCGCACGCTTACGCAGGGGCTGGTGCAGCGCAAGGCGCGGGCAGCGGCGAAGATGGATCCGCCGCCCGTCTACGAGGAGAGCCGCGCGACGATCGACCTCGGCGGGGGTGGGGGCGGTGCGGCGGCGCCGGCCGGCGCGGGTGAGGTCGGCCATGGAGGCGCGCGCGCGGACCGGGCGCCTGCGACGATCGACGCGCCTGCGGCGTGGGACGAGAGCCTCGGGCGGCCGACGATCGCGATCTCCGGCGACGTGGCGGGCGAGGGCGACGGCGCCGGCGAGGTCGCGGCCGGTGAGCGCGCCGAGCCGGGCTGGGTCCAGCGCGCGCGGGCGTATCACGAGGCCCACGCGGCGGCGGCCGCGGCGTTCGACCGGCTGACCTGGGGCGCGTGCGTCGGCGAGGACGGCGCGCTGGACCCGAGGAAGGTGGCGCGGTGGCAGGCCGATCACGGCGTGGCGCCCGACGGGCGCGTCGGCGAGGCGACGCTCGACGCAGCGCGCGCGCCTGGCGGCGGCGCTGGCGCGAGTGGCGTCGGCGACCGCGCGGCGACGAGCGAGCCGGTGAGCATCGACGCGCCGGCGCGGTACGACGAGGTGGACCGCGGCACGCTGGCGGTGGGCGAGGCCGGCGGCGCCGGTGCGGCGGTCGAGGCCGGCGTCGGCGATCGGTCTGCGACGAGCGAGCCGGTGAGCATCGACGCGCCGGCGCGGTACGACGAGGTCGACCGCGGCACGCTGGCGGTGGGCGGCGCGGTGCAGCGGCGCGCGACGCCGTCCGGGCCCGCGGCGGATACGGGCGACCCGGTAGCCGTCGCGGCGGCCGGGGTGGAGGGCGCGGGCGCGCCGCTGCCGCACCTCGAGGCGATCCAGGCGTCGTTTGGCCCGCACGACGTGACGGGCGTGCGCGCCCAGGTCGGCGGCGCAGGCGCGGACGCGTCGGCCGCGCTCGGCGCCGAGGCCTACGCGACCGGCGATCGCGTCGCGTTCGCCGCGTCGCCGTCGCTGCACACCGCGGCGCACGAGGCCGCGCACGTCGTCCAGCAGCGCGCGGGCGTGCAGCTCAAGGGCGGTGTCGGCCAGGCGGGTGACGCGTACGAGCAGCACGCCGACGCGGTCGCCGACGCGGTGGTGCGCGGCGAGAGCGCCGAGCCCTTGCTGGGCGATGCCGACGGGGGGCTGGGCGAGCCTGCGGGCGTGGAGAACGTGCGGGCACAGACAGGCGCGGAAGGCCTCGGTCGCGCTGGGGCGCGGAGCACTGCGCATGCACCAGCCGTCGTGCAGCGGAAGAAGAACAGCGCCGCCAAGAAGGCGGATCCGTCGGATACACTCGTCGACAACCTGCTCGCCGCCATCGACAGCACCTCACGCACGGGGCTCGAGAGCCTCGAGTCGGGCGGCGAGCCGCAGGATCTCCGGGCAGTGGCAACCCGACTCCGCGACCGGATCGTGCATCTGCTCTCCGTGACCGCCGTTCCCGGTGACGACGGCTCGTACGCGGCTCAGAAGGCCGACGCGGCGATCGCGTTCGGGCGCGCGGCGGCGCTCGAAGCGGCGCTTCGAGACCTGGACGCGGAGGCAGCCGCGATCATCCGGGATGCCCTGGAGCGCGTCGAGGTGGAGCTCGTGCCCGAGACGGGCTGGAGCTGGAAGGCCGAGGCACGAGGGCGTAAGGCGGGCGGCGGCTTCAGCCGGGCGGAGGGGCTCGAGATCGGGCGAGGGACGCTCGCGATCATCAAGCGTCGCGCCGGTGCGGTGCGCGCGGCGCAGGAGCCAGGCCCGGTCCTCGCATCAGCTTCCGCGATCACCGAGGACCTCCAGCACGCGCATCGCGAGATCTCGATCGCGAAGCGTGACGACAAGCTGGAGGGCGTCCGCGACGAAGTCCTCGACCTTGGGTCGGACCTCGCGCGCTTCGAGACGCTCGCGTACCAGCTCGGCGTCGGGCTCGATCCGTCGCTCGAGGCGCTGCGCGGCGCCGAGACCGATCTCCGTCAGTTGCTCGGGCTCGCCAGCGAGCGCGTCGTCTGGGAGAGCGCGTTGCCGACGCTGCAGGCGATCATCGACATCGTCAGCGTGGCGGTCGAGGTCAAGGACGGCGTGGCCTTCGATCGCTCCAAGCCGGGCGTTCACCACGACAAGGTGCCCGCGCGCTACCGGCTGCTGCTCGACGAGTGGTTCCAGATCACCCATGGCCGTGTCGAGCGTTCGCCGGGGTTCACCTCCGTCACGCGAGGTCCACAGCTCGTCGCGCACATCGACGCGGCGGTCACGAACACGCAGCCGCTGATCGACGCTGTGCGTACGGAGGGCGATCCTGCCACGGTAGCTCCGTGGCTGGAGCAGCTGTCCGGCAAGGTCGACGAGTTCCGGGCGCGCGCGAGCTCCGAGTGGGTCCACGACCACATCGAGGAGAAGTCGGACAAGGCGCTCGAAGAGGGCGAGGCGCCCGTGGATCGCCTCGATACCGACACGCAGATCAAGGTCTCCGCGGCGCGGCTGGTGACGGTGTCCCGCCAGACGGTGTCGATCGCGCAGCGGCTGATCACCGCCGAGCGCGACGTGATGCGGAACGCGGTGGAGCAGTTCCGCAACCAGCTGGGGGAGGTGGATCTTCCGGACGGCTACAAGGAGAAGCTGGCCGGCGCCGAGTCGATGGCGGATGTGGCGACCCACATCGCGGCGCTAGCCAACGCGGTGGAGGCGATCGTCAACGTCACGGACCCCGAGGCTCGCGAGCGACTCTTCGTCGCAGAGTTCGGGCGGACAAATGTGGTTGGTGGCGTCACCGAGGTCGCGAAGAACTTGCTCTGGCTCGTCCAGGGAGGGATCGCCGCCTACAAGCTCGCCGCCGCGGGGATTCTCGTCGCCAAGGGACAGAGGGAAGCCGCGGCGGCGCTGCTCGGAGGGTCAGCCAGGACGTTGAGCTCGATCAACATCGCGTTGAACGTGCTCAACATTGCGCACGGGCTCATTCTCGTGTTCGACGGTACCGGGGACGACCGCGTCGCGGGGGCCGTCGAAGCGACATGGGGAGGCCTCGGAATCGTCGGCCGCTGGGCACCGCGGCTCTCGCGGTTCACCGGGCCACTGGGCGCGGCTCTCGCGATCAGCCACTTCACGCTCTCTCAGATCGGGAATGCCGCCGTCGCCGCCGTGTACGGCATCGTCCAGGGCGGCCTCAGCATGGCGTATGAGGACATGCAGCGCACCGCCCAAGACGTGCACTCGACCTCGATGCGGCTCGCCGTCGCACTCGAGAGCGGCGACGAGCTTGCCCAGCACGGGCTTGGTGAAGAACTGACGAAGCAAACAGACGCTCTCAGATGGAACCTGCGGGACTCAGGGCTTCGCTCCTACATCCAACGGACAAAGCGGCGGGGCGAGAGCGCAGATCCTGGAACGTACAAGCCGCTGCGTGAGCGATTCATGCCGCTCTGGGACGCGCCGCTGGAGACGGACACGGATCTGTTCACGACGACGGAGATCTTCCTGGCGATCGTCGTCGCGTGCTTCGACGACGCACAGGAGATCCTCGAGCGGACGGTCGAGGCAGTCGTGGCGCGGGAGAGATGAGATGCAGTGGAGCACATTGGTGCGGCGCGTGGTCGAGCGGCACTGGAGCGCGCGGTTTCTACTTCTGACGGTGCTGTCGCTGCCCGGGATGGTCTTGATCAAGCGCGGGCAGCACGTGGCTGGTGCGGTCGCGATCCTGATCGCGGTCGCGATCACGGCGTTCGTGTCGCTCTCCACCCCGCAGCGCCGTCTCGCCGCGCTGGAACGGGCGGCGCGGGCGAGCGTGCCCGCGGGCGAAGGGGACGTGGTGCTCGTCGGTGTGGTGACCTCCGCCCCCGAGATGCTGGCGGCGCCGCGCTCGAAGGCCGCGTGCGTGGCCTACTGGCAGCGGACGTTGATGGACTCCGATGGCGTCTGGGCGATCCACGAGGAGGCCACCCGCGCCGTCGACTTCGGCATGCAGTGCGGTGACACGCTGATCGCGGTGGATGCGTCGCGCGCCACGATCCTGTTCGACCCCGCCCGCGCGACCTGGACCCACGAGGAGCCGCGGCGATGGCGAGACGAGGAGGCCTCGGCCGGCGTCGGGGACCTCATCCTTGTGGCGGGGCGCCTCGTCCGCGGCCCGGACGATGGCCCGTTTCGCGCGTCCGCTCGAATCACCGCGCGCAAGAGGCCGGTCGTGATCGGGTTGATCGCGCATCCCGGTGATCGCAAGGCGGTGTGAGGATTCCACCTGTGGGCGCCCGACGTGACGCAGGCAACACGCAACCTTGCGCCGCGGCGGGCGACAGCTTCCGCGCTGCCGCAACGGCGCGGTAGCATGCCCACCCAGGAGAGTTCGATGAAGCTTGTCGCGTGGCTGTCCACCTGTTCACTGGCGTTGCTCGGCTGCGCGTTGCCGCCGCCGCCTGATGTCGACCACGACGCGGATCCCCATGACGCGGCCATCGACGCCGCGATCGATGCGTCGGTCGACGCTGGGCCCGACGCGAACACGGCATGCGTGCCCGACTCGGTGGTGTGCGAGGCCGACCACTATGTGCAGTGCTCGTCGGCGGGCGTGGTGGAGGTCGAGATAGACTGCCCGCTCGGCTGTGACGGGGCATCGAGTCGGTGCCTGGACGTCGACCCGAGCAACGGCTTGGCTGAGTACCTGGACATGGCGCGCGACGACGTCGCAGCCCCGGCGGTGACGCTGGGTACGGGGTCGACAATCGACACCGACAGCGGGATCGTCTTCGACGGTACGTCGAGCGTTTCCGTGCCGAGCGCCGACCTCGGTGCTCATCGTGTGTTCATGGTGGAGTCGCTGGCGGTTTCGGGGAACACGACCGTCACAGGAAGTCGCGGACTGATGGTCGTTGCCGACGGATCGATCGAGATCACGGCGCTGCTCGATGTGTCAGCCAACCTGAAGGTGAACGGACCGGGAGGCGGTGCGGGTTCCTGCGATGGCGTCGACGCAAATTCGGCGTCGCTTCCAGGTGGAGCCGGCGGGGCAGGTAACGGCGACGCTGGAGCAAGCGGAGGCACCTCCAACAACGGCGGCTCTGCTGCCGGACCCGGAGGCGCCTTGCTGGCCGACGTCGACTTGGAGCCGCTGCGGGGCGGCTGCGAGGGAGGCCAATCGGGCGTCACCGGAGACTCGTGCCTCAGTGGGTTCGGCGGGGGCGGCGGCGCAATTCAGCTCGTCAGCCGAGTCGAGGTGAACTTGCTCGCTGCGGGCGTTATCGACGCAAGCGGGGGTGGCGGGGTTTCAGCGTCCGCGGCCGTTCCTGGCTGTGTGTCTACGTCAGCGAGAGGAGGAGGAGGGGGAGGATCGGGAGGCTCGGTGCTGATCGAGGCCCCACAGGTGCGGCTGGAGGGCGGCGCCGTTGTGATCTCCACGAAGGGCGGCGGCGGCTCGGCTGGGGGCATTGGTGCCTTGCTCAATGGCGAGGACGGGGGTATCGACGAAGCCTGGGCAGATGGTGGCGTCGCGCAGTTCGCGAACAACGGCTACGGCGGCCGTGGCGGAACATCGGCGCAGCTACCAACCGATGGGCAGGCCGGGAACACCAGCGGTCTTGGCGGTGGTGGCGGCGGCGCAGTCGGGCGCACTCGTGTCAACACATCGGCGGGCACCGTGAACCCAGTCGGTGGCGCAGCGGTGCGCTCGAAGATCACGACCGGCAGTTTGAGAACGAGGTTGGTTCCCTGAGGGGGGCCATCCTCGGTTCCTGGGCCAGCGGTCGCTGATCCTGAAAAAGGCGACACCCCGGACGGGGGACGTCCGGGGCGTCGTGCGGGCGGTTCACCCAGCCCGCGTACAGGGGAGGTCGCTCAGGCGCGCGCGCGGCGGCGGCGGCGGCCGGCGAACAGGACGCCGAGCAGGGCGCCGAGCGCGAGCGAGGAGGTCATCGCGCCGTTGCCGGTAGAGGTGGAACAGCCGCCGGAGGAGTCGTCGCCGCCGCCAGGCCAGCACACGCCGGTGCCGCCGGCGTCGAGGCACTGGAAGCTGCTCGGGCAGTCGCTGCCGCCGACCTCGCACGGCTCGACGCAGTAGCGGTCCTCACCGGCGGTCGCGCACTGGCCCGAGTAGCACTCCGAGTTGTCCATGCAGTCCGCGCCGAGGCCGCCCGGGGCGCCCTTGCCGGGGACACAACGGCCACCGACGCAGGTGTAGTTCTCGCCCTGGCCGGCGCAGTCGGCCGGCGTCTCGCATGGCGGCCCGATGTTGACGTCGACCGAGGCCGAGCCCGAGGTGCCGAGGGCGTCGACCGCGGTGACGGTGACGCGGTGCGTGCCCTCGCGGAGCGTGGCGGGCGCGTTGAACACGTACGGTGGGTTGGTCAGCGTCCGGACCGTCTGGCTGTCGATCAGCAGCGTAGCCGAGCTGATGCCGCTGTCGTCGACGATCGTCGTGCGGACGATGAAGCCGGGCTCGACCTGCTGGCCGTTGGTGAGGTCGTCGAACGAGACCTCGGGTGGCGTCGGGCCGCCAGCGCCGAAGATCCCCATGATCTCCTGGAAGCTGTTCTGCGTCGTCCCACCACAGTTGCAGACCCGCGGCTGGCCCTCGAACTCACCACACTGAGCGTTCTGGTTCTGGAAGCGCTTGAACCCACCTGGCAGGCTCGAACCCTCCAGGTACGTCATCGGATCCTCGCGCAGCAGCTGATAGTCGAGGCCCCACGAGTGGGCTAACTCGCGTGACACGGTCCAGCAGATGCTGACGACGTCTGGACCGAAGGCGTTAGCGAAGGCGAAGGTGATCGAGTTATGCACGATCCCGCATACATCCGCGGATTCTCCTCCGATCCAGGGCGGCCATCCCGCCTCCTCTGGATCACCCGCGACGACGCTCTCCCAGTGGTTCACCGTGCAGTTCGATGTCTGTCCACCGCACGGATCCTGGTCCGTGATCGTGAGGTTGAACGGTGCAAACGTGTCTCGCACGCACTGCACGACCTCCTCCCAGACCGCGTCCGAGTACTCGAACGCGGCGATGTTCGCCCGCAGGTCCAAGATGCTCGACGTGTTCGTTTGCGAGTTCTCGAAGCCAGGGTTGATGACGCAGCCGTTCGGCTTGCAGTTGTTGAGGTAGATCAAACGGTAGCTGATGCCGCTAGGCGTTGGTTCCGAGCCCCAGCTGCCACCCAACCCCATCGTCTCGGGTACGACGTTCACCATCTTCGACGGGCTTGGGTAACCCTTTGCAACGGCGACTGGCGCGTCGGCGGCTCCCAAGTAGAGCACTCCCAGGGTGCTCATGAGGGTGGTGAGCTTCATGTCGAACGTACTCGGCGCCCGCGGCGCTGCGTCACAGTCAGTGCTCAGCAGGTCCTCGCGCGGCGGCGGCGACCGGCGAACAGCACGCCGAGCAGGGCGCCGAGCGCGAGCGAGGAGGTCATCGCGCCGTCGCCGGACGAGCTGGAGCAGCCGCCGGAGGTGTCGTCGCCGCCGCCAGGCCAGCACACGCCGGTGCCGCCGGCATCGAGGCACTGGAAGCCGCTCGGGCAGTCGCTGCCGCCGACCTCGCACGGCTCGACGCAGTAGCGGTCCTCGCCGGCGGTCGCGCACTGGCCGGAGTAGCACTCCGAGTTGTCCATGCACGCCTCGCCGAGGCCGCCCGGGGCGCCCTCGCCGGGGACGCAGCGGCCACCGACGCAGGTGTAGTTCTCGCCCTGGCCGGCGCAGTCGGCCGGCGTCTCGCACGGCGGGCCGATGTTGACGTCGACCGAGGCCGAGCCCGAGGTGCCGAGGCTGTCAACCGCGGTGACAGTCACGCGGTGCGTGCCCTCGCCGAGCGAGCCCGGCGCGTTGAACACGTACGGCGGCGTGGTCAGCGTCTGCACCGCCTGGTTGTCGACGGTCAGCGTCGCGGAGGTGATGCCGTTGTCGTCGACGATCGTCGTGCGGACGATGAAACCCGGCTCGACCTGCTCGCCGTTGGTGAGGTCGTCGAACGAGACCTCGGGCGGCGTCGGGCCGGCGGCGCCGAAGATCCCAAGGATCTTCTGTACGCTGTTCTGCGTCGAGCCACCGCACTGGCAGCTCCGCGCCGAGTACTCGCCGCACTGCGCGTTCTGGTTCTGGAACCGCTTGAACCCGCCCGGGAGGCTCGAGCCCTCCAGGTACGTCATCGGGTCCTCGCGCAGGTACTGATGGTCGAGCCCCCACGAGTGCGCGACCTCCTGCGAGACCGTCCAGCAGATGCTCACAACATCAGGACCGTATAGGTTGGCGAAGCTGTAGGTGATCGAGTTGTTGATGATCGGCAGTTGGCAGTTCCGAGACCAGGGCGAGACGCCGCCGACGTTGCTATCGAAGCCGGCTTCCTGCGGCCTACCGGCCACGATGTCCTCCCAGTGGTTCACCGTGCAGCCCGACGTCTGGCCGTTGCACGGATCCTGGTCGGTGATCGTGAGGTTGAACGGCGCGAAGGTCTCGCGCACACACTGGACGACCTGGTCCCAGATGGCATCCGAGTAGGCGAACGCCGAGATAGTTCTGATGCCAGAAATGATCCCCGATAGGTCTTGTCTGGAGTCCTCCCCCCCGGACCTGACGGTGCAGCCGTTTGGCTTGCAGTTGTTCAGGTAGATGATCCTGCTGTTCACCGCGGATTCATTGGCAACTGCGTCGGGCGAGATGAGCTCTGCCATCGACGCATCGATCGCGATCTTCTTCCGCACGATCTGCGAAGGGCGAAGGGTCTCGCCCTCCTCACGCTCCGCTTGGGCCTGACTCTCGGCACGGGCCTCGCCCACGCTGGCCGCTCCCACGGCGAGCAGGGCGAGGGTGCTCATGACGGCGGTGAGCTTCATGCCGATGGTCATACAGGGTCGCAACCCGTCGTCTCTACAGGGCGGGGCTAGCACCCGATGACGCTGGGTGCGTAGCCGCCATCTCAGGGCAAGGTCTGCCGACCCCGGTGGTTCGGCGCGGCGCAACTATCGGCAATGGCAGCGTTCTCGCGCGCCTCGTGAGGATTCTCACCGCGCGCGCTGCTCCCTCGACGTCGCACCTCCGCTCACGCCGCGGCGGCGATCGCGACGCCGCCAGCGGGGATCGCGAGGCGCGCGCGCACCTCGGCGAGCGGCTGCTCCCACAGCTCCGCCCACCGCACGCCGAACAGCGGACGCGCGGCGCGCCCGAGCCGCCAGCCGGCGGCGATCGCGTCCATCCGCGGGCCCGCGTCGTCGAAACGGTAGAGGAAGGTGTTGGCCATCGCGACCGAGAGCAGCAGCGGCGCGAGCCGCGCGGGGAGCTGGGCGAGGTAGAACGCCTGCAGGCCGACCTCGCCGGCGACGTCGGTGTCGAACCCGGTCGCGACGTGCCACAGATCGTGGGTCTCGTAGAGGTGGGCGCGGACGAACGCGCGGGGGTCGTCCGCGGGGCGATCGGGCAGGGCGTCGGGGTCGAGGCCGCGGTCGTCGAGGAACCGCGCGACCTCACGGCCGAACGTGCCGTCGGGCAGCGCGCGCAGCGCGGCGAGGCGGGCGCGGACCCGCGGGCGCTCGACGACCGCGCGCGCGCCCTGCGGGTCGCGGCGGACGTGGGCGAGCATCGCGTCGATCGCCTCGGTCTGCTGGAGCGTGTCCGCGAGCGCGAACACCTCCTCGAGGCGGTCGGGGTCGCGGACGAGGCGGGCGGAGGCGACGGCGAGCTTGACGAGGGCGAGCGGGGACGGCATGGTGCCAAAATGCGAGCAAATACTCGCGTTGTCGACTCGCGTTCCCCGGGCGCGCGCCGCCCGGCGCGGGCGCGCACAAGTGCGCGCAAGCAGCCGCGTCAGGACCGGTCGCGGGCAATGGTCGAGGCGATCCTGGAGGCGGCGGCTCGCGTTCTGATCCGCGGCGGCTACGAGGCGGCGACGACCAACCGGATCGCCGAGGCCGCCGGGATCAGCGTCGGCTCGCTCTACCAGTACTTCCCGGGGAAGGAGGCCATCGTCACTGCGCTGGCCGACCGCCACGCGGCCCGGATGTGGGAGGTGTTCGAGCGCGGCACCCGCGAGGCGTGGGCCTTGCCGGTCGCCGAGGCCGCGCCGCGCGTGATCGACGCGCTGTGGGCGTGTCACGGCATCGACCCGCGGCTGCACCGCGTGCTGCACGAGCAGGTGCCGCGGCTCGGGCGGGTCGACCACGTGCGCGAGATCAACCGGCGCGCGCGCGGCGTCGCCGAGGCGTTCCTGCGCGCCCACGCCGACGAGCTCGCGGTCGAGGACGTCGCGCTCGCCGCGTTCGTCGTGGTCGAGCTGGTCGAGGCGATGATCCACGGCGCGCTGCACACGCCCGAGCTCGACGGCGCCGCGCTGCGCGCCGAGACGTGCGCCGCGGTGCTGCGCTACCTGGGCGTGGCGCGCGCGGGGTGAGGGTGGGATACGATCGCGGCGATGGTGAAGACGGGGACCTGGTCGAGCCTCGGCGCGGTGATCGCGGTGGCGCTCGGCGTGGCGGCGTGCGCCGACTCGTCGTCGCGCCGGCGCCCGGCCGAGGATCCGCTCGAGCAGGCGGCGCGCGCGGACCTCGGGCGGCTGGCCGGGGCGCTCGAAGGAATCGACAGGGAGGCCGACCCGCTGCCGCGGCTCGCGGCGGCGGTGCGCGCCGAGTGCGGGCCGGCGTGCGCGTGCCTCGACCGGATCGCGAGCCAGCGGCCGGCGGAGCGCGATGACGCCTCGCCGCGCGACGCGGCCGCCGCACCGGCGGCGCCTGCACCGCCGTGCCCGATGATCGCCGAGGCGGACGGCGGGGGCCCGGGTGACGGCGCGCGGTGGCGCGCGGTCGCGCTGATCGGCCGCTACCTCGCGGCGCAGGGGCGCGGCGTCGAGGCCACGCGGCGTGCGCCGCTCGACGCGGCGCTCGCGACGATCCCGATCATGCTGCCGCCGCGCGGCGCCGGGGCGGTCGCGCTGCCGCGCGCGCACGACCTCGCGCGGGCGCCTGGGACCCGTCGGTACGTCGCGGTGTCCGCGGCGGGCGCGCTGACGATCGGCGAGCTGACGGTGGCGCGCGTCTCGCTCGACGGCGTCGCGTTCGAGGTCGGGGCGTCCGAGCGTGCGGTGGAGGGGCTCGAGGCGCTGGCGGCCGCGTTCCCGCCGCCGATCGAGGTGGAGGAGGTGGAGCCCGACAACGCGGGCGGCCCCTGCCGCTGGACGAATCGCGCGGCGGCAAGAAGTACCCCGACGCGCCCAGCGACCCGATGGAGCGGCTCGCTCCGAGGGCGCGAACGCCCACGTTCGCGCGGGCGGCGTCGGGCGCGCCGGTGGTCGAGCTTCCGGGTTCTCCGTGGTGGGCCGCCGGGCAGACGATCCCACGGCGCGTCCCAGCGGGCGGTGAGGCCCGCGAGGCGTTCCTGGACGTGCCGGTCCTCGTGCTCGCCGATCGCGCGGTCGACAGCGCGACGCTGGGTGCGGTGCTGTCCGCGATCCCGGGCGCGACGGTCGCCGTCGATCAGGACGGCACGGTGGCGGCGCTCCCGCTGGTGTTCGGCACCCGTGGCGCCGCGAGGAGCGACGTGCCCCCCGTGCACGTCCGCGTCGAGCTGGTGTCCGGAGGCGTCGTGGTCGACGACGGCAGCGGCGCCTCGCCGCGGGCCGTGTCGGACGCGGACTCAGCGGGCGCGGGCTGGGTCGACGCGCTCCACGCCGGCGCGGAACGCGCGATGCCGCGACGGTGGCCCCGTGACGTCGCCCGGGTCCAGGTCGAGGTTCACGCCGGCGTGCCCGCGGCCCTGCTCGTGGCCGCGCTCGAGGCGATCGCGTCCAGGGGCCGCTGGGTGCTGGAGCTGCAGGCGCACGTGCCGCCGACCGGGCTGCCGACGGTCGCGATCGGCGAGGCGACCGTGGTGGGCGCGCGGTCGAAGGCCGAGGTCGCGCTGTCCGTGGCCGCCCTCGCCCCCGGCTTGCTCGGGTGCTACGAGGCGACGCTGGCGGTCACGTCGGGGTACGAGGGCGACGCGACGCTCGGCTTCTTCATCGCGCCGCTCGGCGACGTCCGGGCGACGGAGCTCCGGCTCGCGCCGCCCGCCCTCGCCGAGTGCCTCGGCGGCGTGGTCGCCGAGCGGTCCTACCCGGCCACGCCGAAGGAAGGCGGCGGCACCCTCGTCCAGCTCCCCGTCTCGTTCCGGATCGATCGCCCCGGCGTCGCTACAGCAGGCTCGCCGCGACGATGAACCCGACGTAGGCCGCGACGAGGATCGCGCCCTCGAGCCGGCTGATCCGGCGCGAGCCGCGCATGAACAGCACGCCGAGCAGCGTGATCGCGACCAGGCCCGCGAGGTCGACGACGTGCATGCGCTCGCCGACGCGGATCGGGCGGAGGTACGCGACGACGCCGAGCACGAGGAACACGTTGAGCAGGTTCGAGCCGATCACCGAGCCGACCGCGATCGCCGACTGGCCGCGGGTCGCGGCGACGAGCGAGGCGATCAGCTCCGGCATCGAGGTGCCGAGCGCGATGATCGTCATGCCGAGCATGCGCTCGCTCTGGCCGAGCGCGCCGGCGACGCCGCGGGCGCCGGCGACGAACTGGTCGCTGCCGACGACGAGCAGGCCGAGCCCGGCCGCGCTCATGACGATCGCCATCACCGGGCCGACCCGCGCGCGGGCGCGCCCGCCGTACGAGGCGCCGGCGTCCTCGGCCTCGCGCGCCTTGATCGCGTCGTCCTCGTCGGCCTCGTCGCGCGACGACACCGTCAGCGTGACGATCGTGAACACCATCGCGCAGCCGATCAGCGCCATGCCCTCGACCCGGCTGAGCACGCCGTCGGCGAGCATCACCGGCACGGCGATCGCCGAGCCGATCAGGACCGGGATCTCGCGGCGGATCAGCCGGCCGTCGATCGTCGGCGGGGCGATCAGCGCGGTGAGGCCGAGGATCAGGGAGATGTTGGCGGCGCACGAGCCGATCACCGTGCCGAGTGCGATCGGCTGGAGGTGATCGACCGCGGCCTGGGTCGAGACGGCGAGCTCGGGCGCGGAGGTGCCGTAGGCGACGACGGTGAGGCCGATGACGAGCGCCTTGACGCCGAGCGCGCGGGCGAGCGTGGCGGAGCCGCGGATCAGCCACTCGGCGCCCCAGTAGAGGATCAAGATCCCGACGACGAGCCGGACGATGTCGAGGGTCGTGACCACCTGCGGGGAGTGTCACGTGCCGAATGGGCCACGACAAGGCGGGCGTGGCCGACATGTGCGCCACGTCGAAATAGGCGCCGCGCCGGGGCCCGGGCGCGCGGCGCGCGCTGTATCGTCATCGAAACATCTCTAGGGGGAGATATCGCGATGCAGCCGCAGCAGCCTGGACAGCCGCCGTATGGTCAGCAACCGCCCATGGGGGGGCCGCCCGCGGGTGGCGCCGCCGGTGGGCCACCGAACCCGGCGCAGACGCCGGCGATCATCCTCGCGGTGTGTGCGGTGCTGATCGCGGTCGGCGTGCTCACCAAGAGCTGGATGACGGCGGGTGAGGAGCGCTTCAGCGTCGGGATCGGCCTGCTCGGCATGAAGGCGTGCGCGGGCGACCGATGCGAGACGGCGGGGTGGGGCGACAAGCAGATGAAGGGCATCGACGGCGACGTCAAGGCGTTCGGCTACCTCGGGTTCATCACCGGCCTCGCGGCGATCGGCGCGTGCGGCTACATGGCGTTCCTGGCGTTCCAGCGCCAGCAGCACAAGATCCCGGTGAAGGTGATGAACGGCGTGCTGGGCGCGGCCGCGTTCTGCTCGACGTTCTTCCTCGTCCGCTTGCTGACGAGCGACGGCGCAGAACGCGCCAGCCTCAGTTACTCGGGCTTCCTGGCGATCGGCGGCCTGGTAGGGGCCGGCTTCGTCTTGAAGCAGATGCTCACGCCGCTGATCAAGCAGGGCGCGGGCGCGGCGGCGCCGGCCTACGCGGCGGCGCCGATGGGCGCGGCGCCGATGGGCGCGCCGCCGGCGGGTGCGGCCGCGGCGGTGACGTGCCCGCGGTGCAACGGCCAGGCGGCGTACGTGGCGCAGTACCAGCGCCACTACTGCAACGCCTGCCAGCAGTACGTCTGAGACGCGGGCGCGCGGGCCGCGCGTGCGGGTACGAGGCGCCCGGGCCGCGAGGCTACGGGCGCTTCGGCGTTTCGGCGACGAGCCGGCGCACGTCGCGCGCGAGCGCGGCGAGCCGGGCCTCGTCGTTGGAGTCGTAGACGCCGCGGATCCGCAGGTCGCGATCGACGAGCAGGAAGTGGCCGCCGTGGCGGATGTCCGGCGCGCCGGACGGCGAGGTCCCGGCGTCGACCATCGCGGACATCAGCGGTCCCTCGATCAGGGTGCGCAGCGCGGCGGCGTCGCCGGTGAGGAAGCGCCAGCGCTCGGGCCGCGCGCCCCACTCGGCGCCGTAGGCGGCGAGCACGGCCGGCGTGTCGTGGCCCGGGTCGACCGAGAAGCTGAGCAGGTGGAGCGCGTCGCCGAGGTCGGCGGTGTGCTCGTCGAGGTGGGCCATGCGCGCGGTGATCGCGGGGCACACGGTGTCGCACCGGGTGAAGATGAAGTCGATGACCGTGACGTGGCCGCGGAGCCAGGCGTCGGTGGTGGTGCCGCCGGTCTGGTCGGTGAAGGCAAACGCGGGGACGGCGCCGTAGTCGTCGAGCGGCTGCGGGGCGGTGTCGCCGCGCGCGCGGGTGGCCATGACCACGGCGACGGTCGCGGCCGCCGCGGCGGCGGAGGCGAGGGTCGCGGTGAGCACGAGGCGGCGGGGCAGCGGCACGGCGCGGGACCATGCCAGAGGGCGGGTGGGGAGGCAAAGGGCAGGGCGTCGCAGGGGAGGGAGGCTCGTCCGTGCGCCCAGGCTGGCCCTTCGACTGCGGGCTCGCTGGCGCTCGCCCTTCGCTCAGGGTGAGCGGAACGTGGGGGCGATCGCACAACCCGTCTCCGTCTCCGTCACCGTCACCGTGTCCGTGTCCGTGTCCGTGTCCGTGTCCGTGTCCGTGTCCGTGTCCGTGTCCGTGTCCGTGTCCGT
>WYBA01000292.1 GCA_011526095.1 Myxococcales bacterium | reverse complement strand
CGCCGCGCTGTGGCTCGGCCTCGCCGCGGCCGGCGCCGCGGCGGCCGCGATCGTCGCGGTGGTCGCGCTGTCCGGCGACCGGACGTCGCCGCGGGCGGCCGCGGGCGCGACGCCCGCCGACGCCGCGCTCGCGGTGCCCGGAGCCGACGCCGGCGCCGCCACCACCGACCTCGCGCGCCTGCTCGCCGACGCGCGCAACGCGGTCACGACGGAGGTGTGGCCGCTCGCCGGCAAGCTGGCCCGCGCGGCGCTCGCGATCGACCCCGCCAGCGCCGAGGCGCAGGCGATCGCGGCGCAGGCCGACCGCGAGGCGCCCGCGGCGGCCGCGGCCCAGAAGGTCGCGACGGCGAAGGCCGACAAGGACTACGCGGCGGCCGTCGCCGCGTTCGCCGAGATCCCGGACGACTCGATCTACAAGGAGCGCGTGGCGCCGCTGCTCGACGAGCTGCGCGACGCCTACTTCGGCGAGATCGGCCCGAAGCTCGACAAGCTGCTCGCGGCGCGGGACTGCGCCGGCGCCGCGAAGCTCGCCGACGACGCCGCGAAGCTGTGGCCGAAGAAGGCCGCGGAGCTCCAGGCCCGCGCGAAGGCGTGCCGCCCGCGCTCCGCCTCGACCTCCAAGGGCGACGAGCCGCGCGCCTCGTCGGGCGACGCGCGCGCCACCGGCGAGGCCGACGCGCCGGCGGCCAAGCCGCAGTCCTTGATCGACGACGGCACCACCGCGCTCAAGACCGGCCAGTACGCCAAGGCCCTGCGCAGCTGCGAGCAGGCGCTCGCCACCGACCCCGCCAACCAGCAGGCCCTCAACTGCGCCGCGCTCGCCGCGTGCAACACGCGCAACAAGGCCAAGGCGCAGCGCTACCTCGCGCGCGTCAGCGGCGGCCGCCAGGAGATGATCCGCAAGGTGTGCGCGCGCAACGGCGTCGAGCTCGGCGCCGACGGCGGCGGCGCGAGCTACTGAGCCGACGATGGCGACGAGACCGCGGATCCCGCCGCCGCTCCAGGACTGGATCGACGCGCGACGGCGACACCATCTGTCGCACGCGCAGGTGCAGATGGCGCGCGAGCTCGGCATGAACCCCAAGCGTCTGGGCAAGCTCGACAATCGCGACCAGGAGCCGTGGAAGGCTCCGCTACCGCAGTGCATCGAGCACCTCTACCAGCGTCGGTTCGCCCGCGAGCGCCCGGCGACGGCTTCGCCGCCTGCGGGGACCGGCCCTTGCCGCGCGGCGGGCCACCCCTGCCGTCTCGCGGCCACTGCCGTCTCGCGGCGCGCCGCGCGCCTCACGCCTCGCCGGTGCGCAGGAACCGCGACGCGGCCGCCGCCGACAGCTTGACGTTCGGCGCCACGCGGCCGCGCCGCAGCTCCTCGCCGGTCCGCTCGTCGAACACCGCGAGGATCGCGTGCGGGTCGTCCTCGTCGGGAGCGATGTCGAGGTCGACGCGGACGCGCTGCCCCTGATCCGTGGTGCACGTCAGCGTCCGGTGCAGCCGCTCGCGCGCGGCCGCCTCGTGGCGGCGCACCACGTCGCTCGCGCCCTTGACCAGCGTCGCGAAGCCGGCGGCGTCGATCGGCTTGGGGTTCTTCTTGTCGCGGCCCATCGTCCAGGGCCCGACGAGCGACGGCTCGTCGTCGCCGACCCGGGTCATCGCCACCGACCAGCCGTCGTCGTCCCCCTTGATGATGCGGGCGATCCAGCCCGCCTTCTTCCAGTGGGTGGGCTCCATGATGTCGTCGTCGTTCGAGGTCTCGGGCTCCATCGCCGCACTCTCGCATCCCGCTCGGACATCGAGCGACACCATCTGAGACACTCGCGGCATGCCACCGCGAGCGAAGGCGAAGACGCCGTCCACCACGAGCCGCAAGCCCCGCGCGAAGGCGCCCGCGAAGCCCGCCCGCGCGAAGCCTGCCCGCGCGAAGCCCGCCCGCGCGAAGCCCGCCGCCCCGCGCGCCCGCGCCGCGCCCGCCGGCCCACGCCCCACGGCAGGCAAGCGGATCCTGGCGCACCTCGGGATCACCGACGCCGAGCTCGCCGCGTTCGTCCCACCGGGCAAGCTGTGGACCCGCGCCGTGTTCCTGTGCGAGCTGCGCTCGCCGCTCGACGAAGCGGCGCTCGCCGCGCGCTTCGCCGGCCGCTACGGCGTCGTGGACCAGCGCACGTCTCGCGGCGGCCGGGCCGACGTCCGGACGATCACGCTGACCGTGCCGGGCAGGTACGTCGCGTACACGTTCTGGCGCGAAGGCGCCCGCTGGAAGTGCGAGGCGGCGTTCCGCGAGATGGGGACCTTCTGGCACTCCAACCACGCGATCTGGGCCCGGTTCAAGCAGCTCGAGCTGCCGACGATCGACGCGACGGACGTCGTCGATCTCACCGCGTAGCGGCGCGGCGCGCCCCGCCCCCGCGTTACGCTGCCGCGCATGGCCCGCCCCGGCGCACGCCCCGGCGACTGGAAGGCGCTGCCGCTGCCGGCGGCGACGACGACGCTGCCAGTGCGCCGCGTGTTCTCGCACGCCGAGATGGCGCGGCTGCGCGATGGCCTGGTGCCCGAGGAGATGGAGGACAAGTGGTTCGTCGTGTGGACCGGCGAGGCGCTCGACTTCCACCGCAGCTGGACCGGCGCCCACATCTACCGCGTCACGTTCGAGCCCGCGCCGTTCGGCGAGGCGATCGCCACCGCCGTCGCCAGCGCCGACCCGTCAGCGCACCGCGCCGCCCCCGGCTGGGCGGCGCGCCTGCTGCCCTGGCTGTGCGACGCGCTGCTGCTCGGCCGCGACGTCACGTTCCCCGCGTCCGAGCACCTCGCCGTCCCGCGCGTCACCGCGGTCGTCGGGGGCATCACGCGCGCCGGCTGCGACGTCGTCGTCAACGCCGCGAACTCGGCGCTCGCCGGCGGCGGCGGCGTCGACGGCGCGATCCACCGCGCCGCCGGCCCCGCGCTCGCCGACGCCTGCCGCGCGCTGCCCGTGCTCGCCCGCGGCGCGCGCTGCCCCACCGGCGAGGCGCGCGTCACCCCGGCGTTCGCGCTCCCCGGCGCCCGCTGGATCGTCCACGCCGTCGGGCCGATCTACCAGGGCGCGCCCGACGACGCGCGCCTGCTCCGCGGCGCCCTCGACGCCGCCCTCGACGCCGCGGTCCTCCACGGCGCGACGACCGTCGCCGTCCCCGCCCTCTCCTGGCGCCTTCCGCTACCCGCTCGCCGACGCCGCCGCGATCGCCGTCGCCGCCGCCCGCACCCCGCGCGCCCTCGACGAGATCCGCTTCGTCCTGTTCGACGCGCACACCCACGCCGCCTGGCAGCGCGCGCTCGACGCCGCGCCGGCGCCGTGAGCCTCACAGCTTGACGTGTGGGACCGTGCTCGACTGCGCGTGCTCGAGTGGGCGGGTGACTGGCGCGGCTCGGCGCCCGAGGCCCGCGCGGGCTCGAGCGCGGGTTCGGTGGCAAGGGCCGCAAGCTCCTCCACAAACGCAGACCGACTCGATGATCTTCGCGGCCATGACCGACAGACTCGGTACGACCCCGCGACGGGCACGGGGACCGTCATCAAGCAGGTGAGCCA
The DNA here is from genome assembly GCA_011526095.1 of Myxococcales bacterium. Classification (GTDB taxonomy): domain Bacteria; phylum Myxococcota_A; class Polyangia; order Haliangiales; family Haliangiaceae; genus WYBA01. Next base: position 11,919 of record WYBA01000292.1, on the reverse strand, counting down.
TGGGAAAACGACCGAGCGCCGAGTGGACTGACGATCGCATCGCCGCGTGGGCGCGGGAGCACCTGGCCGACCTGCGCGCGCTCGACGAGGAGGAGCGCTGGTCTCGACGCGACGACGTCGTCGAGCTGTTGCTGGAAGAGGGCTTCGTGCGAGGCCGGACGCGCCTGCGCGAGCTCTACACCGAGCTCTTCGTGCCGCCCGAAGACGAGCCCGACCTGCGAGAGCACTTCCCCGAGCTCGGGGCCATGGTGGTCGCCCTCGCGAGCGCACGGACCGCCGCGCGCGAGCGCGCCGCGCGCAAGTTCCAGAAGGCCGCGATGCAAGAGGCCGGCACGCCGAGCATCCTCGCGCTCGGTGATCCACGCACGATCGAGAGGCTGCTCGGGGCCGCGGCGGACAGAGTGCCCGCGGTGCAAGAGGCGGCGCTCGACGCGCTGAGCTTCGTGGTGCCCCGCACCCGCTTCTTCGCGCCAGAGGTGGCAGAGCGGGTGCTCGCCGTGCACGACGCGTCGAGCGCGGCGCCTGTTCGCCGAGCTGCTGCGCTCGTGCTCGCCGAGCTCGACGATCCTCGGCGGTTTCGGCCCCTCGCGAGCGCCCTCTCCGCGCCGAGGCTGCCCGAGCTCGCCCGCCGCACCCTGGGGCGGGCGGTCGGCCTCGGTCCGCGAAACGCGCCCCCGGCCGATGCCGCGGTCATCACCGACCGGCTGCTCGAGCTGCTCGCCGCCGAGAAGAAGCTCGACCTGAAGACGCTGCTCTTGAAGGCGCTCGGCTCGATCGGCGGCCGAGACGCGGCGGCGCGTGTGCGAAAGCTCGGAGTGGCGAGGCTGAACCCCGACGTCGTCGACGCCGCCATGAAGCGCATGGAGGCGCGCGCCGCGCCGGGGCAGGCGCCGTGACCGGCCGCCTCGGCTACCGGCGGATCATCGGGTGCTGCTGGCCGAGGACATGCAGCGGCCCCCGACCGCGGGCGGGCGGCTGCTATCGTCGCCGGGTGGCCACCGTCGACCGGCGAAAGCCCGCAGCGGTCAGCGACGCGTTCCGCGCGCGCGTCGCCGATCGGCTGCTCCCGCTCGGCTTCGTCGCCCGCGCCGCGAACAAGGCGCTCGTCCGCAAGCGCGGGCGCAACCTCCACCGGGTCGCGTTCGCGTCGAGCCACCACAACGCGCCGGGGCAGGTCGCCGCGTGGGTGCGGCTCGAGCACGAGGACGCCGCCACGCGCAGGCTCGCCAGGGGCTGGCGCGCGGGCGGCCAGCTCGACGGTCGCGAGCTCGCGCTCGACCTCGAGACCAACGTGGCGGTCGCGACGCACGCCGATCGCCTCGTCGAGACGATCGTCGAGCAGCTGGCGTTCTTCGACCTGCTCGAGCAGCCGCGGATCGTGGCGGCGGAGGTGATGCGACGCTACGTGCCCGGGATCCTCGACCCCGACGTGGTCGCGCCGTACCTGCGCGCGCACCTCGGCGCGGGCGCCGTGATCGCGTACGCCGCCGCGCTGCTGCGCGGCCGCCCCGAGCTCGCGCCCGCGTTCGTCACCGCGCTCGACGAAGAGGACGACGGCCGGCCGCTGCGGGATCACGGGACGCAGCTCGCGCACGCCGTGCGGACGCACGGCGGCGGCGCCCGTCCCGACGTACCCGCGGGCGCCGTGCGCTCGCCGGCGCCCGCGGCGCGATCGTTGCGCAGCTTCTTCGGCCTGCAGCTTCGCGCCTGGGGCGAGCCCGCCGCCGCCCACGCGCTCCACGCGGTCGGCGACGACGTCATCGTCCACGTCCAGGCCGCCCAGCAGGCGCTCGCGGGCCCGCTCGTCGACAGCCCCGACGCCGCGCGGCTCGCGCTCGAGGCCGCGCTCGGCGAGGACCGCGCCCCGCGCCGCCGCGCACCGTCACCGCGCCTGTTCCAGTACCACGCCCGCCACGAACCGTTCGCGCCCACCTGAGCTTCGGCGTCGGCCCCGGAGGCTGGCGATGCCGGCCGGCGCCGTGCGGTACGATGGGGCGTGGTCGGGACCCGCGTCGCCAGCGTCCTCCTCCTCCTCGCCCCGCTCGCTTCCGCCTGCAAGGGCGACGGCAAGGCCACCGGGCGGCCGAAGGGCATGTATCACCCGCTCGCAGCGTGCGGGATCACCTACGACGCGGGCGACTGGGACGTCACCGATCCGGCGCCGATCATCGGCGCCTGGCTGCCCCGGATCGAGCCGCTCGAGTGGTCCTCGACCGCGCGGTTCCGCGAGGCGCGCGCGCGCTTCACCCGCGGCGACGACGTCGTCGAGATCACCTGCTCGGCGTGGTGGAGCCCCCAGGCGCGCCTCACCCTCGGCGCCGAGGCCGTGTCGGCCGAGACGTTCGAGGAGTTCGTCGCGGAGACCCAGCGCCGCCGCGTCGCCAGCGTCCTCACCGTGTCGCACGAGGAGGAGGAGCTCGACCTCGCCGGCGGCGGCACCCTGCCCGTGACGATCGTCGTCACCGGCCGCGGCCTGATCGAGAAGGACCAGCGCCGCCAGCTCACCGGCTTCGGCGGCCTCGACGCCGGCGACAAGCACGTCGCGATCGGCTTCAGCGGCTTCGAGGACGACCTCGACCTCGACGCCGTCCGCGCGCTCCTCGGCAGCGTCAGCCTGCCGTGACCGCGCCGCCGGCGCGCTGAGCACCAGCGAGCGCGCGAGCACCGACCGCGGCACCGACCGGAAGATCGCCGACGGCGCCGATCCGCAACACGACGCTGCCGCGCTTGCGGCCGGTATCGACGTAGGCGTGGGCCTCGGCGGCGTCCTCGAGCGCATAGGCTCGATCGATCACCGGCCGGAGCGTTCCGATCTCGGCGAGCTGTGCGAGGAGCTCCATGTCGCCAGGACCGACCGAGGCGACGCCGGCGATCACCTTCTTGCCGCTCCGCCTGGCGGCCCGCTCCAGGCCGAGCATCTACACCAGCGAGCCCTGGATCGCGACCAGGCGGCCGTGCTGCCGGAGCGACGGCTCGCAGCGCATCATCGTGGTCGTACCGGTCGTGTCGAGGATGATGTCGTAACGGTCGCGCTCCTGCGCGAAGTCCGTCTTCGTGTAATCGATGACCCGGTCGGCACCGAGCGAGCGCACGAGCTCGAGGTTCGCCGTGCTGCAGACCGCCGTCACCTCGGCGCCGAAATGCCGCGCGAGCTGGACCGCCGCCGTCCCGATGTTCCCCGACGCGCCGAGGACCAGGACCTGGTCACCGCGCTGGATGTCGGCCTTGCGCAGGAAGCTCAGCGCGTGCGCGGCGCCGAACGGGAGGCTCGCGGCCTCCTCGAAGCTGAGGTTCGCCGGCTTCTTCACGATCAGCGCGTCTTCGGCCATCGTCCGGTACTCCGCATGGCAGCCATAGCGCGCGCCGGTGAACGCGACGACCTGATCACCGGGCCCAAAGCGCGTCACCCCGTCGCCGACGGCTTCGACCTCTCCCGCCAGCTCGGTCCCGAGGATCGGCTTGCGGGGTCCGAAGATCCCGAACACGAGCCGACCCAGCACGCCGAAGCCGGCTGGCATCCGCAGGCTCCGCGCGCGCCAGTCCGCGGTCGTCACGGTGGTCGCGTGGATCCGGATCAGGACCTCGCGGCGGCCAGGCTCGGGCTTCGGTACCTCGGCGACGGCGACCACGCCGGGAGGCCCGTACTTCGCGTAGACGACGGCCTTCATCGCACCGCCTCGACGTGCCCCATCATCCCGGCCGCGTGGTGCTCCCGGAGCAAGCTCCCTGGTGGTCTCGCGGGCCTCGAGCTCCACATGGACTTTCTGCGACGCCTGAAGAAGTGCGCTGGTCATGAATCGACCCTAACCAGCGGGTGCCGTTCGCTCCTTGAACGAAGGGGCTACGAAGCGAGAGCATGGGGCGATGGCAGTCAGGGCCCACGGCCGCATGGTCTTCTGGGAGGGGGCCAGCATGTGGGTCCTCGGCACGCGGCCGGGCGATGGGCCCTACCCGAAGACCCAGCCCCATTCCCACCACGCGGTCCAGGTGACGCTGTCGCTGCGCGGCTGGTTCACGCTGGAGACGAGCGATCAGCAGCTCGGCGGTCCCGCGGCGGCGGTCGCGCCGGACACGGAGCACGCCTTCCAGGCGGAGGGTGCCGTGGCCCATCTGTTCGTCGATCCTGACGGGCGCACCGGCCGCGAGCTCCAGCGCGTGCTGTTCGCCAGCGCACCGCTCGTCTCGCTCCCCGGGCTCGCCGACGCCCGCGAGCAGCTCCTCGCCGCGTTCGAGGCGCCTCGCCGGGAGGATCAGCCCCTGATCGATCTCGGCCGTGCCGTCGTCGCGCAGCTCGCCCCCGACGGTGACCGGGACCTGCGGCCCGACGCGCGCGTCCGCCGGATGTCGACCTGGGCGGCCGCGCGCCTCGATGCCCCGGTGAGCCTGGTCGACGCCGCGGCGCACGTCGGGCTGTCGACGGGACGTGCACGCCACCTGTTCGTCGAGCAGACCGGCCTCCCCTTCCGCACCTATCTGCTGTGGCAGCGCCTGACGAAGGCGGTCGAGCTGTTCTCCGGTGGCTCCTCGTTGACCGAGGCCGCCCACGGCGCTGGCTTCTCCGACTCGGCCCACCTCAGCCGGACGTTCCGCCGCATGTTCGGCATCGCGGCGGACTCGCTGCGCGTGACGTAGCCCTTTCGTTCAAGTGCGCGTTCGCGGCCTGCCCTATTCGTGGAGGCATGAAGCACGCACATCACCTTCTGGGCATCGCGCTCGTCGCCGCGTGCGGCAGCACCGTCCCCGCGCGGGTCGAGACCGTCGACGGTCATCACGTCGAGGTCGCGACCGCGGGCACGGGCGGCTCCGCGACGGTCGTGTTCGAGGCCGGGCTGGGCGACGACTGGACCCCGTGGGACCGCGTCGCCGACCAGGTGGCGCGGCACGCGCGCGTCTTCGCGTACTCGCGTCCCGGCTACGGCGCCAGCGACGCGCCGTGGACGCCGCGCAACCCGGCGCAGATCGTCGAGGAGCTGCGCGCGCTGCTCGCGTACGAGGGGTACGCCCCGCCGTACCTCCTCGTCGGTCACTCGACGGGCGGGACGTACATGGAGCTATTCGCGAGGTCGCACCCGGACGAGGTGGTCGGGGTGGTCCTCGTCGATCCGCGCCCTCACGACTTCCTCGCGGTCTGCGAGGCCGCCGAGCTGGACCAGTGCGGGATCCCCGAGGCGATCCTGGTGACGCAGGCGCCCGCCGTGATCGCCGAGTACAACGACTTCGCCGCGGCCTCCGCCGAGATCGACGCTGCGGGGCCGTTCGGCGCCTACCCGGTTCGCGTCCTCACCGCGACCGTCCATCCGGTGTCGCCGGCGCGTGAGGAGCTCTGGGCGTCGATGCTCGCCTCGCTGGCCGCGGAGGCTCCCGACGGCGAGCAGATCATCGTCGAGGGTTCGAGCCACTACATCCAGCTCGATCGTCCGGACATCGTCGCGGACACCATCGTCGGCCTGCTGGGAGCGGAGTGAGCCATGACCCGCGTCGCCATCCTGTTCGCGCTCGGCGTCACGCTGGCGTCGACCACCGCATCCGCCGACCCGGACGGCGACGCCTCGCTCTCGTGGCAGCTCCGGCCCGTGACGATCGGCAACGTCGCGCGGATCGACAGCGCCGCCGCCGCCTTCCACGACCGCAACGGCAACCTCGACCTGGCGGTCGCCACCACGCTCACCGTCAGCTACCAGCTCTCGGACGACTGGGCACCGGTGCTGCGCCTCGGCCTGGTCGGCAACAATGCCCCGGGGGCCGCCCTCGACGGCAGCTCCATCGCCAGCCCGCTCGTCGGCGCCACGTACGCGCGCCGGCGGGACGACTACCGGCTCGCCCTCTTCGGCGGAGCCACGCTTCCCGTCGGGACGGGGAACGCCAGGACCCACACCGCGTCGATGACGGCGCGGCCCGCGGACCGCGCCATGTTCGACGGCGAGCACCTGGCCGCGGTCGCCGGGGTCGACGTCGCCTACGTCCATCGCGGCTTCACCGCGCAGCTCGAGGCCACGCTGGTGCAGCCCGTCCGCGTACCCACCCGCGCGTCGTTCGGTCTGCACCTCGGCTATCTCATCGGCTGGCACGTCGCCGTCGGCGCCGATCTCCACTACGAGGACACGTTCACCGCCTCGGCGGGCGTGCGCACGCAGCTCAGGCTGGGCGAGCAGACCTGGATCCGCCCCGGCATCGCGATCTTCAGGGGACTCGACGGCCGTGGCCTCGACGCACCGCTGCTCACCGCACAGACGACCGCGGTATGATCGACATCCCGGTGACGTTCTGAAGCGGCGCGCTCCGGGCCGGTCGAGCTCTCGCACATCTCCAGCTACTGCTCCGGCAACTGGCACGTCGCGGTCCACTCGTACGGCACGCCCGGCCGCTCGGGGCGCGCGACGAGTGGGGGCACTCGCACCTCGGCCTCGGCGCCATCGACGCCGTCTCGGGGTGGGACGGCACGCCGTCGATCGCGATCACCTGGAAGAAGAACCCGTGCAGGTGGAACGGGTGATCCATCCCGGTCTCGTTCACGATGTCCCAGACCTGCAGCTCGCCCACCTTCACCGGCGCGTCGTGGTGGTGCTGCTCGTCGTTGACGAGCCAGTCGTGCCCGTGGAAGGTCATGCGCGCGCCGAGACGCACGACCCGGGTCGGCTCGATCGGTCCGATGCTCGGTGGGCCGCTTGAGGAGGTCCGCCCACGCAAGTAGGCAGAACCTCCAGAGACTCTTCGATGTCAGAGGTGGCCGATAGCCTCGGCGGTAACGTGGCAACGCTGGATGCACGACCAGAGCTGGTCTTCGGCGTAGCTGCGGCTACCGGGACCAATCTGGAGCCGTTCGTGGCGGACTTCTCAGCACTGCTGAAGAAGTACGAGTACGAGCCTGTGTCCGTGCGGCTCACGGCTCTGCTCCAAGAACACGTGCTCGAGACCGGAAGCGTCAGCTGGCAGGACGAAGGTGAGCGCCTCGCGAAGCTGATGGACGCCGGCGATTTTCTCCGCGAGAAGCTTCGCCGCGGAGATGCCATGGCACTCATCGCCACCCTTGGCATCACCGCTCATCGGCGGGACGCCAAGCTCAAGAAGCCGGCCGCATACGTCGTTCGGCAGCTCAAGCACCCGGAGGAAGTGGCCACACTCCGACGGGTGTACGGTGATCGCTTCTTCCTAATCTCGCTCTACTCAACCTTTAGCGAGCGACTGCGGCACCTCACAGGCCTCCGGAACATCAAGGACGACACCGCCCGATCGCTGATGCGACGCGATGAGGAGGATGAGCGTCGGACACTCGGACAGCGCACGCGCGACACCTTCGAGCTGGGCGACGTGTTCTTCCGTCTTGATGAGAAGAACTACTCCCAAACGCAAACCGAAGCGGAGCGATTCCTTGACCTCGTCTTCGGAAAGCCCGATCTGTCACCGCGGCTCCACGAACACGCGATGTACTTGGCCTACGCTGCATCGCTCCGTTCCGCGGACCTCTCTCGCCAGGTTGGTGCGTCGATCATCACGGAAATCGGTGATGTCCTCGCCGTCGGCGCGAACGACGTCCCAACTGCGGGAGGCGGTCAGTACTGGCCAGGCAAGTCGGACAAGCGCGACCACGCCTTGGGGTACGACTCAAACCAGAAGCACAAGATCCGCATCGCGCGCGACGTGTTTGAGAGGACCCACCCTGATAAGAAGGACGACCACACTGCCTTCGCCGGGTTCCTAGACGCCTTGGACGGCAGCCTCTTGTTTGACATCACGGAGTACGGACGCGCCGTGCACGCAGAGATGTCCGCGATCGGTTCGTGTCACCGCAACGGGATCCGCACGACGGGGGCCAGGTTGTTCAGCACCACGTTCCCCTGCCACAACTGTGCGAAGCACATCGTCGATGCGGGGCTTCGGGAAGTTCAGTACGTCGAGGCCTATCCAAAGAGTCAGGCTTGGCCCCTTCACTCGGATGCGATCTTCTGGGAAGAGGAAGACGCCGGAACCGAACCCGGCACGCGTGTCGTGTTCAAGCACTACGTCGGGATCGGACCGCGCAGGTACATGGACATCTTCTCGCTGACTATCAGCTCCGGACGACGTGTGAAGCGGAAGAAAGATGGAAATCTTGCACCATGGGACCGCCCAATAGCCGAACCGCGGGTACCCTCAGGAACTGCTAGCACGGATCTCGAAGCGGTCGCGATCAGCGAGTTGGATGCTGCGATGAAAGGTCAGTCATGAAGCTCAAGAAGGAACTTGGAACCGAAGCTGTCCGCGACCTCGTGGTTGAGGCCGCCACGCGAGTGCAAGGCGTCCCGGATCGCAGCCTTCGCGAGCCGTGGCCGAGTGCGCGACGCGTTACTGAGGCAGGCGAAGTACAAACGCCGCCTGAAGCGGGCTCTTCGACTTCTCGCTAGGCAGCCTTCGGCCACGCTGGAGCTTCTCTCGACAAGGCGCAGCCAATGGGGAAGCACCGCGAGCTGCAGGAACGCATTCGGTTCGGCCTCAGCCAGCTATCAGCACGCAACGCGCACCACGAGTTCGAACACATCTGCCGGCATGTCGCTCGGCAACGCATCTGCTCGAACATCCTCCCGGCGACCGGGCCGGTCTCAAGTGGCGGCGACCAAGGCCGAGACTTTGAAACGTTTCGGACGTACCTGGCTGGTAACGTTCGCGGCGCCTCGACCTTCGCAGCGGCGGCAAGCGACAAAGCGCTTGCCTTTGCGTGCACGTTACAGGCGACGCAGCTTCGAAAGAAGTTTCGCGGCGACGTGACCGCGATTGCCAAGGGCCCACCCGTCGACGCAATCCACGTCTTCTGTACGGCTGACGTCCCCGTCGCCACTCGCCATGATCTTCAAGAATGGGCCCAAGAGACCTTCAAGCTTGCCTTGGAAATCTACGACGGCGCCGCGATTTCCGAAATGCTCGCTGACCAAGATCTGTTCTGGGTGGCAAACGAGTATCTCTCAATACCAGCCGATGCGTTTCCGCGCGGCGAGGACGAGGGTGACTCGTATGCGAGCACTCGCAAGCGTTGGTCAGAGGCGGGCAATCGACAGCTCACTTGGGCCGGCTACCAGGAGGCCAAGCAGGCCGTTCGCACGCTGATCGATCACGCCGACCGGCGAGCGGACATCGCACTTTGGCTCGAGAGTCTCGCAGCATTTCGCGACGGCGTTGACCCAAGGCTCGCCGACCAAGCTCGTTACGAGACTGCGGTCATGAGCCTCCGTATCAAGGGGACGATGGCCGGCACCGAGGCCGACGCCGCCACATATGCCGAGCACACGCTCGCCTCATCAAGTCCCGAGGCACTTCTCGATCTCGCCACCCTCTTGATGTACGGCGTGGGCTCGCTCCGCGACAATGCTTCCGCGTTTACCGCCGAATCGTTAGTGACTCTACTCGACCGCCTGCGCAGGCGGCTTGACGAACTGATCGCGAACACTCGCGACCCGCACGTTCAATGCGCCCTACACGACGCAGATGCGTTCGCCAAGATGATCCCTGCGCCCGACGCAACTGTCGCCCCCGACCCTGCACCGGCGATTCAGGCTTGGAGCAGGTTGCTGGACATCGTGCCCAAGGCACCGCTCTTTCCGCTTGAGGAGTTCTCCCAGCGGCTCGCTGCGTTCGTCCCGTTCTTGGTCGATGCACCAGGATACGAGAACCTCACGGATCGAACGGACCGTCTTCTCGCTCAGCGCACCGGCCGTTTCGCAGCCGCGCGGAATTGCGCGAACCGAGCGCGCGAGCTATCGCGCGCCGGCCGTCCTCTTCTGGCGATCCGCGAACTCAACCGAGCGAAGGTTGACTGGTTCGCCGCAGAAACACTGCCTCTCGCTCTCGGGAGCATGCTTCTCGCGTCCAGGCACTATCTGAACCTCGACCTCATCTACGCAGCAAAGTACTACGCGATGGCGGCTGCGTATCTCGCCCTAGGCTCATCCGACCCGAGAGTCAAGAACTTGGTTGTTCCGGCGCTCGCACTCGCCGCCGACTGTGATTACAAGGCCGGCTCCTGGCTCCAAGCTGCGCAACTACTACGCCTCGTGCAGGTCGCGCATGACAGCTTCTCCACCGAGGATTTCGCCGACGACGACGAGGACTTCCAGCGGGTCCTCCTCTATGGCGGATACATATACGCGATGGGGCTTCGACAGCCCGAACCGGTACGTTCGCAGGTAGAGAAGGTCACGGCCGACTGGCCGATCCTCGATTCGCTCAAGGAAGCACGGCAGGTGGCTGAGACCGCGTTCTTCGCCGCGGCCACCGAGCCCCGAAAGGCATTCTTTGGCGTTCCATTTTCCGACTGCCGCAACCAACGCGGCTTCGCTTGGTCTGCTCTCGGGCTGCTATGGAGGGTTCGCTGGAAGAACGACCTCGTTACGAGCCTCGCGGCTGAGCAATTCATCGCGGTCGCCCAGATCGTGATTGCGGACCTTGCGCGCACCGACGCTTACATCGTCCCGGCCGAGGTTGAGGTCGAATTCACGGTTGATCCAGCGCGTCAACACGTCCACGTCGAACGAATGCCCGACAACGACAAGAGCGCGTGGGAGATCGCAGTTCCCGGCGAGGAAGCACCGCTTCGCGATCGCCACATGCAAGACGTCGCCGCAGTCATCATGCTTCTCGAAGAGAACTCCCTGCGGCCTGACGAATGGCCGATCGCGAAGCGGCTCGTCGAGAGCGGTCTCTTCGAGCACACCATGGTTGGGCATCTGTACACGACCGTATGCAAGGAGGTCACGGCGCCGACCGAACCACCATCCATCGAGGATACGGACACTGCACTCGCTGTCCTACCGACTCGGACAGAGACCAATGTGGCTCTCGAATGGAACCGCGAGCTCGTTGAAGAATATGACCCGCGAGAAATCCAGAAGATGCTCGAGCGCCGGTACCGCGTAGGCTTTGAAGCGAGTCGGCTCACGATGCCGCGGCTACTCGACCACCCGGAAGGGCTTAGCGCTCTCGACTCCTTGCGCGCGGAGGGATGGCTTGACTGGCAGATTCTGGTTGCCGTTGGTTCACTCTCTGCTACGTGGCGATTGGAAGCCGAGGGCATGCGCGCAGATTCAGCGGACGCGCGCGAATGGTCGCGGCGATACGCTGCAAAGCGAGAGGAAGAGAACTGGCTCCCGCCCCCCCTCAGCGTCTTTACGCACGAGGCGTTGAATCGCCAGCTTCACGTCAATCTCACGAGCACAATCCGAAACATGAAGCTCGAACTCCGTCAGCGGACACCAGTCTTCTCAGCGTTGAAGGAGTTCGTCCGAGTGAAGCTCCGCTACTTCCAGGACGACATCGAGCACGCCAACATTCTCACACCGTCGTCCTATGGAGCAGGTCATGACGGTTGACGCTGAGGACCTGCAGGAGACGCTGCTGGGGCTCGATCCTCAACGCTTCGAGGAGTTCGTCCACGCGCTCCTCGTTGAGCTTGACGAGTTCACTGATGTGTCCAAGCGCCACGAGGCCCTGACGCAGGCTTTGACCTAGCTGCCGTCCACCTGATCTGGACCTGCGCGCTCTCTCCGGTGATCGGCGGCAGCTGGAAGCTGCCGTTCTCGAGCCGCTTCGACAGCAGGCACCAGCCCGAGCCGTCGGACCACAGCGCCTTCGCCAGCCGGCGCCGCCGGTTCAGGAACAGGTACAGGTGCCCGTCGACCGGGTCGAGCCCCAGACGCCGCACCGCGCCGGCCAGCGCGTCGAACGAACCGCGCATGTCGACCGGCTCGACGGCCACGAACACGCGCACCGTCGGGGGCAGGCTCAGCATGCGCGCAGCACCTCGACGATCCGATGCAGCGTCTCCGCCGCGAAGTCGTCGCCGACCTCGACGCGCAGCACGCCCACGTGGACGACGTAGCGCATGGCCGCGCCTGGCGGCGACGTCGGGACCAGCTCGACCAGCGCCGCGCGAGGCCGTGGCTGTACGACCAT
>WYBA01000291.1 GCA_011526095.1 Myxococcales bacterium | reverse complement strand
TCGCCGTCGCGATCACGTCGAACGGGTCGCGGTGCGCGCTCAGGTTCAGCGGCGTCGTCGCGCCGAACGTGATCACCGGGCCGCCCGTGTCGATCGTGAAGTTGCGCGTCACCACGGTCTCGTTCGTTGCCCGGTCGGTGGCGCGCACCTGGAACGTGTAGCTGCCCGACGACGTCACCATGTGGTTGGTCAGGATCGGGTTGCCGTTCAGCGTCGCCGCGACCGCGCCGAGTTCCTCGCGGGGAATCTGCTGGCCGGAGCCGTCCTCACTCCGCGGCGGGCTGCAGGCAGATCGCCGTCGCGGTCACCATGGCGGCGTTGGTGTCCGCGTTGTTCCACCTACAGACCCAAGTGGATTCGGAGCTGGTGGCTGGGCCATTCTCGACAAGCACCACGGGCGCGCCGGTGGATTGGGTGCAGCCACCCGAGATCAGGATCTCCCCATCCTCGCAACCGCCAGCGAATCCGGTGATCGCGGTGGGGGGGATCTCCTCCGTGGTCGAGCGGTGAACGACTCGTCCCGTGAGCGGCGGCTCGGCAGCCGGGCAGTCGCAGGTAGTCTGGGCATCCGCGTCGTCGGGCGAGTCGTCACCGCAGGCAACGATGGTGACGGCACCAACGATGCCACCAGCGAGGAACAGGGCGAGCGTACGGGCAAGCGTCATGCAAGTCTCTCAGGGTGAGGGGATCTGGGTCGGGACCGCGGACTCGGGCGTCGACCAGTCGCTTGGGAACCACTCCAGCGCTTCTGCTGGGGCAGGCGGGAGCAGAGTCGGCGTCGCAGCCGCGGCGGGGCGGACTGTTACGTCTCGCCCGCTTCCCGAGTTCGGGAAGTCAATGCCCGCGTTGCGCAGCATGCGGTACTGCCGGTACGTGCGGACCTGGCCCGCGGGGCAGATGAGCGTCTGGCCGGACTGCGAGAGGGCGGAGCCGCAGCGGCGGGTCGTGGACCCGAGAGCGCCGGAGATCTGCAGCGTGGAGGCGCCGCCGTTGTAGGTGAGCGTGGTCTCGGAGTACGTCGTGCCGCCGATGTCGAGCTGTTCGCTGAGGCCCGCGAGGACCGCGACGACGTAGAAGCGCCTGGCAGATCCGGTGGACGCGGGCAACAGGAACTCCTTGCGCTCATCGGTGCTCTCGCATCCGGAGCAGGTGGCGAGCTCCTGCCAGCTGGCGTCGAAGACGCGCACGGTGTAGCGGGACGCGGTGCCGTCGAGCGGGGCGTTCGTACGAGGGATGTCGCCCAGTACGGGGAGCGTGCTCACCTGCAGGCACTCGTTGGCGCCGCTCGGCTCGTCGATTGTGCCGCAGTTGAACGACGCGCCCGACGTGGACTCGTGGGCGTAGGAGATCTGACCGTGCATGGTCAGCGTCACGCCTGTCGGTCGCTCGAGGTCGAGCGTCAGGTAGGCGGGCTCCGCGCCGCTGTGCCACACCTCGAACTGCATCAGGCCGACGCCCGGCGCCGTGGCGTTCATCAGCTGCGCGGCGATCGGATCGCCCGTCTGCGCGAGGCTGAGCCCGGCGAGCGCGTAGAGCTGGGGTGCATGATCTCCGGCGGCGGCGGCGGCGGTGTACTCGAGCGCCGGGGCGAGCGGGTGATTCGTCCAGCAGCGCGTCTGCACCACCTCGCGCCCGAGGCGGTCGAGGCCGCGCAGCTCCACCTCGAACGCGCCCTCGGTCGTGCCGAGTTCGGCGAGCAAGGTGTCGCCGTCGCTGTTCTTGCGGAAGAGGTCGACGATGTAGCGCTCGCCGCCGGCGATGCCCACGCCAGTGACGGTCCGCCACGACGTGAGGTACGACGCGCTTCCCTGGAGCTTGACCCGGTAGCCTGACGCGGACGTGTCGAGTCCGACGCCGCCGACGTCGGTCACGTCGAACTGGAACCGGAGCGGGTTCTTGCCGCCCTCCACCACATACGCCGCTGGCCCCTCGTCGAGGAAGTAGACGTGCTTGTAGACATGCGGGCAGCCCGCGCCACCGAGTGACACTTGGCCGGTCGAGGTGTGAGCGTGGTTGGCGACGTGGCCGGGGAACGTGATCGTGTCGTTCCGCTCGTCCGCGACCGTCGTCGTCCCGACGGACACCAGCGGCGCCGACGTGTCCGCGGCGAAACGCTGGGCGAGCGTCGCCGTGTTCCCAGCCGCGTCGGTCGCGGTGAACGTCACGTCGGTGCCGCCGGCGGCGATGCTGCCGGCGTTCAGCGTCATCGACCAGCTCGTCCCGGTCACCGTCGCCGTCCCGACGAGCGCCGCGCCAACCCGCGCGGTGACGACCGGCGCGTGCGCCTCGACGACCGTGCCGGACACCGTCGGCGCCTGCGTCGTGGTCCACCAGGTCGTGCCGTCGACGTAGACGCCCGCGTTCGACAGCGTCAGCACGGGCGCCGTGTTGTCGACGTTGAACGTGCGGGAGGCCGTGGCCTGGTTGCCGGCCTCATCGGTCGCCCGCGCCGTGACGACGAGCGGCCCGTCCGCGCCCGTGACGACGCTCGCGTCGGCCGTCGCGTCGGCCACATTGGTGTCGACCAGCCCCGCCGGCGCCGTCCACACGACCATCGGCGAGCCGTCGAGGTCGTCGCTTGCGGTCGCGCGCACGGACACCGTGCCGCGGACGTACGCCCCGGCCGCCGGCGTCGGCGTCACGAAGCCGACCGTGGGCGGCGTGGGATCGATGGAGAACGTGCGGGTGACGCTCGCGCTGTTGCCAGCCTGATCGGAGGCGGTGACGACGAACGTGTGGGTGCCCGGCGCGCTCACGGTGTGAGGGCTCAGGATCGCCACGCCGTCCAGGGTCGCCATCGACGCGGCGAGGTTCGCCTCGGAGATCGAGAACGTCAAGGTCTGCGCGGTGTTGACCCACGCGCCCTGCGCCGGGGCGCCGACCGTGATGACCGGCGCGGTGTTGTCGATCGTGAACGTCCGCGTGCCGACGCCGGGCTCGACGTTGGAGTCGTCGTAGGCGTGCGCGACGACGGTGAGCGCGCCGTCGGTCCGCCCGAGCGTGTTGACCGTGATCGTCGCGTCGGCGTCGTTGGCGTCGCCGTCGTTGTCCTGGCCCGCCAGGTCGGCGGGCGAGGCGAACGCGATGCGCGGCATGGTGTCGATGTCGTCGCTGGCGACGACCGCCACCGTGATCGTGCCACGCACGTGGGCGCCGGCAGCGGGCGTACCGCCGACGAAGGTGACGGCCGGTACGGTCTGGTCGAACACGCCGCCCTCGTCGGGGTAGAGCGCGCCGGTCGCGCACGAGCCCTCGCCGCTCGCCGGACCGCCGCCGGCGAGCGTGTCGAGCAGCGACAGCACGTCGACCGCGCCGGTGAACGCCGTGACGTTGCGCGCCGCGTCCCGCAGGTACGCCACGATCGCGTTGCCGAGCTCCAGCCGCGTCGCCTCCGACGTCACGGATTCCACCCCGCCCCAGAACAGCGGCGTCGTGCCCATCCGCCCGTCCCAGCAGCCATCGGCCAGGTCGGCCTCGAGCACCTCGACCACCCGCGCCCCGTTCATCGTCGTGCCGAACGCGCCGCCCGTGCCGCCGCCCTGCGTCGACGCGTCGAGCGCGATCTGAGACAGGCCGACCGCGACCAGGCCGTACCTCGCCGCCGCCGTCAGGGTCGCCGACTGCATCTCGACAGGCGCGAGCGGCGCGACCCGCAGGATGTCCGGCACGCCGAACTGCGCCTCCATGACCTCGTGCGCCGTCTGCCACTGCGCCTCGAGGTCGCCGGTGGGCGCCTGGCCGCGCAGCCAGCCCAGATACGTCACGGCAAACGACGTCAGCGGCGAGGCGACCACGTTCGCGATCGCGTCGCCGTCGGCGTAGTCGATGACGACCGTGCGCAGCCGATCGTCGAGGTCGAGCGTGACGTCGGCGGCGCCGCTCGGCGCGGCCTCCTCGGTGTAGCTGCCGCCGAAGCCGGCCTCGATCAGCAGCGGCCCGGCGTAGCCGTCGGCGA
>WYBA01000033.1 GCA_011526095.1 Myxococcales bacterium | reverse complement strand
GCCGGGTCGTCGGGATGATCGCCCTCGGCGCGCCCGGCGAGCGCCTGCTCGATCTCGCGCATCGTCCGGCCGCGGACCTCGGCGAGCCAGACGTCCTCGGTCGCGGGCGTCGCGACCCGCGTGAGCTCTCGGACCGCGCTGTAGCTGACCTCGCCCGCGGCGAGCGCCGCCCGCGTCGCCGGTAGCTCCTCAAGACGCTCGGCGACGCGGAGCCGCTCCTGCGCGGTGCGCGGCCGGTAGCCCAGCACCCGCTCGACGTACTCGACGAACGTGCCGTAGCCGAGCGGGATGTGGACGTCGAGCCGGCGGGCCAGCAACAGCAGCCGCGCCTCCTCGACATCGAGCGCCGCGCGGCGCTGCGCGAGCGAGCGGAGCTGGCGGTCGACCGATCGCCAGTCCTGGCCATCCGCGCGGTCGTCCCGCTCACGCTCGATGCCACTCACCACCTCGTGTGCGCCCACGTGGACGCTCGATTCTTCGAACACGGCCGACTCCTCGTCGGTGAGCTTCACGTCTATCACGGCATTTCCGGCGTCACGGTTTGCGCCAGGAGCCCGCGAACGCGCCCGCGACCGCGATGTCCGCGTCGAGCCTCGCTTCTCCGCGCCACGCGCCGCACGGCGCACCTGGCGCGAGATCTCGCGCCGATCTCCGACGAGGAGCTCGCGCGGCGCCGCATACCCCGTCAAGCCCAACGTGCACGCCCGCGCGAGAATCGACCGGCCCTCCATCCCTGCTGTCCGGTGATCGGACCCTCCGCGGCGATCGCTCGAGCATCGAGGCGCCGGGCCCCTGCCTGGCCCGGCGCCGGTGTTCGCGGTCTCCCGGACGGTCGTGGGACGCGCGCCACGCCACGGCGCCTAGCACCGCCACGCCGCCGCCGTCTCGCGCGTCCGCGGTGGGCGTCGGGCTGACGCTCGCGACGTCGAGGCTCAGGGCGAACGGTTGGAAATCACACCCGCTGGCGCTGGGCCGGGCTCGGGATGAGCCGAAAATGCCTGATCCATTGGAGCATCTGCGCTTCGAATGCACCGCGAGATGTGATGAGTCCTGAGGACGGTGGATGCTGACCGTCCTGCTCGCGCCACCGCGTGAATGACGGTCGACATCGGCGGAGGCGGAGGCGGTGGCGGTTCAGGCGAGCCCGAGCCGCTGCGCCAGCTCCGCCGCGCTCTGCGGCCGCGCCGCCTGCTCGCGCGCGAGGCACGCGACGATCGCGTCGGTCCACGCGTCGTCGAGCTGCGGAGCGTGCTGGCGCGGCGACGGTGCGTCCTGCTCGAGGCGCGCGTGGGCGAGGGCCAGCACGGAGTCCCCGGTCCAGGGCAGCCTGCCGGTGAGCACCTCGAACAGGATCACGCCGAGGGAGAACAGGTCGGTCGACTCCAGCAGCGTGCCGGCACCGACCTGCTCCGGCGCCATGTAGGCCGGCGTGCCCAGCAGGTGCGGCATGCCGCAGGCGCAGCCGATCGTCGCGCAGCACGGCGCGGCGAGGCCGAAGTCGGTGATCACCGCGCGGTCGCCGACCAGCACGACGTTCGACGGCTTGAGATCGGCGTGGACGACGCCCGCGTCGTGGGCCGCCGCGACCCCGGCGAGGAGCTGCCGCACGATCGGGCGCGCGGCGTCGACCGACATCGGGCCGGTACGCGCCAGCCGCGCGCCCAGCGTCTCGCCGTCGAGCAGCTCCATCGTGAAGAACACGCGCGTCCCGTCCACGCCGACGTCGTGGAGCCGGCACACGTTCGGGTGCGTGACCCGGCGCGCCAGCCTGATCTCGTCGGCGAACCGCGCCAGGCCGTCGGGCTGGCGCGCGACCTCGGCGCGCACGAGCTTGAGCGCGACGCGCTCGGCGAGCAGCGCGTCGTCGACCTCGTAGACCTCGCCCATGCCGCCGGCGGCGATGAACCGGCGGACGCGGTAGCGCCCGGCGATCATCGTGCCCGGCCCCACCTGCGGCGCCGCGCCCTCGTTCGTCGCCGGGCTGTGCGGGTCGGTCTGCGTGGCGGCGTAGGGCAGCATGCCTTCACCTTAGATCAGAACGCCCCGCCGACGACCACGCCCGTGAGCTCCCGGGAACGCACCGGCGTCAGCCGCCACGTCACCGGCTCGTCGCCGCGCAGCGCGCCGTCGCGCCAGGCGTGCCAGGCGTCGCGCGGGAGCGTGTACGCGACGGCGAGGCCGACCGGGTACCCGAGCGCGGCGGACAGGGCGGCCTCGCCCCAGTCGTCCTCGCCCAGGCCGAGGTAGAGCGCGCCGCCGACGGTGAGCGCGAAGCCGCCGAGGTGGTTGAGCAAGAACGTCGAGCGCTCGGCGCGCGCGGTGTCGCGCAGCGCGCGCTCGGCGGCGGCGAGGTCGGCGCATGCGTCGCCGGTGGGCGTCCCGGGCTGCGTCACCCGCAGCGGCAGCACGACGTGCGCGCCGGCGCCGATCGTCGCCTTGATCGCGCCGACCCACAGCGACGCGAGCTTGGCGTCGGTCGGCTCGCCGACGGGCGTGGTCTCGGTGTACGCGAGCGCGCCCTGGGCGACCGCGACGACGCCGAGGCCGACGCCCCAGCCGACGTCCCACCGCCGCGCGCGCCTGGCCTCGCGCGCCAGCAGCGTCTGGATCCGCGTCGCGCGCGCCTCGGCCTCGGCGACATCGCACGGCGCGGCGACGCGATCGGCGCGCGCCTCGGGCACGGCGGCGAGGAGGACGGCAGCGACGACGGCCACGCGCCGCCTCACCGGCGCGCGACCTTGCGCGACTTCTTCTTGCCCGCGGGCTTGCCCTTCCAGTCCTTCCACGGCGGGTCCGGCTGATCCTCGGTGCGGATGCGCACGACGGTACCACCGTCCTCGGGCGCCTCGACCTCGGTCCAGCCGTCGGGCACCTCCGGCCACGTCCAGTGGTAGATGCGCCGCGCGTCGCGCGGCGACAGGTTCACGCAGCCGTGGCTGCGCGGCCGGCCGAACCCGTCGTGCCAGTAGGTGCCGTGGACCGCGAAGTGCTCGCGGAACGGCATCGCCCACGGCACGTCGGCGACGTTCCACGCCTCGCGCGAGCCCTCGCGGTTCTGCATGCGCGTCTTGCCCAGCTTGCGGCGGATCCGGTAGACGCCGACCGGCGTCCGGTACTTCTTGCGCCCCGACGAGATCAGCGTCGCGAACACCGGCGTCGCGCCCTCGTAGGCGACCAGCGTCTGGTTGTCGAGGTCGACGTCGAGCCAGCGCGCGTCGGCGGCGAGGCCCTCGGGCGGCGCGAGCCGCGTGACCATGCGGACCTCGCGCGCCTCGACCCACTCGCCGTCGCCGATCCGCGCCCACTTCCCGTCGAGCTCGTGGACCTGGACCATCGTGCGCGGCGGCAGCTCGCGCACCGCGGCGCCGCGCTTGCTCGCGCGGTCGCGCACGATCACCGGCTTGCCCGGCTTCTTCGCCGCGGTCCAGCCGAACGGCCAGCCCGGCGGCGGCGACGCGATCAGGTCGAGCCCGGCGAACTCCGACGGCGCGTGCGGGCGCAGCCGCGACGCCGCGAGCCAGCCCTGGTCGGTCTTGACGTACTTCACGCCGGCGACCTTGCGCGTCTTGGCCTTGACCTTGACGAACGTCTCGCTCGGGACGTGCCCGGTCGGCGTGCCCGCCTTGATGTCCGCGACCGTCGCGAACACGTCGGCGCCGTCCTTGCGGACGTCGGCGAACTCGCCGGGGACGAGGGCCCCGTCGTCGAGCACGGGCTGGGTCTCGGCGGCCGGCGCGTCGTCCGACGGCGCGACGTCCTTCGCGCACACCCAGCCGCGCGGCTCGATCTCGAGCCACGCCTTGCAGCGGTCCTTCGTCGCGACGATCCGGCGCCAGCCGAGCCGCGTGCCCTTCGCGACCTTGCCGATGCGGTCGCGCTTCTTCGGCTCGGCGTGGACCTCGGTCGAGCCCCGCGCGCGCGCCGAGCGCGTCGTGTCGGGCCACGCCAGGTCGGCGAGCGTCAGCTCCGTGCCCGCGGCGGGCGCGGCGGTGGCGTCACCGCCGGTCAAGATCAGCGCGATCACGGCGATCGCGGCGCAGCACGGCCTTCCCGTCCCCCGGAACGAGTGCATCGTCTGGAATGCTCCCACGGCGTCGTCGCCGGGAGCAAGAACGCGCCAGGCGCGTCAGAACATCCAGCCGGCGGCGAGCCCGAACGTGAGCCCGGCGCGGCGCGCCGCGGGCAGCCGGCCGTCGAGGTCGAGCTCGGTGCGCCAGGTCACGCCGGCCATCGGCGTCAGCTCGAGCCCGCGCCACGGCGCGATGCGGTAGCCGGCGAGCGCCGAGGCCGCGACGACCATCTGCCCGTGGTCGCTGTCCATGACGTCGTCGTGGAGGCGGTTCAGGCTGACGTCGAGCCGGCCGCCGACGTACCAGCCGACCATGGCGTCCCGGTGGCGGGTCCAGATCGCGCGGCGCTTGAGCCACCGCCGCGCCTCCACGCCGATCGCGAGCGTCGACGACGAGTAGTCACCGCTGGCGGCGCGCCGCACGGCGAGTCCCGTGACCAGGCTGAGCTTGCGCGCCGGCAGATCGCGCTCGGCGTCGACGGCAAGCGCCGCGGCGCCGAGGCCGGGCAGCGCGAGCGCGACGTCGTACCGCGGCGGCGGCGCGGGCGCTGCGTCGGTGGTGACCTGCGACGGCTGCGCGGCCGCAGGCGCGGCGCCCGCGAGCGCGACCGCGAGCGCGCCGAGCGCGAGCGCCGCCCTCACGGCGCCCCCAGCGTCGCGTCGAGGAAGCCGATCGTCGCCGCCCACGCCTCGGGCGTGTCCTGCGACGTCACGACGACGTCCTGGCGCCCGGGCGAGCCGCCCGGGCCGACGACGTGGCCGGCGCCGGCGAGCTCGAGCACGCGCGCGTCCGTGCCGACGGCGCGGAGCGCGTCGCGCATCGCGTACGACTGCTCGATCGGCACGAACAGGTCGCCCTCGCCGTGCTGCAGCAGCATCGGCGGCGCGCCGGCGGCGACGCGCGCCAGCGGCGAGGCGCGCTCGTAGCGCTCGGGCAGCTCGTCGAGCCGGCCGCCGATCAGCTCGTACACGGCCTGCGCGGACTCCAGCTCGGCGAGGTCCATCGGGCCGGCCCCGGCGATCACCGCCTGCGGCGCGCCGGTGCCGCCCTCGGCGCAGTCGGGCTGGAAGTCGGGCTCGTCGGCGGCGACGCCGAGCAGCGCCGCGAGGTGACCGCCGGCGGAGTAGCCGTAGAGCGCGACGCGGTCCGGATCGACGCCGAGCTCGGCGGCGTGGTTGCGCACGTACGCGAGCGCGCACAGGGAGTCCTGCATCACGACCGGGTACGTGCCGTCGGGGACGAGCCGGTAGTTGATATTGGCGACGACGTAGCCGGCGCCGGCGAGCCGCTGCGCCTGGTCGTCGTAGACGTCCTTGGAGAACGACCGCCACCCGCCGCCGTGGATCATCACGATCGCGGGCCGCTCCGCGGTGGTCGAGTCCGGGAGATGGAGGTCGAGCGTCGTCGCCGCGCCGTGGCGCGGGTCGTACGGCACGTCGCGCCGGACCTCGGGCGCGTCGCACGCCGCGACGACGAGCAAGAGCAGCACCGGCCAGGGGCGCGTGGGCGTCATGGGCTCCAGCACAGCAACCACCGTACCAGCCGCGGCGTGGGGTTCCACCACGCGGCGTGACGCGGCGTTCACGTCGTCGCGAACGCGCGGTCGCGGCGCCGGCCGGTCACGGCGCGTTGACGCCGGCCCAGCGCACGAGCTGCGCGCTGATCCCGACGTAGTGGCCGGCCGCGACCATCACCTGCATCCGGTCCGTGTCCAGCTCGGTCGCGTCGTCGTGGCGCAGCGTCCACGTCACGCCGTCGGGCGAGGTCTCGAAGTAGGCGCGGCCGCCGCTCTCGCGGATCCGCCAGTGGCGGTGGTTGGTCGCGGAGTACGTGATCGACGTGCTGCTGATCTGCGAGCCGTCGATCGTCTGGACGAACCGGATCGTCCCGCCGTCGCGCGCGATCTCGAGGAACGTGTCGACCGTGCCGGGGGCGACGAGCTGCAGGAACGTCACGAACCCCTCGACCGAGGGCGACTGCGCGACCTCGACCGCGACCGCCGAGCCGGTGAGTCGGTGGAGGTGAGAGGTCTCGCTGCCGCACCACGCCTCGGAGGCCGCGCCGGTGAACGCCATCGCGAGCGCGCCGCCGGTCTCGCTGATCGTGCAGCTCGGATCTCCCCACGTCCACCACCCGTCGCCGAGCGGCGCCGCGTCGAACCCGTCGACCAGGCTCGAGGTCTCGCAGTAGGGCAGCGGCGCGACGACGCCGGCGTTGATCGACTCGAACCGCGCGGCGGTGTCGCCGGACACGCCCGCGGCCGACAGCAGCAGGTGGACGTGCTCGACGTCGAACGGCGTGGCCTCGTGGTGCAGCTCGGTCCAGTCGCTGCTGTCCTGCGACGCTTCGAAGTACAGCGTCCCGGCCGCCTCGCGGATCCGCCAGTAACGGTGGACGCCGCCGTCGTACGGGATCGCCGTGCGGAACCCGCCGCCGCCGACGCCGAGCACCGCGGTCTGGAGCTGGCCATTCTCCTCGACGATCTGGGCGCGCGCGGTGCCCGGTCCGCGCGCCTCGAGGATCGTGAGGCCACCGCCGGGCGTGACGTCGGTGCGGACCTCGCTGTCGCGCAGGTCGTGGCGGTAGCGCGAGGTGTAGCCGGCGTACGCCTCGCCGCCGCCGCTGAACGAGACCTCGACGACGCCGCCGGTCTCCGCGACCGAGGCGCCGCTGTCCGACCAGCTGTACCACCGCGCGGGATCGAGCCCCGCGGCCTCGAAGTCGTCGGAGAACAGCGCGGCCGAGCCGCAGCGCGCGACCGGCGGCGCCGCGTCGGGGGCGGGGCCTCCGTCGTCGAGCGGCGTCGCGTCGACGCCCGCGTCGTCGTCCCCGCCGCCGCCGGTGCAGTAGCCGTCGACGCACGCCTGCCCCGTCGGGCACGTGTCGCCGGCGCCGCACTGGTAGCGCGTGCCATCGAAGCCGCCGCCGAAGCTGCACGCCGTCGCGGCCGGGACGAGCGCGAGGGCGGCGAGGAGGAGATGGCGCGAGCTCACGACCTCCCATTGTGGGATCGACCCGCACCGAGGTTGCAAGTGCGCTCGTGTGGGCACGATCTGCGCGCCATCGTGAGGTCGCTGACGATCATCACAGGACCGCCCTGCGATCGCTCTGGTTTCGGGCTTGCGGCCCGTCGGCACGTTGCGCAGCATGGATCTCTCCAGGGAGTACCCGGCCGGCGCCGCCGGCCCGTGTGGATTCGGCATGACTGACGTCGCGCGTGGACATACCCCCCGAGGGCCGGAGCCGCAGATGTTCGGGCGGTACCGGTTGCTCGGGCGTCTCGCCATCGGCGGCATGGCCGAGGTGTGGGCCGCGCAGCTCCTCGCGACCGGCGGCTTCGTCAAGCCGATGGTGATCAAGCGCGTGCTGCCGGAGCTCGCGTCGAACCCGTCGTTCCTGCGCATGCTCATGGTCGAGGCGCGCGTCGCGGCGCGGCTGTCCCACGGCAACGTGTGCGCGGTGTTCGAGCTCGGCGCGGTCGGCGGCGAGTACTACCTCGCGATGGAGTACCTGCGGGGCGCGCCGCTGACCCACGTCATCCGCGCCGGCGGGCCGATGCGGCCGGCGCTCGCCGCGGCGATCCTGGCGCAGGCGTGCGACGGGCTGCACTACGCCCACGAGCAGCGTGACTCGCAGGGCAAGCTGCTCGGGCTGGTGCACCGCGACGTGTCGCCGCACAACCTGTTCGTCACCGTCGACGGCGTCGTGAAGGTGCTCGACTTCGGCATCGCCAAGGTCGACGACGGCTCGATGACCGATCGCACCGAGGCGGGCAAGGTCAAGGGCAAGCTCCCGTACATGTCGCCCGAGCAGCTCGCCGCCGAGTCGCTCGATCGCCGCAGCGACGTGTGGTCGCTCGGCGTCGTGCTGTTCGAGCTGATCACCGGCAAGCGGCTGTTCAACGGCCCCGGCCCGGGCGCGACGGTCGACGCGATCCGCAACGCGCGCATCCCGACGCTCGAGTCGATGGGCATCCACGCGCCGGCGCTCGACGAGGTGCTCGGCCGCGCGCTGTGCAAGAGCCCGCAGTGGCGCTACCAGACGGCGGCGGAGCTGCGGCGCGCGGTGATCGAGGCGATCCAGCCGGCCGCGCTCGCCGGGCACGAGGAGCTGACCGAGCTGGTGTGGGCCCGGTGCGGCGCGCAGGTGCGCACGCACGACCGGCTGTTCGACGTCGAGGATCCAGATCCGCAGGTGGTCGAGCGCCTGCCGCTGCGCGCCGAGCCGAGCTCGCTGCTCGCGCTCCCCGACGCGGTGACGCAGGCGACGCGCGACGTGATCTTCTTCGACCAGTCGTCGTCGCACGACGTGGTCGTCGGGCGGGTCGACACCCGCGCGGCGACCGAGGACGACGAGGTCGAGGACGGCAGCCGGCCGGGCGAGGACACGATCGATCAGGGCGGCGCCGGCGCGGAGGACACGATCGAGGAGCCGGCGGAGGGCGCGGCGCAACGGCAGCCGCGCGCGCCGTCGGTGATCACGCAGGTCGAGCCGGTGTCGGGGTCGCGGGCGCGCGCGCGCTTGCTCCCCGCGCCGCCGGTGGAGAGCACGCTCGACGTCGCGCCCGCGCCGGACCCGAGCCGCGCGGCGCTGTGGCGCGCGCTGTGGGTCGGGGCGATGCTGGCGCTGGCGATCGCCGCGGCGGTGCTGTGGGTGACGCGCGGCGAGCGCAAGGACGCCGCGCCGCAGGCGGCCGCCTCGCAGGCGGCGGCGCCGGGCAAGGCGCCGGCCCCCGCGGCGGCGCGTGGCACGGTCACGCCGATCGCGACGGAGGCGGGGACGGCGACGGGGACGGGGACGGAGGCGGCGACGGGGACGGCGACGGAGGCGGCGATGGGGACGGGGACGGAGACGGAGGCGGTCACGGGGACGGAGACGGAGGCGGTCACGGGGACGGAGACGGAGGCGGCGACGGGGACGGGGACGGCCACGGAGACGGAGACGGAGACGGACCGCGCCGCGGTCGCCCCCGACAGGCCTGCCAAGCGCCAGCCGGCGCCGCCGAAGCGCACCCGCAAGCCCGCGCCTCCGCCCGAGCCGCCGACGCGCGCGGTCGCCGCGAAGCAGGCGCCCGGCAAGCTGTCGATCGACGCGCGGCCGTGGGCGACCATCTACCTCGACGGCAAGAAGCTCGGCCCGACGCCGATCGTCGGGCGCGAGGTCGCGGCCGGCGACCACACGATCCGCGCCGTCGCCGAGGACGGCACCGAGAAGACCCTGCGCGTGCGGGTGGAGCCGGGCGAGACGGTGCGCCGCAAGGTGACGTGGTGAGCCGCGCCGCCCGTCTTGCCATCGCGCTCGTCGTCGCGCTCGCCACCGCCGCGGCGGTCGCGCCGGGGAGGGCGCGCGCCGACGTCGCGCTGCTCGACCGCGCCCAGCGCGCCGTCGACGAGATCGACTACGAGGCGGCGCGCGCGCTGGTCGGGCAGGCGCTCGACGGTGGCGGGCTGACCACGGCCGAGCTCGCGCGCGCCTACCGGCTGGCCGGCGAGATCGCCGGCGCGCTCGACGACGGCGCCGGCGCGCGCGATCACTTCGTGCGGTGGCTGCTCGTCGACCCCGGCGCCTCGCTGCCCGACGGGTCGTCGCCCAAGATCGCGGCGCCGTTCGCCGAGGCCGAGGCCGAGGTGACCCGGCTCGGCGGGTTCCGGGTGGCCGCGAGCGTCACCCGCGACGGCGACACCGCGACGGTGACGCTCGAGGCGTCCGATCCGCTCGGCATGATCACCTCGGTGCGCGCGCGCGCGGGCACGAACGAGGCCATCGCCGCGGGCCGCACGGTCGAGCTCGTCGTCGGCGCCCCCGACGCGCCGGTCGAGCTCGTCGTCACGGCGCTCGACGCGCGCGGCAACGAGCTCGCGGTCCGCCGCGTCGTCGCGCGCGCCGAGGCCGCGGCGGTGCCGGACGCGCCCGCGCGCACCACGGCCTCGGGTCGGTTCCCGACGATCGTGCGGTGGCCGACCTGGACGGTCGTCAGCCTCGCGTCCGCCGCGGCCGGCGGCTACTTCGCCTACCGCGTCGGCCAGACCGAGGACGAGCTCGCCGCGCTCAACGCCGACAGCGAGGCCCACACGTTCGACGAGGCGCGCGCGCTGCAGGACCGCGGCGACCGCGACGCGCGCCTCGCCAACGTCGGCTTCGGCGTCGCGGCCGTCGCCGCGGCGGTCGCCGTGATCACGTTCGTGCTCGAGCCCGACGACACCGAGGTGGCCGTCCGCGCCGGCGGCGCGGGCGGCGGGGTCGACGCGGTCCTGAGGTTCTGACGCCGGCGCCCGCGCGGCGGTGCTACGCTCGAGCGTGGTGCGGACGTCGCTCCTCGGATGGGTCGCGGTCTTGGTCACCGCGGGCGGCGCTGTCGTCGTGGCGCCGGCGCCGGCGCGCGCCGACGAGGCCGCGTTCGTCGGGCCGCCGGAGCTCGTCCGTGCGCGCCCGATGCGCGAGCAGCTCGCCGACGTGTTCGACGAGGTCGGCGCGGCGATCGACGAGCACCTCGGCGTGCTGACCAACGACGTGCTCGACCTGCGGCTCGACACCCGCCACCGGCGCGGCCGGATCCGCGTCCGCGGCGAGGTCGCGCGCGCGGCGCTCGCGCTCGACAGCGCCGTCCGGTGGGAGCGCGGCGGCGCGCACGTCACCGCGCGGATCGACCTGCGCCTGGGTGACCACGCCGTCCGCATCGACGTGCCCGAGTTCGAGGTCCGCCCGACCTCCGTCGACGGCGAGCGCGGCGTCGAGGTCCGGGTCCCGCTGATCACCGGGACGTTCTGAGCCGATCAGTCCACGTCCGCCACCTCCGCCTCGGCCCCGACCTCGGCCAGCGCCGCGTCGACCGCCGCTCCCGGCCCCGTCAGCACCACGACCTGGCGGGTCGCGTCGAGGTCGCCGGCGGCGAGCGCGACGACGTCGTCCACCGTCGTCGTGGCCACCGCGTCGACCAGCCGGGTGAAGTAGTCCGCCGGCAGGTCGTGCTCGGCGATGAACGCCAGCTCGGAGGCCAGCCACCCGGTCTCGGTCGACGACGCGAGCACCCGCGCGAGCACGCGGCGCCGGGCCCGGACGAAGTCGGCGGCGATCGCCGCGGCGTCGCCGCGCGCGGCCTCGATCCCGTCGAGCATCGCGCGCAGCGCGTGGCCGGCGTGGGCCGCGTCGACGTCGCCCGAGACCGCGAGCGCGCCGCCGCCCGCGCCGGTGAAGTAGCCGGCCTCGACGCCGTAGCTCACGCCCAGCCCCTCGCGCACCGCGCGCACCTGGTCGGCGACGATCTCCGCGAGGATCATCCGCGCCGCGCGGTCGCGCTCCTCGTGCGACGCCGAGGTGAAGCCGATCGTGATCTCCACCTGGCGCCGGTCGTCGTCGCGCAGCCCGAACCATCGCGGCGCGCGCGGCGGCGTCACCGCCGGCATCGCCGGCGCCTCGGCCGGCGCCGCGCCCGACCACGTCCCGAACAGCCGGCGCACGACGCCCTCGATCACCCTCGCGTCGAAGTCGCCGGTGATGATGAGCGTCGCGCCGCGCGCGCGGTAGTACGACGACCGGAACCGCTCGAGGT
Source organism: Myxococcales bacterium (assembly GCA_011526095.1). GTDB lineage: Bacteria > Myxococcota_A > Polyangia > Haliangiales > Haliangiaceae > WYBA01. Next base: position 46,196 of record WYBA01000033.1, on the reverse strand, counting down.
CGCGCCGGCCGAGCCGGGCGTAGTCGTCGGCGCCGGGCGCGTCGCCGGCGTACGGGTGGTCCGCGCCGAACAGCGCGCGCCGCAGCAGCTCCGAGGCGTCGGGGCCGTCGTCCGCGTCGCCGCCGTCGCCGTCGTCCCACTCGGCCACCCGACGCCGCAGCCGGGTCAGGTCCTCGTCGGCGTAGACGCCGTCCTTGAGCAGCCACGCCAGCCGCCACACGTGCCAGTCGGCGAACATCGACAGCCCGCGCGCCGAGAACGTCGTCGACGTCTCGTCGACGTCGTGCTCGAGCAGGGTGCCGACGTTGACCGCCCACTCGAGCTTGTCGTACTCGCGCTGGTCGAGGTAGCCCTCGAGGTCGTGGTCGAGCAGGAACGCGGCGACGCTGGCGACGCCGCGGCGATCGGCCGGGTCCGCGGCCGTCCCGACGGGGAACACCACGCGGATGTCGACCAGCGGGGTCGAGCGGTCCGGCGCGAGCACGACCTCGAGCCCGTTGTCGAGCGTGAACCGCCCGACCGGCGTCTGGACCCGGCCCGCGCCCTCGACGCGCGCGGCCGCCGTCGCCTCGGTCACGTCGACCGGCGTGCGCCACGGCTGCAGATCGTGCTCGCGCGACGGCGACAGCACGGCCGCCGCGTCGCGCCGGGCGCCGCCGCCCTCCGGCCGCGGGACGACGCTCGCGACGACCCGGCGCGCCACCAGGCGCTCGAGGTACTGGCCGACCTCGGCCGGCTCGATCGTCCGCAGCCGCTCCATCGGCGGGATCATCAGGCCGCCGTGGTCGGTGTACTGGAGGAAGTCGGCCAGCCACGACGCGCGCTCCACCACCTGCTCGTAGGCCGCGGCGTAGCCGGTGAGCCGCTGGACGATCAGGCTGCCCAGCCAGCGCTTCGAGTACTGCGCCGCGAGGACCTCCTTCGTCGCGGCCTCGACCACGCCGGTCGCCTTGCCGAGGTCCGCCTCGTCCTGCAGCTCGATCACGATCGCGGTGACCGCGTCGCGCCACCCGCCGAGCCGGCCGATCATCGTGCTGCGGATCCACGCGTGCTCCTCGTCGAGCTCGCGCAGCTCGATGCCGAGCAGCGTCGTCGCCAGCTCGTGCGCGGCCTCGTCGTCGGCGCCCCACGCCGGGGCGTCGAGCAGGATCACCGCGGTCGCGTGATCGACGTCGGCGACGTGGCGGACGTGCTTGCCGTCGAGCACCGGCGGCGCGATCGCCGCGCGCGGGGCGGCGGCCGGGCGGCGGATCGGGCCGAACCGCGCCGCGATCCGTCCGGTGATCGCCTCGACGTCGAACCGCCCGCTGATCACCAGGATCGCGCGCTCGGGCGCGTAGTGGTCGGCGACGAACGCGCACGCCTCGGCCTTGGTGGCGGCCGCGACCTCGCGGCTGCCGACGGGGCGGGCGTACGGGTGGTCGTCGCCGAACACGTCGGCGACCAGCGCCATCGCGAGCGCGGGGGAGCCGCGCTGCGCCTCCTCCTGCAGCACGACGTCGCGCTCGCGCGCGAAGATCGCGTCGTCGAGCTGGTCGCACGACAGGTCCATCCGCGCCGCCTCGATCTGGAGCAGCGCGTCGAGCTGATCGTCGAGCGCGGTCGCGGTGTAGTGGGTCTCGTCCCAGTTGGTCCACGCGTTGTGGTGGAGCGCCGCCTGCGACAGGCGATCGCCGAGCGTCGGCTCGCCCGCGGCGGCGCGCGCCTGGAACGTGAGGTGCTCGACGAGGTGGGCGAGGCCGGCGCGACCGGCCGGGTCCTCGGCGGCGCCGACCTGGTAGCGGACGTCGACGGTGACGAGGTTGGTGCCGTCGTCCGGCGCGAGCGCGACGGTGAGCCCGTTCTTGACGCGGAACAGCTGCACGTCGTGCTCGAACTCGAGCGTGCGGGCGTTCTGCTCCAGGCCGCCGTAGTCGACCTCCTTGGCCCACCTGGCGCAGGCGGCGGAGGTGACGAGCGTGGCGGCGGCGACGGTGGTGGCGACGAGGCGGGTGGGGGACGGCATGCGCGACGCTATCGATGCTCGCTCCTCCGCGGTTGCGTCGTCACGAGCGGCGCGTTGCCGATCGCAACGCCGCGACGCCAGCGCACATCCCCCTTCGAGGGTGAGCGCGTGGGATCTCGCGCGGTTGGGGCGCGGCGCAGAACCTGCTTCGGTGTCACGGCATGCGCGTGCCGACGTTTGCCGCGTGGTCGCTCGGGGCGCTCCTCGCTGGCGCCGCGTGCGCCGACACCGGCGCGCCGCCCCTGTCCGGGGCCGACGCCGCGGCGCGGCCCGACGCCATGGCGCCGTGGTCGCCGCCGCTCGGCGCGAGCTACGAGCCGGGCGGCGAGGCGGTCCACGTCCGCGTCGCGTCGACCCGCGCGAGCCGGCTCGAGGCGTGGTTCTACGACCGGCCGCTCGACGGCGCGCGGGTGCGCGTCGTCGAGCTCGTCCGGGAGCCGGACAGCGACGTCTTCGCCGCGCGCGTCGAGGTCGCGGACCTGATCGCGGCCGGCGCCGGCGACACGCTCTACTACGGCGTCCGCGCGTGGGGCCCGAACTGGGCGTGGGACCCGGCGTGGAGCCCCGGCTCGGCCGCCGGCTTCGTCGCCGACGTCGACGCCGACGGCAACCGGTTCAACCCCAACAAGCTGCTGATCGATCCGTACACCCGGGAGCTCAGCCACGATCCGGCGACGATCGGCCAGCCGAGCCGCGACGCCTACCGCGTCGGCGACGACTGGCGCGCGGTCGACAGCGGCCCGGTCGCGCCGAAGTCGATCGTGCTGCCGGAGGTCGTGCCCGACGTCGGCGCGCGCCCCGGCCGCGCGCTGCGCGATCACGTCGTCTACGAGGTCCACCTGCGCGGCCTCACCCGCGGCGACCCCGACGCCGGGCCGTGCGCCGGGACGTACGCCGCGGCGGGCGCGCGCGCCGCGGACCTCGCCGCGCTCGGCGTGACCGCGATCGAGCTGCTGCCGGTGCAGGAGACCCCGAACGACACCAACGACGTCGTCCCCGACGACGCCGGCGGCGACAACTACTGGGGCTACTCGACGCTGGCGTTCTTCGCGCCGGACCGGCGCTACGCGTGCGACCGCGCGCCCGGCGGTCCGACGCGCGAATTCCAGGCGATGGTGCGCGCGTTCCACGCCGCGGGGATCGAGGTGTGGATCGACGTCGTCTACAACCACACCTCCGAGGGCGGCGGCGGCTCGCTGCTGTCGCTGCGCGGGCTCGACAACGCCGCGTACTACGAGCTGAACGCCGCCGGCACCGGGTTCACCGATCACACCGGCATCGGCGCCGACGTCGACACCACGCACCCGCTCGCCGCGGACCTCGTGATCGACTCGCTGCGGTGGTGGCACGACGTCCTCGGCGTCGACGGGTTCCGGTTCGACCTCGCGTCGGTGCTCGGCGACACCTGCGGCCCGGGGTGCTTCGACTTCGAGCGCGAGGGGCTGCTGACCCGGATCACCGAGGCGCTGCCGGCGCGCGGACCCGACGGCGGCGCGGGCGCGATCGTCGTCGCCGAGCCGTGGGCGATCGGCCCCGGCACCTACCAGATCGGCAACTTCCCCGCGGGGTGGGCCGAGTGGAACGGGCCCTACCGCGACCTCGTCCGCGACGACCAGAACCGGCTCGGCGTCGCCGCGGTCACGCCGGGCTGGCTGGCCAACCGGATCGCCGGCTCGCGCGAGCTGTTCGGCGACGACGGCCGACAGCCGTGGCACTCGATCAACTTCGTCGTCGCGCACGACGGGTTCACGCTGCGCGATCTCTACGCGTGCAACGCCAAGCGCAACGACCAGCCGTGGCCGTTCGGGCCGTCGTCGGGCGGCTCGAACGACAACCGGTCGTGGGATCAGGCCGGCGATCCGACGCGCCAGCGCCAGGCGGCGCGGACCGGGCTGGCGCTGCTGATGCTGTCGGCCGGCGTCCCGATGATCACCGGCGGCGACGAGGCGTACCGGACGCAGGGGTGCAACAACAACCCGTACAACCTCGACTCGCCGGCGATGTGGCTCGATCCCGCCGACGCGGACGAGCACGCGGCGTTCGCGACGTTCGCGCGGCGGCTGATCGCGTTCCGCCACGCGCACCCGGCGCTGCGGCCGGCGACGTGGTGGACGGGCGCCGAGGTGACGTGGCACCGCGCCGACGGGTCGAGCGCGAGCGGCGCGTACATGGACGACGCCAGCCAGCACGTGCTGGGCTGGCGCGTGCGCGGCGCGGTGGGCAGCGGCGAGCCGGCGCGGTCGATCTACGTCCTGTACAACGGCTGGTCGTCGGCGGTGCGCGCGACCTTGCCGCCGCGCGCCGACGACGCCCGGTGGTACCGCGTCGCCGACACCGCGGCGTGGCTCGAGGACGAGGGCAACTTCCACGCGCCCGGCGACGAGTACGAGATGCAGGGCGTCGTGTACGACCTCGCGGCGCGGTCGCTCGCGGTGTTCGTCGAGCGGTAGCGCGTCAGCGGCGCGTGCCGCGGGCGCTCGTGGCGCGGGCGCGGGCAGGCCGCGACGCCTTGGTCGCCTTGGTCGGGCGCGCGCGCGCCGCCGTGGCGCGCGCCTTCGGCGCGACCGCGCGGGCGACGGCGGTGCGCTCCTTGCCCTGGCTCGCCTTGCCGCCCTTGCCGCGCGTCGACTTGCGCGACGGCTTGTTGCGCGAGTCCTCGAGCTTCGAGGTCGCCTTGCTGGTGTTGCGGCGCCAGTTGCGCGCCGCGGTCGACGTGCCACCGACCTTGACGTCGGAGGCGCTGACGCCGGGGTCGGAGGTGTCCGGCTGCTCGTCGGGCATCGGGCGGGACGCGAGCGGGGCGATCGGGCGGCGACGTGGCATGGCTCGAAGCTAACGCCGCGGCGCGCGCGCCGCCATGGCCTGCGGCAGTAGCTGGCAGGGGCTGCGGCGAAAGCCGCCGTGGGATGCGGCGATTCGCTACGGCGCGTGCGCCAGGTTGGAGTTGCCCTCCAGCGGCCCGGCCACCTGCAGCTCCCGCTCGTGCGGGCCGCGGTAGCGCAGCACGTAGAGCCCGTTGCGGATGTCGACGACGTAGATCAGGCCGCGGTCGACGACCGGGTAGCTCCACATCGTCACCGGCGCCCCGCCGATGCCCGGGTCCTCGACGTCGACCGCCGGCAGCGGCTCGGGGACGAACCGCGCCAGCTCGCTCGGCGCCGCGGGGTCGGTGAGGTCCACCGCGACCAGGCCCGCGGCGTGCCAGCTCACCAGCGCCAGGTTCGCCGTCGCCGTCGCGTTGTGCGCCGCGTAGGTCGCGCCCTCGGGCGCGCTCGCGCAGAACGCCGGCTGGTTCTCCGCCAGGCGCAGCTCGCCGCGCACCGCGGGCGCCGCGGGGGCGGCGATGTCGACGACGCGCAGCCAGCCGTAGGGGCAGCCGGGGCCGAACTTCGGCGGGTAGACCTCGTCGGTGACGACCAGCAGGTCGCGCCCCGGGACCTCGACCGCCGAGTGGGGGCCGATCGGCTCGGGCGGGGTCCAGTCGGCGAACGCGCCCGGCGGCGTGAGCAGCGGGATCGCCGGCTCGGCGGCGCCCTCGGCCACCTGGGTCAGGTCGATCAGGAACACGCCGGCCTGCAGGTGCGAGACGTAGCCGGTGCGGCCGTCGGCCGACACGCCGATCGAGTGGAGCAGGTTGTCCTCGCCGATCGTGATCGACGCGCCGACGTCGCCCGGCCACCAGCTCGTGATCGCGACCGGGGCGGCCGGGTCCGACACGTCGATGACCTCGAGCGACGGCGACAGCGGCGGGGTCGAGACGTAGAGCAGGACGCGCGCCGGCTCCGCCGGGTCGCGCCACAGGAACATCTCGTGCGGGCCGCGCGGCCGCAGCGGCGACGACTGGAACTCGTGGCGCCCGCGCAGCACCGGCGCGTGGCGGTCCGAGATGTCGTAGAGTTCGAGGCTCTCGCGCTCCGCGGCGGTGGGCGCGCAGCCGTGGAGGTCCGGCGAGCACTGCAGGTCGAGCACGACCAGCAGGTCGAGGTCCGGCACCGCCCGCAGCTCGCGCGACGACAGGCCGGTCAGCCCCTCGTCGGGTGGCCCGAGCTCGCCGACGACGCGCGGCGCCGACGGGACCGACACGTCGACGATCAGCACCGGCTCGCCGTCGATCCGCGAGCCGACGTAGATCGTGTCGCCGGCGACCGCGAGCGCCGCGTTCATCCCGCGCGCGCCGAGGTCGGCGTGGCCGACGAGCTCGAACCGCGCGGCCGCCTCGCCGTCCGCGTCGGCGGCCGCCGGCGCGCGGTTGTCCCCGCACGCCGCGAGCGCGACCAGCGGGGCGAGCGCGAGCGGGCGGGCGGGGCGCGCCATCACTGCGCCAGCACGATGATCTTGTCGCCGGGCGCGAACCGCAGCCGCTCGGACTTGCGCGGGTTGCAGCGCACGCCGAACGCGCGGTCGGCGTCGCGCGCGTCGGCCGCGATGCGGTAGCCGAGCGCGATCTCGCCGCGCCGCGCCGCGGCGTCGAGCACGGTGTAGAAGTCGAGGTCGATGCCCGGGCGGACGTAGCGCTCGACCGGCTTGAGGTACAGCTCGGTGCCGGCGGCCGAGAACAGGTTGTCGAACACCGCCGACAGCAGCTTGTTCTCGGCGACCTGCGTGATCACCAGCGACACGAGCGCGTTGCTGACGATGAAGTCGTCGACCTCCGCCACCGAGGCCAGCTCGCGGTTCTGGGCGGCGAGCATCTCGGTGGTGATCGGCACGTCGACGCCCGCGCGCGACAGGATGTCGCGCAGGTGGAGCAGCGCGACCATCGTGTGGGCGTCGGCCTGCTCGTCGGCGGCGTCGTCGTTCTCCGCCAGCAGCAGGACGTGGTCGAACGACGGCACGTCGAGCGCGTCGAGCACCTCGCGGTCGCTCAGGTCACCGCCGCGGACCTCGACGGTCATGTGACGCAGCTCGCCGAGCACCTCGTCGAGCTCCGCCCGCGCCGCGACCTCCCCGCCGAGCACGACCGTGACGCTGCCGGGTCCGACGTAGTGATCGAGCTCGCGCAGCACCAGCGGCAGCTTGTTGCACACGCCGAGGATCAGCGTGCGCTCGGGCCGCGGCGCCGGGTCCGCCGCCTCGGTGACGATCGCCTCGGTGACGATCGCGGTCGCCTTACCGTCGAGGATGACCGTGTCGTCGTCCTCGCTGATCGCGACCACGCGGTCGTTCGCGGCCATCGGCCGGTCGAGCGGCGGCGGCAGCATCACCGCGCCGTCGACGTCGACGACGCCCAGCACCGCGCTGGAGTCGTACGCCGCGAGCACGTCGCGGAACGGCCGGCCGGTCAGCGCCGGCTCGGGCTTCATGTAGATCTCGTCGCCGCCGAAGTCGAGCAGCTCGGTGTAGACCTCGGACAGCCCCGACTGGCGGCCGGTCTGGACCAGCAGCCGCCCGATCAGCGGCGGCGCGAGCACGAGCGACGCGCTGGGCAGCACCATCTTCGCCACGCTCAGCGTCGCCTCGCCCTGGAGCTCGGCGACGACGTGGGGCGGCTCGCGCAGGTTCGACGCGGCCTTGGCGATCGCCATCAGCGTCTTGAGCACGGAGATGTCGGGCTGGCGGTCGCCGTCGGGCGACAGCACGATCACGCTCTTGGCGGCGTCGAGGTTGACCAGCTCGAGGTCGTCGGCGATCAGCGGGCTGCCCGAGCGGGTCACGACGCGCAGCCGGTGCTTGCGCCCGAGCTGCTCGCGGATCTCGTCGTCCATCCGCACCTTGTCCTCGGGCGCGAGCACGACGACGCACGCGTGCTTGACGTTGGCGTTGGCGGTGGCGAGCTCGGACAGCAGCGCGTGGATCCGCGACGAGTAGCCGAGGATCACCGTGTGGCGCTTCTCGACGACCCGGCTGCGGCCCTTGCGCAGGCTGTCGAGGATCGCCTGGAACCCGCCGGACAGGATCGAGATCAGCGCCGACAGCACGAAGATGCCGCCGAGCGTCGCGACCAGCATGATGAAGCGGTAGGTCCACGGCCCCGGCTGGCCGGCGATCGTGCCGCCGTCCATCGCGTGCATCAGGCCGTTCCACAGCGCGTCGCCGGTGTCCTCGGGCTTGCCGTCGGGCCCGAGCCCGGTGATCCGCAGCAGCACGAGCACGATCACGATCAGCGCGGCCGTGATCCCGGCGAGCGTGAGGATCTGGATCCCCACGCCGCGCGCCATCAGGTTGTCGAAGCGATAGCGGGCTCGCGCGCGGAACGAGGGAGAGCCACTCCCGGGACGGTTCATGCGCGGAGAGTCACGCGGCGTCGGTGCGCTGTCCAGGCGCCCGGGCGCCCGCGCGCGCGCCGCGGTAGGTTCGCGCGCATGACCCGAACCCGCCCGTTCGCGCTCGTCGCGCTCGCCGCGCTGCTGTCGACCAGCGTGGCCTGCCCGGCGCGCTCCACCTCGCCCACCGTGCCGCCGGGCGGCGCGCCCGCCGACGCCGGCGTCGCCGAGGTCGCGCCCGAGCCGGTGCTGCCGCTGTGGGACCGCGTCACCAAGGGCGTGCTCGCCAACGGGCTCACCTACTACGTCATCCCGCACGGCAAGCCGGCGGACCGCGCCTACCTGTGGCTCGCGGTCAACGCCGGCGCGGTGCAGGAGGACGACGACCAGCGCGGCCTCGCCCACTTCGTCGAGCACATGGCGTTCAACGGCACCGCGAAGTACGAGGGGATGGCGATCGTCAACTACCTCGAGTCGATCGGCATGCAGTTCGGGCCCGACGTCAACGCGTACACGTCGTTCGACGAGACCGTCTACCAGCTCCAGGTGCCGACCGACGACCCGGCGCTGGTCGCGACCGGGCTCGACATCCTCCACGAGTGGGCGGGCGCGGTGGCGTTCGATCCGGCGGAGGTCGACAAGGAGCGCGGCGTCGTGCTCGAGGAGTGGCGGCTGCGCCAGGGCGCGTTCAGCCGCGTGTTCGAGCAGCAGGCGGCCGTGCTGTACGGCGGCACGCGCTACGCCGAGCGGATGCCGATCGGCAAGCCCGAGATCCTCGAGACCGCGCCGCGCGACGCGCTCGTGCGGTACTACCAGGACTGGTACCGCCCGGACCTGATGGCGGTGATCGTCGTCGGCGACGTCGACCCGCAGGCGATCGCGCGCGACATCGAGGCGAAGTTCGGCGACCTGCGCGGCCCCGCCGCGCCGCGCGCGCGCCCGGCCGGCGGCGCGCCGGTGCCGGGCGGGCTCAAGGTGTCGATCGTCACCGACGCCGAGCTGCCCGAGGCGCAGGTGGCGATCGACAACCTGTTCGGCCGGCGGCCCGAGCGCACCGCGACCGATTACCGCCACTATGTCGTCGACGGCCTCTACCACACGATCCTCAACGAGCGGCTGGGCGAGCTGGCGCGTCGCCCGGGCGCGCCGTTCAAGTGGGCGTACTCGTCGACCGGCACCCGCACCCGCGACATCGAAGCGTTCACCCGGGCGGCGGCGCCGCACGAGGGGCGCGTCGAGGACGCGCTGGTCGCGCTGCTGGCCGAGGTCGAGCGGGTCGAGCGCCACGGCTTCACCGCGAGCGAGCTGGCGCGCGCCAAGCGCGTCTACCTGCGCAACATCGAGCAGTCGGCGCGCGAGATCGACAAGCGCGACGGGTGGGAGCTGGTCGACGAGATGACGCGCCACTTCTTCGAGGGCGAGCTGGTGATCGGGCGCGCGGCCGAGGCCGAGCTGGCGCGGCGGTTCGTGCCCGAGGTGACGCTCGAGGAGCTCGCCGGCGCGGCCGGCGCGTGGGGCGGCGACGACTCGCGCGCGGTCGTGATCAGCGGCCCCGACGGCATGGTCGCGCCGACCGAGGCGCGGGTGCGCGAGCTAGTCGCGGCGGCGGAGACCGCGACGCTCGAGCCGTGGGTCGACGACGCGGCCGGCGACGCGCTGATCGCGACGGCGCCGGCGGCCGGGACGATCGTCGGCGAGCGCGACCTCGGGGAGGGCGTGACCGAGTGGATCCTGTCCAACGGCGCGCGCGTCGTCGTCAAGCCGACTGACTTCGACGCGGACTCCGTGCTGATCCGCGCGTTCTCGCCCGGCGGCACCGCGACCGCGTCCGACGAGGCGTGGCCGAGCGCGCGGTTCGCGGCCGACGCGGTCGTCGGGGCCGGCGTCGGCGACCACGCGCCCGGCGCGCTGGGCAAGCTGCTCGCGGGGCGGATCGTCAGCGTGTGGCCGTGGATCTCCGAGACGCAGGAGGGGATGTGGTCGTCCGGCTCCGCGCTCGACCTCGAGCCGCTGCTGCAACTCCTGCACCTGCGCATGACCGCGCCGCGCCGCGACGAGGCGCTGTTCGCGACGTGGAAGGCCTCGACGCTGGAGTGGGTGCGCAACCGGCGCAAGCTGCCGGAGCAGGCGTTCTCCGAGGACCTGTCGGCGGTCGTCGCGGGCGACCACCCGCGCCGGCGCCCCGCCGAGGTCGCCGACGTCGAGCGCGTCGACCTCGATCGGGCGCTGGCGTTCTATCGGGACCGGTTCGGCGACGCCGGCGACTTCACGTTCGTGATCGTCGGCAACGTCGAGGCGGCGACGCTGCGGCCGCTGGTCGAGACCTACCTGGCGAGCCTGCCGGCGACCGAACGTGTCGAGCAGGAGCGCGACATCGGGATCAAGCGGCCCAGGGGCGCGATCACCAAGCGGGTCGAGCGCGGCCGCGAGCCGAAGAGCTACGTCGCGCTGACCTTCCACGGCAAGGCGAAGTGGGACCGCGACGCCGCGCGCGACCTCGAGTCGCTCGCCGCGGTGCTCGACCTGCGGCTGCGCGAGATCCTGCGCGAGGACCTCGGCGGCGTCTACGGCGTCGGCGTGTGGGGCACGTTCACCCGGCGGCCGCGCCAGGAGTGGACGCTGTCGATCCAGTTCGGGTGCGCGCCGGAGAACGTCGAGACGCTGCGCGCGGCGATCTTCGCCGAGGCCGCGCGCCTGAAGCGGGAGGGGATCGGCGCCGACTACCTCGCCAAGCTGAAGCAGCAGCGGGTGCGCGCGCGCGAGCTCGAGCTGACGAGCAACGACGCGTGGGCCGGCTGGCTCACCGCGGCGCTGCAGGACGGCGACGCGCTGACCGAGGTGATGGCCCTCGACGCGGGCCTGGCGCGGCTGACCTCGGCGCGCGTGCAGGCCGCGGCGAAGGCGTTCCTCGGCAAGCAGTACCTGCTCGGCGTGCTGGTGCCCGAGGCGGCCGCGGCCACGGGCGCCGGCGCGGCGGCGAAGTGATCAGTCGACGACCGGGCCGACGCACGACGCGATGTCGAAGATCATGAACGCCAGGACCTTCTCCTGCGGCGTCAGCACGTCGACGTCGGTCGTGCACCCGCCGCTGGGGAACGCCAGGTTGCCGCTGGAGTCGTCGCCGGTCGAGACGTGGATGTCGCTGAACACGACGCGGCCGCACCGCTGATCGCCCGCGGCCTCCATCGGCGTGGTGAACGAGGTGTACTGCACCGACGGCGTGCCGTTGTCGGTGTCGTCGAGGTAGATCCACTTGTCGGCGAGCGACTCGTTCACCGCCTGCAGCGTGTGCTGGGTGTCGCGCAGGTCGATCTCGCCCGCCGTCGTCGAGGCGCCGACGTTCTCCAGCCAGTCCGACAGCGCGGCGCCGCGGTCGAAGCCGGTGTTGATGTCGGCGGTGACGTTGCCGAGGTCGGACTGGAAGTTCCAGGTCATCGCCGTGTCCCACGGCGCCGGGCCCTGCTCGATCCAGATGTTGTGCCAGTGGGAGGTGAACACGCGGCCGCCGAGGTCGGCGTACTCCTTCATCGCGGCGCGAGAGGGCTCCGGCTTCTGGCCCTCGTTCTGGTCGCCCTCGCACGACAGGAACACGACGTCGTAGGCCGCCAGGCTCGCGGCGTCGTCCCACAGCGTCGTCGCGTTGGTGAACGACGCGCCGCCGTTGGCGCCGTCGAACTGGTCCGTGCCGCCGGCGCCGGTGTAGAGGTGGACGCGGCCGGTGCCGGTGGCCGTCGTGAACTCCGAGTCGGCGATGCCGACCTTGCGCAGCAAGCACTCGAGCGCGTCGGCGCCGCCGGTGGTGAGCGCCATCTGCGGGATGTCGCCCTCGGCCTGCGTCCGCGGCAGGCGCGTGTCGTCGGCGGTCAGCGCCGTGTCGACGCACTGGGTGACGGCGGGGATCGTGACCTGGCGGCGCCACTTGCCGACCTGGATCACCAGCGGGATGTCGACGCCGGCGGGGACGTCGTCGAGCTTGAACCGGCCCTCGGTGTCGGTCGTCGTCTGCACCAGCGGGTTGCCCGACAGCGTCGAGCCGCAGCGGTCGCACTGGGCGCCCTCCGCGAACGGCGCGACCGGCCCGTTGGCGACGTAGACGTTGACGTTGTAGAGCGGCAGCGTGCCGTTGGGCGCGTAGACGACGCCGGACAGCGACGTCGTCTCGCCGACATTCGGGCAGTCGACCTGGTTGCAGCCGAGGCCCTCGCACGCGTCGGGCGGACCGCCGCCGCCGTCGCCGTCGTCGTCGTCATCGGCGCCGCCGTCGTCGCCGCCGCACGCGGCGGCGAGCGAGAGCAACAGGGCAGGGATCGCGACCGACGCCGCGCGGACAAAGCTACGCATACAGGCCTCCAGGGTAGAGCCGCTGCTCGGATCATATGCCTGTGGCCGGCGGGGAGTGAAACTATGGTGACCTGAGGCGCGGTCGACGGGTGCGAACGCGGCGTAGGCGTGGAATCGGTGTGATCGCGCGTACACGACTGTCACGCGACGACACGCCTGTTGCCGGGGCGGCGTGGCCGCGGGTACGGTGGGGGTTCCATGCGCGCCTACCTCCTCCTCGTCACCGCCGTCGTCGTCGGAGCCTGCGCCAGCGGGACCGGCGAGGGGAGCGACCCCGACGCGTCCGGCGGCGGCCCGCCCGACGCCGCCAAGGTGGACGAGCCCGACGCCGACCCGGGCGCGCCGGACGCGGCGCCCGCGCCGGACGCGGCGCCCGCGCCGGACGCGGCGCCGGGGACACCCGACGCGATGCCGATCGACGCGATGCCGCCGGTCGGCCCGCCCGACACCTGCGCCCAGGCCGAGGATGTCACCGCCGACGCGCTCACTGCCGGCGGCGCGGTCCGCACCGGCGACACGACCGGGCACGCCGACGACGTCAGCCTGCCCAACACCTGCACCGGCTACACCACCGACGGCCCCGACGACATCTACGCCGTCACGGTGACCGCGGGCCAGACGATCACGGCCACCGCGACGCCCGCGACAGCGTGGGACATCTCGCTCGAGCTCGTGTCGCCATGTGCCGCCACGCCGACCTGCCACGACGGCAGCGATAGCGGCTTCGGCGGCGGCGCCGAGTCGGTCTCGTTCCAGGCGACCGCCGCCGGCACCTACTACATCGCCGTCGACAGCTACGACCCGGACGACTTCGGCGGCTACTCGGTCCTGATCCACGTGCAGTAGCGGCGTCGTGCGATACTGGCTCCGATGATCCCGGGTGAGGTCGTCGGCGAGCGGTTCGAGCTCGTCGAGCTGGCGCAGGCCGGCGGCATGGGCGCGGTGTGGCGCGCCCGCGACCGGCTGACCGGCGAGATCGTCGCGCTCAAGCTGCTGCGCGCCGGCGGCGCCGGCCACGACGAGCGGTTCCTGCGCGAGGCGGCGCTGCTCGCCGAGCTGCGCCACCCGGCGATCGTGCGGCACGTCGCGCACGGGCGCGTCGCCGGTGGCGTGCCGTACCTGGCGATGGAGTGGCTCGAGGGCGAGGACCTGGCGCACCGGCTGCGCGCCGGGCCGCTGGCGGCGGCCGACGCGATCGCGCTGGTCCGTCGCGCCGCCGACGCGCTCGCGCTGCTGCACGGCCGCGGCGGCCTGCACCGCGACCTCAAGCCGTCGAACCTGTTCCTCGACGGTGGCCGGCCGGAGCGCGTCAAGCTGCTCGACTTCGGCATCGCCCGCACCGGCCACAGCCACGGCCTGACCCAGACCGGCTCGATCATGGGCACGCCCGGCTACACCGCGCCGGAGCAGGCGCGCGGGCTGCGCGACATCGACGCGCGCGCCGACGTGTTCGCGCTCGGCTGCGTGCTCCACGAGTGCCTCACCGGCCGCCCGGCGTTCCGCGGCGAGCACGTCATGGCCGTGCTCGCGCGGATCCTGCTCGACGAGCCGCCGCGGCTGTCCGACGTCCTGCCGGACGTCGCGCCGGAGCTCGAGGCGGTGGTCGCGCGCCTGCTGCACAAGGACCCGGCGCGGCGCCCGCGCGACGGCCGCGAGGTGGCCGAGCTGCTCGATCGCGTCGCGGCGGGGCCGGCCGCGATCGTCCCGATCGGCCCGCTGACGCCGCGCCCGCCGAGCCTGGGCTCCGACGAGCAGCGGTTCATGTGCCTGGTGCTGTGCACGGTCGCCGACCCGGGCGCGGTCGGCGAGCTGGCGACGCTGTCGCCGGCGCTGTCGAGCGTCGGCGACGACCCGACGCTGCTGCCCGGGGTCGCGCCGACGCCGGAGCAGCTCGCGGCCCTCGTCCGCGCCCACGGCGGCCGGCTCGAGCGGCTCGCCGACGGCTCGTGGGTCGCCCTCGCCGACCGCCAGCACGAGCGCGCGCCGGCGACCGATCAGGCGGCGCAGGCGGCGCGGTGCGCGCTGGCGCTGGCGCGCGCGCTGCCGACGGCGCGTGTCGCGATCGCCTCGGGGCGCGGCGTCAACGCCGGCCGCGCGCCGGTGGGCGAGGTGATCGACCGCGCGCTCGCGCTCGTCGACGCGCGCGCGGCGGCCGCCGGCGCGGTCGTCGCGCCGGTCCACGTCGACGCGCTCACCGCCGGGCTGCTCGGCGGCCGGTTCGAGCTGCGCGACGACGGCGGCGCGCTCACCGTGGTCGCCGAGCGGCTCGACGCCGAGCCCGAGCGCCGCGTGCTCGGCCGCCCGACGCCGTGCGTCGGGCGCGACCGCGAGCTGGCGACGCTGATCGGGCTGTTCGACGAGTGCGCGAGCGAGCCGTGCGCGCGCGCGGTCGTCGTGCGCGCGCCGGCGGGGTACGGCAAGAGCCGGCTGCGCGCCGAGCTGGCGGCGCGGCTGCGCGCGCGTGGCGCCGCGTTCGAGTGGCTGTACGGCCGCGGCGATCCGCTGCACTCCGGCTCGCCGTTCGCGCTCGCCGCGCAGCTGGTGCGGCGCGCCGCGGGGATCGTCGAGGGCGAGGCGCTCGAGGCCAAGCGCGGCCGGCTCACCGCGCGGCTCGGCGAGGTCGTGCCCGAGTCGTACCTCGCCCGCGTCGCGACGTTCCTCGGCGAGCTGGCCCACGTGCCCGTCGAGGACGACGCCGCCGCGCTGGCCGCGGCGCGGCGCGATCCGGTGGTGATGGGTGACCAGCTCCGCCGCGCGTTCGAGGACTGGCTCGCCGCCGAGACCGCGCGTCGTCCGGTGGTGCTCGTGCTCGAGGATCTCCACCTCGGCGACCTGTCGACGGTCAAGCTCGTCGACTCGGCGCTGCGCAACCTGCGCGAGCGCGCGCTGCTCGTCGTCGCGCTGGCGCGGCCGGAGATCGAGCTGGTGTTCCCCGGGCTGTGGAGCGAGCGCGGCCCGGTCGAGATCCCGCTGCCCGAGCTGTCGCGGCGCGCCGCGACGCGGCTGGTGCGCGAGGTCCTCGGCGCCGAGGTCGACGAGGCCACCGTCGAGCGGATCGTCGCGCAGGCCGCGGGCAACGCGTTCTACCTCGAGGAGCTGTGCCGCGTGACCCGGCTGTCGCCCGACGGCGAGCTGCCCGGCACCGTGCTGGCGATGGCCCAGGCGCGGCTCGAGGGCGTCGACCCGGAGTCGCGGCGCGTGCTGCGCGCGGCGGCGGTGTTCGGCAACCGGTTCCCGCGCGGCGGGCTGCTCGCGCTGGGCGGCGACCCCGAGGCCGGCGGCGTGCTCGATCGGCTGCTCGGCGAGCTGTGCGAGCGCGAGCTGATCGAGCCGCACGCCGCCGACTACCGCGGCGAGCGTACGTACGAGTTCCGCCACGCGCTGGTGCGGGAGGCGGCGTACGCGATGCTGACCGAGGCGGATCGCCGGCTCGGTCACCGGCTCGCCGCGGAGTGGCTGGCCAGCGCGGGCGAGACCGACGACGTGCTCCTGGCCGAGCACTTCGAGCGCGGCGGCCTGCCCGAGCGCGCGGTCGCCGGCTGGCTGCGCGCCGCGCGCGACGCGCTCGAGGGCAACGACCTCGCGGCCGTGCTGACGCGGGTCGAGCGCGGCCTGGTGTGCGGCGCGCGCGGCGACGTGCTCGGCGAGCTGCTGGCGCTGCGCGCCGAGGCGCACCGGTGGCGCGCCGACTACACCGCCGCGGTCGAGGCCGCCTCGCTGGCGATGGCGGCGCTGCCGGCGGGCTCGCCGGTGTGGTGCGCGGCGGCGACCGCGGCGATGACGTCGCTGCACGGCATCTCGTCGCACGATCGGCTCGACGAGCTGCTCGATCGCGTCGTCGCGGCGCCCGTGATCGCGGGCGGCCGGCTGGAGCGGCTGCGCGCGATCGGCAAGGGCGCCGTCCAGCTCTACCTCGCCGGGCGCTACGAGCGCGGCGACGAGATGGTCGCGATCCTCGACGCCGAGCTGCGGCGCGAGCCGACCGACGACGCGCTCGTCACGGCGCGCACGGCCGAGGCGCGCGCGTTCCGCGAGGGCGCGCGGGCCGACCAGGGGCGCGCGCTCGCGCTGCTCGAGGTCGCGGCCGAGGCGTACGAGCGCGCGGGCGACCTGCGCCACGCGTGGATGACGCGCGGCAACCTCGGCTACACGTACAGCCAGCTCGGCGACTTCGCGCGCGCGGTGGCGATCCTCGAGGCGACGCGGCGCGAGGCCGAGCGCATGGGCATCGCGTACATCCACACGGTCGTGCAGCAGAACCTCGGGTTCGCGCTCGCGCACCTGGGGCAGCTCGAGCGGGCCGAGATGGTGCAGCGCACCGCGCTGCTGGCGTTCCGCGCCCAGCAGGACACGCACATGGCCGGGGTGTCGGCGACGTACCTCGCGCAGATCCGCGCGCTCGCCGGCGATCACGCGGGCGCCGAGCGCGAGGCGGCGGCGGCGAGCGAGGTGCTCGTCGGCAACCCGCCGGGGCGCGCGCTCGCCCTCGCCACGGTCGCGCGCGCGCGCGTCGCGCTCGGGCGCGCCGAGGCCGCGGTCGCGCCGGCGCGCGAGGCCTACGCGATCCTCGAGTCGCTCGGCGGCATGGACGAGGGCGAGATGCTGGTGCGCCTCGCCCTCGCCGAGTCCCTCGCCGCGACCGGCCGCGCCGACGAGGCCCGCGCCGTGCTCGCGGTCGCGCTCGCGCGCCTCGACGACCTCGCGGGCAAGCTGCCCGACGCGCTGCGCGCGATGTACCTCGAGCGCGTGCCGGAGAACGCCGCGCTGCGCCGGCTCGCGGCGGGGTGACGCCGCGGGGAGCCGGAGACGGAGACGTCCTTCGACACGGCCCTCGCTTGCGCTCGGGCCTGCTCAGGATGAGCGGGGAGACGGAGACGGAGACGGAGACGGAGACGGAGACGGAGACGGACTCGCTCGTGCACGGGCCGGCTCGAGCTGAACGGGCGACGGAGATCCGACGCAGAGGCGCCCGAATCCTGACGCCTCCGCGGCCCACATCCATGTGAGTTCGCAGGGTTGGACCATTCGCGTCACAGGTTCGACCATTGCGTTCTTCATCTACATGACCCGCTCCCTCCACCTCCTCCCCACCGTCGCGCTGCTGGCGCTCCCCGCGTCCGCGTGCTCGTTCACCTCCTACGCCCCGCCGTCCCGCACGATGCCGCTGGAGACCGCGCAGGCCCCGACCGCTGGCCAGACCGAGGCCCAGCTCGAGGTCAACGCGGCCGGCGCGGTGATGGGCTTCGACACCACCAACGGCGGCGCACGGCTGCGCCACGGCATCACCGATCAGCTCGCGATCACCGGCGACGTCGGCGTGCTCCACGTCAACGGCGACTCGCCCGAGACCGAGCGCGAGGCGCTGCTCGGGCGGGTCGGCGTGCACGTCCATCCGGCGCGCGCGCCGCGGATCGCGCTGACCACCGGGTTCGGCGGCGGCACCTCGCCGCTCGCCGGACGCTGGCTGTCGTACGACGTCGGCGTCGTCGCGTCGGCCGAGAGCCGCCACGTGCTGCCGTTCATCTCCGGCGAGGTGTTCGCCAGCGTCCCGATCGATCCGCCGACGTTCAGCTACGAGTCGTACGACGGCGACATCCACACGGACCGGCTGTCGAACACCCGCGGCGCGCGCGCCACCGCCGGCGTCGCGCTGCGCACCTCCGAGGCCAGCCGCGCGGCGCTGCTGCTCGGCCTGTCGTGGGGCGTCGTCGCCAACGCCGACGGAGACGACGACCAGGTGCTCGGCGTCGGCGCCGGCGTGCGCCTGCCGCTGGACTGACGGTCACCCCCAGCCGGCGCGCTCGAGCTCGAGCAGCGTCTCGGGCGCGCTCGCGCTCAGCCACAGGCCGGCGCCGATCGGATGGAACCACTCGCGCAGCAAGTCGCGGTAGAACGCGGCGGGGCGGCGCCGCGCGCTGCCATCGGAGCGCTCGGTGTCGAGCGTGCCTCGCCGCACGTCCTCCTCGGTCGAGACGTGGAAGAACAGCACGCCGCGCGCCATGCAGGCGAGGTTCTCCACCGCCCTCGCGCACGCCTCGTCGTCGAGGTAGCCGAACACGCCGTGGCAGACGATCAGGTCGTAGCGCTCGTCGTGGCGCCACGTCGCGATGTCGGCGTGGACGTGGCCGTACCGCTCGCACGCGTGGGCGCTGACGTCGACGCCGACGTACGCCACGTCCGGGCGCGCGCGCGCCAGCCAGTCCTTCCACATGCCCGTGCCCGCGCCGAGGTCGAGCACGCGCGCGACGGGCAGGCCCCACCAGCCCATCAGCCCGACGATGCCGCTCGCGAGGTGGTCGACCTGCGCCTGCGTGTACACCGCCGTCCCGGGCGTCCGGTACAGCCTGTCGAAGTAGGCCGCGCCGAACGGCTCGTCACCCTCGTCCGCCACGCGCGCCCTCAGTCCACGACCGGCGCCGCCGTCGTCACCGCCGCGCCCCACCACGCCTCGCCGCCGGCGTCGACCGACACGCCCGCGCCCGTGGCCGCGTCGATGATCGACAGCTCGCCGCCCTCGGTGAACCCGAAGATCTTGCCCTTCCAGAACCCGACGCCCCAGATGTCGTCGAACCCCGTGCTCGTCCCGATCGGCGTCGCCGCGAACGTCAGCGCCTCGAGCCGCACGAGCTGATCCGGGCCCACCGTGCCGGTCGGCACGGTGGCGACCATGCCGAACCCGCTGACCGCGACGATGTCGCCGCTCGAGGTGTAGGTGCCGCCCATGTCGCCGATCTCGGTCGCGGCCCCGGTGTCCGGATCGATCCGGAACACCTTGCCGTCGGTGTTGCGGGCGCCGACCAGCACGTCCGAGCCCTCGACGCCGAACGCGTGGATCGACGGCACGAACGACAGCCCGTTGAACATCCCGTCGAGCTGGTCGGACAGCAGCGTGCACGCCGCGGTCGCCGGGTTCACCTCGTACACGCGGGTGTACGAGATGCCGATCATCCGGCCGTCCTTGTCGATCGCGATGTCGGTCATCGAGTCGCTCGAGCCCGGCCATCCGAAGTTGCCGACGAGGGCGATGTCGTAGGTCTCGGGATCGACGCGGTACAGCGCGCCCGCGGTGTGGGCGTAGACATCGACGTCGAGCGCGACCCCGCCGTCGCCGCCGCCGCCGGGCGCGTCCGGGCGAGCGCCGCCGTCGCCATCGCCGTCGTCGTCACCACCGTCACCGCCGGCGGGGCCGCACGCGGCCAGGGCCAGCGCCCAGGGCAGGGCGATCGAAGACGCGAGAGAGAACGCGGTTCGTGCCGGACGCGTCGCGGGCATGGCTCCTCCGTGGCCGCAGGCTACCGGAGCGCCGTGCTAGCGTCACCGCCCAATGTCGCTCGCCGTGATCACCGGCGCCTCCGGCCTGCTCGGCGGCAACCTCGCGGAGGCGCTGGTCGCCGCCGGCCACCGCGTCCGCGCCACCCGCCGCGGCTCGACCAAGGTCGCGCACCTCGACGACCTCCCGCTCGAGTGGGCCGACGCCGACCTCGCCGACCCGGCCGCGCTCGCCGCCGCGTTCCGCGGCGCGGACGTCGTGTTCCACTGCGCCGCCGCGGTCGGCGTGCGCAAGGGCGTGACGCCCGCGATGCGCGCCGCCAACGTCGACGGCACCCGGCACGTGCTCGACGCGGTGCGCGCCGCCGGCGTCGCGCGGCTCGTCCACACCTCGAGCGTCGTCGCGGTCGGGCTGTCGGCCGACGGCGCGCCGTGCACCGAGGACTCGCCGTGGAACTTCGACGCGTTCGGCCTCGACGACGGCTACGCGATCACCAAGCGGCAGGCCGAGGACCTCGTCACCGCGGCCGCGGCCCCCGGCCCCGACGGCGTCGACGCGGTGATCGTCAACCCGACCTACATGTTCGGCCCGCGCGACGCGCGGCCGTCGTCGGGCAAGCTGATCGTCGACGTCGTCCGCCGCAAGGTGCCGGGGTGGACGCCCGGGTTCAACAACTTCGTCGACGCGCGCGACGTCGCGCGCGGGATGATCGCCGCGTGGCAGCGCGGCGCGCGCGGTCGTCGCTACATCCTCGGCGGCCACGAGCTGACCTACCGCGCCGCGATGGAGACGATCGCCGCCGTCGCGGGCGTCAAGCCGCCGCGGTTCCGCGTGCCGCACCTGGTCGCGCGGCTCGCCGGCCGCGCCGGGGACCTCGCCGAGCGGCTGCGCGACGCCGATCCGCTGATCACCTCGACCACCGTGCGCTACGCGTTCACCGACCGGTTCCGGTTCTCGTCGGCGCGCGCCCAGGCCGAGCTCGGCTACACCTACGGCCCGGTCGAGCCGGCGATCGCCGACGCGATCACCTGGCTGCGCGGCGCCGGGATGCTGGCCGCGGCGTAGGCGGCCCGTGGACCTCTCGTTCGTCGTGATCGCCGCCGGCGGCGCCGCGCTGCTCGCCGGCGCCGTCGTCCAGTCACGGCGCGCGCGGCGCGCCCGCGCCCGCCGCCTCGGCCACGAGGTCTACGGCGACCTCTCGCACCTGCCCGCGGCGCTGCAGGACACGGTGCTATGGCGCGTCACCGAGGGCGGCCGCGAGCGCGAGGTCACCGCGGCCGACGTCGAGGTCGACGGCGCCGCCGCCGAGGTGACGACGTTCGTGCTCGACCCGCTGCGCGAGCTGCGCGCCGAGTGGGGCTACGTCCCGATCGACCCGCCGTTCCGCGTCCGCGGCCCGATCGCCGTCGCCGTCGTCGCGCTCGCGCACGAGCTGCCCCGCGTGCTGCTGCGTCGCCCCGGCCCGAGCGACGACATCGGCGCGCGGCGCTCCGACTACGAGGCGATCGGCGCGCCGCTGCGGGCGATCTCCGGCATCCCGGCGGCGCTGCCGGCGGACCTGCCGCCGGCGCTCGCCGGGCCCACCATCGCGCTGGCCGAGGGCTGGCGCGGCGTCGCCGAGCCCGCCGCCGCCGCCGCGCTGGCGGCGCTACCGGGCGCGCTCGAGGCGCGCGCGCGGGGCCTGGATCTGATGATCGAGAGCTGCGGCGCCCTGGTGCTGGCGGCCGACGTCAGCGGCGAGCTGCCCGACGACGACGGGTTCGCCGCGCTGATCGAGCTCGCGCGCGAGACGGCCCGTCGGCTGCGACGCGGCCGAGCCGAGGGGCCGCCCGAGTCGCCTCCGCGCTGAGCCGCGCCGGTGGACGTGGCATCATCGGTGTGATGTCCGCACGTCCCCCGGCGGTGCCGCCGCGCTGCGCCGCCCCCGCGCCGCGTCGTCCCCGCCCCGCGTGGATGTGGCCGGTGATCGCCGGCGCGCTCGTGCTCGCGATCGGCGCCGGGATCTACGTCGGCATCGTGATCGCGCGCCGGGTCGAGACCGGGAAGTGGGAGATGCCGGCGCCGGGCGAGGTCGTCGAGATCGTGCTGCCGCCGGAGCCGCCGGGCCCGTCGAAGGTGATCTTCCTCGAGAAGGCGCCGGTCACGATCACGCCCGGCCAGGACGACGCGCCGCGCGGCGTGTCGAGCGTCGTGCAGCACTACCACCCGGACGGCCCGGTGAAGCTGCCCGGCTGGAAGGGCAGCGCCGCCAGCTGGAAGAAGCTGGTGGCGTGCGTGCAGAAGCTGTTCGCGCCGTTCGACGTCGTCGTCACCGACCAGCGCCCGGCGCACGACGACTACGTGTTCGTCCCCGTCGGTGGCAAGCCGGCCGACATCGGCGGCAAGAAGAAGAGCGTCGCCGGGCTCGCGCCGTTCCACGGCGGCGTGATCAACCGCCCCGTCGTGTTCGCGTTCGCCGGCGCGATGCGCCACCAGGTCCAGCCGACCTGCGAGACGATCGGCATGGAGGTCGCGCACGCCTACGGCCTCGATCACGCCTACCTGTGCAGCGACGTGATGACGTACCTCAAGCCGTGCGGCGCCAAGAAGTTCGTCGACAAGGACGTGCCGTGCGGCGAGCACAAGAAGCGCGCCTGCCACGGCGGCGCGCCGACCCAGAACAGCTACCGCGCGCTGCTCGGCGTGCTCGGGCCGAAGCCGGCGCCCTCCACGCCGGCGCCGCCGGCGAAGTCGACGAAGAAATGACGCGCGGCGCCGGCGGGGAGGTTTCGCGGCCCGCAGTCCAACCTTCGTCCGCGGTCTCGCCGCCTCGGCTCTGTTAGGCTGCTCGCCGATGAGGACGACGCGCCGCATGTTCGCGCTCGCGACCGCGATCACGGTCACCATCTGCGGGGCCTGCGGTGGCGATGACGCGGCCGACGTGCCCGACGCGGCGCCCGCGCCCGACGCGGTGCCCGGCGGCTGGGACGGCGGGCCGCCGACCGGCGGTGGCCCGTACCCCGAGCCGGGCGCGTGGCCGGCCAACCGCGGCCCCGGCGGGCCGCAGGTCACGTTCGACGAGGCCGCGCTGTACCAGACGTGCGCGTACCTCGACGGCGGCGACAGCGATCCCGACGACCACCACAACCTCGTGCAGATGGTCGACGGCTACCTCGTCATGCCCTACGCGCCGGAGTACGGCATGTCGGGCGGCCTGGCGTTCTTCGACGTCAGCGACCCGTGCAACCCCACCCGCGTCGGCGCCGGGCCGGCGGAGCGGATGCGCGAGACGCACTCGCTCGGCTTCACCTTCCATGGCGGCGCGTGGGCGGTGACGAACATGGTGTCGTGGGGCAACAGCCTCGAGTGCGGGATCCTGTTCTGGGACATCTCGGATCCGACGGCGGCGGTCGAGGTCGCGGCGATGCCGCTGCCGGGCTGCTTCTACCCCGACGCCTACGCGCGCCCGACGCTGTCGGTGTTCTGGCAGGCGCCGTACGTCTACGTCGCCGGCGCCGACAACGGCGTCTACATCGTCGACGCGACGCTCCCGCGCGCGCCGCGGCTGGTCGCCACCGTCCCGTTCGAGCCGACGCTGCGCGCCGGCCAGGTCCAGGTGATCGGCAACCTGATGGTCGTCACCGGCGCCGAGAGCGCGCGCGCCGTGCTGATGGACGTCAGCGATCCCGAGGCGCCGCAGCCGATCCCGGGCGGCGACTTCCTCGCCCGCGACGGCGCCGGCGACGTGCGCGAGGCGTACTTCTCGACGGTCGCGAACGGGCACGTCTACTTCGCGCGCAAGGACTCCGGCGGCGGTCTGATGATCTACGACATCCGCGACCCGTCGGCGCCGACGCGCGTCGGCGGCATCGACTCGAACGGCAACGGCGGCTACGTGTTCGTCATGGACGAGTACGCGTTCGAGGGCGAGGGCAGCTTCGCGACGATCTACGACGTGTCGGACCCGGCGGCGATCACCGAGGTCACCCGGCTGACGCTCGCCGGCGACCTCGACACGATCACGCCGATCGGCAACGTCGTCGTGCTGTCGGTCGACGACGAGGCCGAGGAGGATCGCGGCAGCGCGGTCGCGCCGTGGCAGCTCGCGCCGGACACGCGCGCGCCGCGCCTGACGTGGTCGGTGCCGGCCGACGGCGCGATCGACGTGCCCGTGACCTCGCGCGTCGGCTTCACGCTGTCGGAGCTGGTCGATCCGAAGAGCGCGTGGCCGGGCTCGGTGCGGCTCTACCCGACGGGGACGGACCCGGCGCAGACGCGGATCAACGGCTACGTCTCGGCGCAGGAGACGATCGTCAACTTCGCGCCGTTCGAGCCGCTGGCGCCGGGGACGGCGTACACGCTCGAGGTGCCGGCGGGCGGGCTGACCGACTACAGCGGCAACGCGATCGCGGAGAGCGTCACGATCACGTTCACCACGGCGGGGTCGTGACGCGGGCGCGCGTCGCGGCGGTGGCGGTGGCGCTCGCGGCCGCGGCGTGCGGCGGCGCGGACGAGCACCTCGCGTCGCACGACGCGGGCGTCGACGCGGCGGTCGAGCTCGCCGCCAACGCCGGCCCGGATCTGTACGGCGTCGTCGGCGAGCCGGTGACGCTCGACGGGTCGGCCTCGACCGGCGCGGACGTCTACCAGTGGAGCTTCGGCGACGGCTCGGGCTGGGTGGTGCCGCGGCCCGAGGCCGTCGCCACGACGATCTACACCGCGCCGGGACGCTACCAGGCGGTGCTCACGGTCCGCACCACCGACGGCCGGCGCCGCACCGACGCGGTCAGCGTCACGATCACCCACCCGCTCACCCACACGCCGCGGGCCTCCGCCTCGATCGTCGCCGTGCCCGACGAGTGGCGCGTCGCGGCGGTGAGCCCCGACAGCGACGAGGTCGTGGTCGCGCGGGTGACCGCGCCGTTCACGATCGAGCGGCGCGCGCCGACCTGCGCGACCCCGCGGACCGTGGCGCTGTGGGGCGCCTACCTCGCGGTGGCGTGCCAGGGCGGCGACGCCGTCGATCTGGTGCGGCTCGCCGGCGGGGCGGGGCGGCGGCTCGCGCTGCCCCGCGGCGCGCGCCCGTACGGCGTCGTCGTCGCCGACGACGGCGCGCTGTGGGTGTCGCTGCAGGGCACGGGCGAGGTCGCGCGGTTCGCGACGCCGGACGACCCGGGCGCGCGGTTCGCGGCGCTGCCCGACGTGCGCGCGATCAGCGCCTACCCGGGCGGCGGCGTGATCGTCGCGCGGTGGCGCTCGCCCGACGACGGCGGCCAGCTCGCGGTGATCTCCGACGCCGGCGAGGTGACGCGGACGATCACGCTCGCGGTCGATCCCCAGGGCGGCAGCGACACCGAGATCGGCGGCGTGCCGTCGTACCTCGGCCAGATCCTGATCACGCCCGACGGACGCACGGCGATCGTCCCGTCGATCCAGCAGAACCTCGCGCGCGGCGCGTACCGCTCGGGCGAGCCGCTGACGTTCGAGACCACCATGCGCGCGGTGATCTCGTACGTCGATCTCGTCGCGGGCGAGGAGGACTTCGCGCGGCGCAAGCAGTTCGACGATCGCGGGCTCGCCGCCGCGGGCGCGCTGTCCAGGCGCGGCGACTACGTCTACGTCGTCATGCCGGGCAACCGCTCGGTCGAGCGGATCGACGTGCTCACCGGCGCGCAGGCGGGCGCGGTCCAGGACGTCGGCTACGCCCCCGCCGGCGCCGCGCTGCTCGGCGACACGACGCTCGTCGTCGACGCCGCGCTGTCGCGCGAGCTCGTCGGCTACAGCGTCTCCAGCTTCGCCGAGGCGCCCGCGCCGTGGGCGCGGCTGCCGCTGGTCGCGGCCGAGCCGCTGGCGCCCGCGGTGCTGCGCGGCAAGCAGCTGTTCCACGACAGCGCCGACGAGCGGCTCGCCAAGGACGGCTACCTGGCGTGCGCGCACTGCCACCAGGAGGGGCTCGACGACGGCCGGACGTGGGACTTCACCGACCGCGGCGAGGGGCTGCGCAACACGATCGCCCTGGTCGGGCGCGCCGGCACCGGCGACGGCCCGGTCCACTGGAGCGCCAACTTCGACGAGATCCAGGACTTCGAGCACGACATCCGCGGTGCGTTCGGCGGCACCGGCCTGATGGCCGACGTGGACTTCCACACCGGCACGCGCGACACCACGCTCGGCGATCCCAAGGCGGGCGTCAGCGCGGACCTCGACGCGCTCGCCGCCTACGTCGCGACGTTCGCGGAGCCGCCGAGCCCGTGGCGCGCGCCGGACGGCTCGCTCCCCGCGGCGGCGGCGCGCGGCGCCGCGGTGTTCGTGGCCGCGGGCTGCGACGCCTGCCACGCCGGCCCGCGCCTGACCGACAGCGCGCTCGTCGCGCCCGCGACGCCGCGCCTGCACGACGTCGGCACGCTGACGGCGGCGAGCGGCCAGCGGCTCGGCGGCCCGCTCGTCGGGCTCGACACGCCGACGCTGCACGGGCTGTGGCACTCGGCGCCCTACCTCCACGACGGCCGCGCGCCGACCCTGCGCGCGGTGCTCGTCGACGAGAACCCCGACGACGCCCACGGGGCGACCTCGGCCCTGTCGGCCGGCGACCTCGACGACCTGATCGCCTACCTGCTGTGTCTCGACGGGACGGCGGACTAGGGCGATAATCGGCCCGGATGGGCGACGAGCCGATCGCGGTCCGGTTCGAGCTGGGGGAACGCCGGGGGACCGGCGGGATGGGCTCGGTGTACCGCGCGCGCGATCGCGTCACCGGCCAGACGGTCGCGGTCAAGCTGCTCAAGGAGGAGCGGCTCGCCGACCGGGCGCGGTTCGAGCACGAGGCGCAGCTGCTCGCCGACCTCGCGCACGACGCGATCGTCCGCTACGTCGCGCACGGCCGCGCGCGCGAGGGCTACTACCTGGCGATGGAGTGGCTCGACGGCGAGGACCTGGCCGAGCGGCTCGACCGCGCGCCGCTGGCGCCCGCCGACGCGGTCGCGATGCTCGCGCGGATCGCCGAGGCGCTCGGCGTCGCGCACGCGCGCGGGATCGTCCACCGCGACGTCAAGCCGTCGAACATCTTCCTGCCCGGCGGCGATCCGGCGCGCGCCAAGCTGCTCGACTTCGGCGTCGCGCGGTCGATGGTCGGCGGGCGGCCCGACACCCAGACCGGCACTGCGCTCGGCACGCCCGGGTACATGGCGCCGGAGCAGGCGCGCGGCGAGCGCGACCTCGACGCCCGCGTCGACGTGTTCGCGCTCGGCGCGGTGCTGTTCCGGTGCCTCGCCGGGACGCCGCCGTTCGACGCCGCGAACACGATCGCCGTGCTGACCAAGGTGCTGTTCGACGAGCCGCCGCCGCTGTCCTCGGTGCGGCCCGATCTGCCGCCGGCGATCCACGTCGTCACCGCGCTCGCGCTCGCCAAGGAGCGCACCGCCCGCTACGCCGACGGCGCGGCGCTCGCGCGCGCGCTGTGGGACGTCGCGCCGGCGGTGGCGCTGTCGGCGGCGCCCGAGGCGACGACCACCGGGATCACCGGCGGCGAGGACCGGATCCTGTCGAGCGTGCTGGTGCGGCGCGACGCCGGCGCGCCGCGCCGGGTCGCCAAGGCGGGGCCGGACGAGGCGACGCGCAGCGGCCGCGATCAGCCGACCGTGGCGATCGGCAGCGACGCCGACACCGTGCTCGCGATGCGGCTGGCCGGCCCGATGCGCGGCACGTTCGAGCGGCTCGCCGACGGGACGTGGGCGGTGGTGTTCGCCGGCGAGGGCGCGACCGAGATGGCGACGCGCGCCGGGCGGTTCGCGCTGGCGCTGCGCGACCGCTTCCCCGACGCGCGGATCGCGATCGCGACCGGCCGCGGCCACACCGGCAGCACGATCACCCACGGCGCGTTCGATCGCGCCGCCCAGCTCGTCACCGACGAGGCGGCCGGGACGATCCTGGTCGACGACGTCACCGCGTCGCTGGTCGAGGGCCGGCTCGAGGTCGATCGCGGCACCCGCGCGATCCGGCTCGTCGGCGAGGCGATGGAGCGGCAGGCGCTGCGCCAGGTGTGCGGCGTGGTCACGCCGTTCGTCGGGCGGACGCGCGAGGTGCGCCTGCTGCGCGGGGTCTACGACGGCTGCGTCGAGGACGGCCGGCCGGCGGCGGCGCTGGTGATCGGCGCGCCGGGCGCGGGCAAGTCCCGGCTCGCCGCCGAGCTGCTGGTCCAGCTCGAGCGCGAGGGCGCCGCGGTGTGGCGCGGCTACGCCGACGCGCTCGCGGCGAGCGCGCCGTTCGCGCCGGTCGCGCGGATCCTGCGGCGCGCGCTCGGCATGGTCGGCGAGCAGATCACGGCGGCGAGCCGCCAGACGATCGAGACGCGCGTGCGCGAGGTGCTGGCCGGCGACGCCGCGACGCGCGTCGTCGCGGCGATCACCGAGCTGCTCGATCCGACGGCGCGGGGCGACGCCGCGGTCGATCCGGTCGCGCTCGGCGACCAGATCCGCCGCGCGGTCGAGGACTGGACGGCGGCGGAGGCGGCGCGCGCGCCGCTGGTGGTCGTCCTCGACGACGTCCACTGGGCCGACCCGGGGACGCTCGCGCTGTTCGACGGCGTGCTGCGCAACGTCGCCGGCCCGGTGTTCGTGCTGGCGATGGCGCGGCCGGAGGTGGCGGAGCGGTTCCCGCGGCTGTGGGCGGACCACGGCGTGACGACCGTGCAGCTCGCGCCGCTGGCGCCGGCGGCGACGCAGCAGCTCGCGCGAGCGGCGCTGGGCGCGGGCGCCGGCGACGAGGTCGTCGCCCAGCTCGTCGACAAGAGCGCGGGCAACCCGTTCTTCCTCGAGGAGCTGGTGCGCGCGCGGGCCGAGCGCGGCGCGAGCGCCGACGGTGGCGACGCGGGCGGCGACGCGTGGCCGGAGACCGTGCTGGCCACGGTCGAGGCGCGCCTGGCGACGCTCGACGGCGACGCGCGGCGCCTGCTGCGCGCGGCAGCGGTGCTGGGGCAGGTGTTCTGGCCGGGCGCGGTCGTCCACCTCGTCGGCGGCGCCGCGTACGCCTCGGCCGTGACGTCGCGGCTGGAGCTGCTGATCGAGCGCGAGTACGTGATCGCGACGGCGGAGTCGCGGTTCGGCAAGGAGCGCCAGCTCGCGTTCCGCCACGCGCTGGTGCGCGACGCCGCGTACGGCACGCTGCCCGACGACGATCGCCGGCTGGCGCACCGGCTCGCGGCGGAGTGGCTCGAGTCGATGGGCGAGGCGCCGGCGATCCTCGCCGAGCACTACGAGCGGGCGGGGACGCCCGACGCGGCGGTGCCGTGCTACGTCCGCGCCGCCGAGGCCGCGCTGGTCGGCGACGACGTCGCGGGCGCGCTCGCGCTGTGCCGGCGCGGGCTCGCGGCGGGCGCGGACGGCGAGGCGCGCGGCACGCTGCGCTGGCTCGAGGCCGAGGCGGCGTGGTGGCGCGGCGAGCACGCGCGCGCCGTGACCGCGGGCGTGGTCGCGCTCGCGACGCTGCCGGCGCGCGGCGCGCGGTGGTACGCGGCGCTGGGCGCGACGGCGTGGTCGGCGGGGCCGCTCGGCGACACCGAGCGGCTGGTCGAGCTCGCGGGCGATCTGCTGCGCCAGCCGCCGCCGGACGAGGTGCGGTCGCACGCGGTGATCGCGGCGGTGAAGCTCGCCAACTTCCTGCTGTTCGCGGGGATCGTCGACGGGCTGCGCAAGGTGCTGGCGTTCGTCCAGAGCCACGCGCCGCGGCTGCCGCCGGGCGACGCGGCGACCGGCTGGGTCGAGTACTTGCGCTACCTGGCGGCGATGCGCGACGGCGAGCTGGGGCGCGCGGCGCGGTCGGTGGAGAAGTCGATCGCGGCGTACGCGGCGGCGGGAGACCTGCGCAACACGTGCCTGCAGCGGATGCACCACGGCCACGTGCTGGCGCTGATCGGCCAGTACGAGCGCGCCGAGGAGGTGCTGCGCAAGAGCGTCGCGGAGGCCGAGCGGCTCGGCGCGTGGTCGACGCTGGCGCACGCGCGCGAGCACCTCGGGGGCCTGCTCGCCGTCGTCGGGCGCGACGCGGAGGCCGAGGCGCTGCTGCGCGCGGCGCGCGCGGCCTACCGCGAGCACGGCGACGCGCGCGGCGAGGCGACGGCGTGTGCCGAGCTGGCGGACGCGTGGCGCGCGCGCCCGGCCGAGGCCGAGGCCGTGCTGCGCGAGGGCCTGGCGCTGGCCGAGGCGCACCCGCCGACGCGGGCCGCGCTCGACGCGCAGCTCGCGCGCCTGCTGCTGGCGCGGGGGCCGGCCGACGAGGCGGCCGTGGCCGAGGCGTTCACGCGCGCCGCGGCCGCGTACGACGTGATCGAGGCCGGCGGGATCGTGGAGGACAGCGAGGCGGTGATCCGGCTCGCCTACGTCGAGGCGCTCGAGGCGACGGGCCGCCGCGACGACGCCGGCACGATCGCGTGGGTCGCGCTGCAGCGCCTGCGCACGCGCGCGAAGCGGCTGGGCGATCCGGCGTGGGAGGCGAGCTTCCTCGATCACGTGAGCGAGAACGCGGCGACGGTCGCGGCGGCCGCGCGGCTGGGCGTGACGGACTGACGAGGTGAGCGGGGGCGGGCGGCGGGTGGCGGGGAGCGCGCCGGGGCGCACTTGACTGTCAGCGTCCTTCGACACGGGCCTCGCTGGCGCTCGGCCCTGCTCAGGACGAGCGGGGGCTCCCCGACGGAGGCGGAGGCGTCCTTCGACACGGCCCTCGCTCGCGCTCGGGCCTGCTCAGGATGAGCGGGGAGACGGAGGCGGAGGCGGAGGCGGAGACGGAGGCGGAGGCGGAGACGGAGGCGGAGGCGGAGGCGGAGACGGAGGCGGAGACGGAGGCGGAGACGGAGACGGAGACGGAGGCGGAGGCGGAGGCGGGACGGAGGCGGAGACGGAGACGGAGGCGGAGACGGAGGCGGAGGCGGAGACGGAAGCGGAGGAGCGAGGGGAGTCCGGGTACCGGACAAGATCCGCTCGTCCTGAGCAGGGCCGAGCGAAGCGAGGCCCGTGTCGAAGGACGCTGACAGTCCGCTGCGCCTCCGCCCCGAGCTCACCCGCGCGTCACACCATCGTCGAGCCCGCCAGGATCGTCCACGCCTGGATCACCTGGATCAGCGTGGCCGCGTCGTCGGCGCGGTACGCGCACGTCAGGCCGTCCACGCGCCGCGTGCCCGGGACCAGCTCGGCCGCGTCGGCGCACGCCGCGTTGACGAAGTCGATCTCGAGCGCGTGCGGAGGCGACGGCGCGAACGGCCGGCGCGCGCCCGCCCCGGCGCCGCGCACCGCCGCGGCCGCGGCCGCGCGGATCCTCGCGCACGCCGCCGACGGGTGCATCGCGCGCGCCGCGTACCGCGTGATCGCGTCCTTCACGACCACCACGTCCACGTCCCCGAGCAGCTCCCGCGCCTGCGCGCACGCGGTCGCGTCGCCCGTCACCAGCGCGACCGGCACGCCCAGCGCGCCGCACACCGCGGCGTTGAGCGCGGTCTCGTTCCAGTCGCGCCCGCCGACGCGGCACCGCGCGACGACGCGCCCGTAGTACGTGTGATCGAGGATGCCGCCGCGGCTGCCAGCGCCGGCGTGGTAGCCGACGAACAGCGCGCACGCGTGGCTCGCCGCGACGCCCTGGACCATCGACAGCGGCTTGAGCGATCCCGAGATCAGCTCGGCCCGCGGGTCGAGGTCCTCGAGCACGAGGTTGCGCATGTCGCCGTGGCCGTCGTTGACCAGCACCGCCGTCGCGCCGCCGTCGAACGCGCCCTTGACCGCGGCGTCCGCCTCGGCGGTCATCCACCGCCGCGCGCGCTCGTAGTCGTGCCCGGTGCGCCTCGTCTGATCGACGTGAACGACGCCCGCCACGCCCTCCATGTCGACGCTGATGTAGACCTGCATCGCGCGCAGCGTAGTACAACCCGCGCGTGCCGCTGACCGTCTACCAGTACCCGAAGTGCGGAACCTGCCGGAAGGCGCTGTCCTGGCTCGCCGCGCACGGCGTCGCCCACGACAAGGTCGACATCGTCGCGACCCCGCCGGCGCGCGCCGTGCTCGAGCGCGTCGTCGCCGCCGGCGTCCCGGTCAAGAAGCTGTTCAACACCTCCGGTGAGTCCTACCGCAACGGCAACTTCAAGGAGCGCCTCGCCACGATGTCCGACGCCGACGCGCTGCGCGCGCTCGCCGCCGACGGCAAGCTGATCAAGCGCCCGCTCGTCGTCGGCGACGGCGTCGCGCTCGCCGGGTTCGACGAGGCCGCGTGGCAGGCGGCGCTCGGCAAGACCGCGCGCCGCTGACCCGCGGGACGGCCAACGAAAGTTACCGAGCGCCGCGCACGTCGTGACGCGCCGCACGATGCGAGAGCATTGCCGTCGGCCGCCCCGGCGTGTGATTGTCGTGAGCGATGCGTGCCCGCCTCGCCGGGCGATGGCACCGTCGGAGGCCGTCCATGCGTATCTGCTCGCTCCCTAGCCTTGTCCTCGGCGCAGCGCTGAGCCTGCTCTCGCTCGCCGCCTGCGGCCCCAACACCAACGCCGAGTGCACCGTCTGCGGTGACAACGCGTGCGTCGACGTCCGCACCGACCCCGCCAACTGCGGCGAGTGCGGCAACGTCTGCGCCGGCAACCAGGTGTGCGCCGGGGGCACCTGCAGCTCCGACGCCGAGATGTGCGATCCCGGCGACGAGCGCGCCTGCTACAGCGGGCCGTCCGGCACCGACGGCGTCGGGCCGTGTCAGGGCGGCAACCAGGTGTGCCTCGACAACGGCTACTGGGGCCCGTGCTCGGGTGAGGTCACGCCGAGCTCCGACGTCTGCGGCAACGGCCAGGACGAGGACTGCGACGGCACCGCCGACGACGAGGAGGACCAGGACGGCGACGGCTTCACCAACTGCCAGAGCGACTGCTGCGACTCGACCGACGAGGGCTGCACCGATCCCGCGGCGGTGAACCCGGGCGCGTTCGAGGCGCCGGACAACGATCTCGACGACGACTGCGACGGCAACGTCGACAACGCCGTCGCCGCGATGTGCGACACCGGCCTCGCCAGCGACTCCAGCGCGGCGCTCGACTACGCGCGCGCGATGGACCTGTGCCAGACCGCGACCGAGTCCGACGGCCGGTGGGGCGTGATCAGCGCCCAGTTCTTCCGCGTCGACCGCACCGGCGCGCCTCAGGCGGTGCAGCGGTCGATCCGCCCGGTGTTCGGCGGCACGTCCGTCGAGTACGGCGGCTCGATGGCCGTGCTGTCGACCGGCCACGCTGCCGCGTCCGGCCAGACGGCGCCGGTGTTCGCCGCGTTCGAGGAGGGGCAGCCGGTCCAGGGCGAGCTCCAGCAGCCCGTGCCCGTCCCCGCCGACTGGCTGACCGCCAACGGCGGGAGCATGCCCAACGCGCCCGGCTGCCCCGCGCCGGCCGGCGAGGAGGGCTACGACTCGATCATGCTCGAGCTGCGCGTCCGCGTGCCGAGCAACGCCCGGTCGTTCAGCATGTCGACCAACTTCTTCAGCGCCGAGTACCCCGAGTGGACGTGCTCGCCGTACAACGACTTCTTCGTCGTGCTGCTCGACTCGCAGTGGAGCGGCAGCCCCGCCAACCCGACCGACAAGAACCTGGCCTTCTACTCGAGCGGCTCCGGCCAGATCTACCCGGTCGGCGTCAACCTCGCGTACGGCAACACCGGCCTGTTCACCGTGTGCGAGAACGGCAACACCGGGTGCGCGCCCGGCTCCACCGCCGGGACGATCAACACCTGCACCGGCACCGGCGGCCTCACCGGCACCGGGTTCGATCTCTCCGGCCAGGCGTGCGGCACCAACGACCTCGTCGGCGGCGGCACCGGCTGGCTCACCACGAGCGGCAACGTCAACCCCGGCGAGGTGATCACGCTGCGCATCGGCCTGTGGGACACCAGCGACCCGATCCTCGACTCGCTGGCGCTGATCGACAACTTCCAGTGGTCGATCGACCCGAGCGACCCGGGCACCGTCATCGACGTCGACTGAGCCCGCGGCGAGCGCCGCGCCCGCCCGTCAGTACGCCAGGCCCGACTCGCCGATCGGCACGAGGTGGCCGTCGACCTCGACGATCGCCAGCGGCGTGCCGTCGCAGTGGTTGACGAGGTGGCGGATCACGCCGGTCTGCCCGTTGGCGGGGCTCCAGCGGCCCCACGCGGCAGAGCCGGCCTGCTTGCGCACCTTGGCGTCCGGCCAGGTGACGCAGCCGTCGACCTCGTTGAGCGACGGGTAGGTCTGGCCCTCGTCGACGATCTCGACCGTCTCTCCGACGCTGAACCGGCTGGCGACGCCGCCGACGACCCCGCCGACCACGCCGCCCTCGACGCCCCACGCGTCGCCGCCCCCGATCCCGGCGTACTCGTCGCCGCCGAGCCCGTAGCCCCAGTCGTCGCCGCCGCCGCCGAGGCCGATCCCGCCGTAGCCCCACACGTCCCCGTAGCCGCCATAGACGTCGCCGCCGAGCAGGCCGAGCATCCCGGCTTCGCCGGCCTCGAGCAGCGCGAGCTCCTCCGCCGTCGCGTCCGCGACGCCCTTGCTCGTCACCGGCACGACGTGCTCGCCGATCGCGACCAGCACGACGCGGGTCTTGCCGTCGCAGTGCGGCAGCTCGGCGATCACCTCGCCGATCTCGCCGGCGCCCGGGTCGTAGCCGCCCCACCCCGACGTGCCCGACTTCCGCTTCACCTCGGGCGTCGGCCACTTCACGCAGTCCGTGGTGTTGAGCGCGTCGTAGATCTGCCCGGCGTCGATGATCTTGACCTTGCGCTTCTCGCCCTTGGCCAGCGTCGGCTTCTTCGCGCCGCCGCCGCACGCGACGGCGAGCGCCGCCACCGAGGCCGCCGCGAGCCATCCCCGCGCGTGCGTGATCGTCATGGCGGCAGAGGATGTCACGGCGCCGGCGTCCCTGCCATCGACCGCTTCATGCTCCCCGGGGTGATGCCCTGCCAGCCCGCGAGCAGCGCGGCGATCGTCGCGAGTGTCACCGCCGAGATGATCGCCAGGCGCGCGCCGGCGCCGAGGTCCGCGGTCAGCCAGCTCGCCACCGCGCCGGTCGCGAGCCCGGCGACCGAGCACAGCAGGACCCCGACCGACCCGCGCAGGTACGGCCCGAGCGGCAGGCTGATCGTCTTGACGACGAGGTAGCCGAGCATCAGGAACGCGATCGGGTAGAACACCAGCCAGCCGACCGCGACCGAGTGCGGCCCCATGCTCGGGCCGAGCAGCCACGCGCTCAGCACGAACCCGCCGGGCACGATGATCGACGCGGTCACCATGTAGCGCAGCGTGAGGTCCGGGCGCCCGACGCCGTCGAGCAGCGGCGGCCCGAGGTAGCCGAGCGCGCGCAACAGGCCCACCGCGCACAGAATCCGCGCCATCTCGGCGATCGCCGCGAGCTGCTCCGGCGACTTGCGGCCGTAGAGCAGCGTGGCGATCTCCGGCGCGCACAGCGCGATGATCACGATGAACGGCGTCACCGCGATCAGGTTGAGCCGGGTGAACCGGACGAGCTGGTCGTGCAGCCGGTGCGCCTCGTGGCGCATCTTCGCGAACGTCGGGAACGCGATGTCGGTCATGACGTTCGTGATCGTGCGCACCGGCTCGAGGATGATCTCGTAGGCGAGCTTGTAGAGCCCGGTCGCCGCCGGGCCGAAGAACAGCGTCACGACCTGGTAGTCGAGGTTGACGTAGAGCTGGTAGAGGAGCTGGCTGCCGGTCGACCGCGCGCCGAACTTGACGTAGTCGGTGACCTCGCGCGGCCGGAACACGCGCTTCGGCACGAACGGATGGACGATCAGCGCCGCGACCGCGGCGACGAACGTGCGCACGATGATCGCCAGCACGAAGCACCAGATCGTCCAGCCGATCGCCGCGAACGCGACGCGCGAGATCGACTCGGCGAGGTGCGCGGCGAGCCGGATCTTGGCGACCTCCGCGAAGCGCATCTCCTTCTTGAGCAGCGCCATCGGGATCGAGAAGCCGTTCTGCAGGATCAGCTTCGCGCTGTACGCGAACATCAGCCAGCCGATGACGCGGTGGCCGTGGGCCATCGCCAGCAGTGGCCCCAGGATCGCCAGGACCACGCACAGGATCCCGGACATGATCACGTTGAACCAGAAGACCGTGGAGACCTTCTCCGGCGTGTGGTCGTCGCGGGAGATCAGCGCGGGGGCGACGCCGAGGTCGACCGCGTAGTCGAACACCGTGTACAGGCCGAGCGCGACGGCCGCGATGCCGTAGTGCTCGACCGGGACCCACAGCGCGACGACCAGGACCTGCGACACCAGGTCGGCGATCGCGATCACCGCCTGCGACGCGCCCGCCCAGGCGACGCCCTTGTTGACCTGCTTGCGCAGCTCGTGGTCGTCGGCCACATGCCCGGATACCACGCGCCTGCCGGGGCTGTCATCTTGCTGGCCTGGCCGTTCCGCGGTACCCACGGCCCGTGTCCGACTCCCTCGCGCCGCGACCCGTGCAGGTCACGCCGGACCACTACGAGTTCGAGAAGTACGACGACGCCGAGCGGTGGATGTCGTACTGGCACCAGATCCGCGTGGTGCTGCGGTGCCGGCCGCGCCGCGTCCTCGAGATCGGGCCGGGCTCGGGCGTGTTCCGCAACTACCTGCGGTCGGCCGGGGTCGAGGTCAACACGCTCGACATCGACGCCAGCCGCGACGTCGACTACGTCGCCGACATCACGAAGCTCGACGAGACGCTGCCGCCCGGGCTGACGTTCGACGCGGTGTGCGCGTTCCAGGTGCTCGAGCACCTGCCGTACGCCGACTTCGAGACGTGCCTGGCCAACATCGCGCGCCGCGCCGCGCCCCACGTGTTCATCTCGCTGCCGTACCGCGGGCTGCGCGTCCGCTGGTCGTTCTGGTGGGGCGACCACAAGTTCACCCTCGGCCACAAGTTCATGCTGCCGTGGAAGGACAAGCCGATCCCGGAGCACCACTGGGAGCTGGGCAAGGGCACCTCGGCGCGCAAGATCACCCGCGTGCTGCAGCGGCACTTCGAGGTGGTCGAGCGCGGGTTCCTCGAGGAGAACCCGTACCACTACCTGTGGTGCCTCAAGGTCCCGGGCGCGCCCGCGCTGCCGCCGGCCCGGTGACATGCTCGTCTCGGTCGTCATCCGCTCGTACAACCGCTACCCGGCGCTCGCGGAGCTGCTGGAGGCGGTGCTGCGGCAGCAGGACGCCGAGCTCGAGGTCGTCGTCGTCGACCAGACGACCGAGGCCACCGACGAGGCGCGCGCGCGGATCGCCGAGCTGGCGCGCGATCCGCGGGTGCGGCTGCTCCAGTTCCCGCCGCTGGGCGGCCCGCGCGCCCGCAACGAGGGCGTGCGCGCGGCGCGCGGCGAGGTGATCCTGCTGATGGACGACGACGACCTGCCGGTCGGCGATCGCTGGGTCGCGGCGCACGCGGCGAACTACGCCGACCCGCTGTGCGTCGCGGTCAACGGCCGCGCCGTCGTCGAGGGCGACCGCGACCCGCCGTACCGCAACATGGAGCGGGCGGAGAAGAACGTGATGAGCCTGTCGTGGCTCGGCTGGCAGCGCCCGTACAGCAAGGTGAACATCAAGAAGCGCGTCGACTCGGTCGTCGGCGGCAACGCGTCGATGCGGCGCGAGGCGCTCGCGCGCGCCGGGCTGTGGGACGAGTGCACACCGGTCGAGGACGAGGTGTCGTTCGCGTACCGGCTGCGCGCGCGCCTGAAGCCCGGCGAGTACATCCTGTTCGACCCCGCGTGCGTGATGCAGCGCCGGCTCGACGTCCCCGGCGGCATGGGCAAGCGCTACCAGGGCCCGCTGCGCCACGCCCGGAAGCACTTCCTGTTCCTCCACCGGATCGTCGGGCACTACCTGCCGTGGCGGTACTGGCTGCTCCAGCCGGTGTACATGGCGCGGCTGTGGCTCGAGGTCGCGGACTGGTGGATCGACTGGGGCCGCGAGCCGGGCGTGCGCAAGGCGGCGCGGCTGGGGGCGCTGGCCGTGGCGCTGCCGGTGCTGTGGCTGTGGTGGCTCGGCGGCGAGGCCGTGCGTCGAGTGCGGACCGGGCCGCTCGCGCACGAGCCCACGTTGTAGTAAGAGACCGCATGCGCGTCCTCGTCGCAGGCGGCCACGGCTTCATCGGCCGGCGCGTCGCCGAGATCCTCACCGAGCGCGGCCACGACGTGCTCGTCGGCGGCCGCGGCGACACCGAGCAGCTCGCCAAGGGCGGCGCCGACGCCGTCGTGTGGGCGGCGGGCGGCCGGGTGTCGCGGTTCGAGGACGGGCTCGACGTCCACGTCCAGGCGCCGCAGCGCGTGCTCGAGGCCTCGGGCGCGACCCGCATCGTCTACCTCGGCTCGGGCGAGTCGTACGGGCTGCAGGACGTGCCGTTCCGCGAGGCGACGCCGCTGCGCGGCACCTCGCCGTACTCGCGCGCCAAGATCGCCGGCGAGGAGGCGGTCGCGGCGAAGGCGAAGGAGCTGGGCGCCGGCGCGTACCTGCTGCGCCTGGGGGTCGTGTTCGGCCCGGGGCAGAAGGGCCAGATGCTGATCCCGGCCCTGCTGTCGGCGCTGCTGCAGCGCCGCCGGTTCCCGATGACCCGCGGCGACCAGACCCGCGACGTCATCTACGTCGACGACGTCGTGCGGCTGATCGCGCGCTGCCTCGACGCCGACGCGCCGGCCGGCATCTACAACGGCGGCCGCGGGATCGAGGTCCCGGTGATCGACGTCGTCACCCGCGTCGTCGAGGTCGCGAGCCGTCACCTCGGCGTCGATCTCATGCCGCTGCTCGACGCCGGCGCCGTGCCGTACCGCGACGGCGAGCAGATGCGCTACGTGTTCGACGTGTCGCGCGCGAAGGAGCTGCTCGACTGGGCGCCCGAGGTCGACATCGACGACGGCATCGAGCGCACGGTGGAAGCCGTGCTCGCCGGCGCGGCGCGCGAGTAGGTCGGGCGCCGCGGGCGCGTGCGCGGTCAGCGCGGCGAGTCGAGGCGGATCCGGACGCCGACCGCCGCGCTCACGAAGTTCGCCCAGTTGTCGATCTGCTGGTCTGGCACCTCGGCGCCACCGCCGAGCAGGCGCGCGGTCAGCACGAGCTCCAGCCGGTCACCGAGCTGCTGCCCGGCGGAGACCGCGACGTCGTAGATGCCGCCGGAGACGTCGCCGGCGAGGCCGAACGTCGACAGCGCGTCGGCCTCGAGCTCGGCCCACCGCTCCGCCGTGGCCTGGTAGCGCAGCCGGCCCTTGAGCGCGCCGACCAGCCCGATGTCGTCCTGCGAGGCGTGCAGCGCGCCGTTCACCGACGTGAACGCGACGTCGGCGTTGCGGATCTGCAGGGAGGCGCCGACGTCGATCGACACCGCGCCGGCGAGCGCGCGGTAGAGGTAGGACGCGCGGTAGCCGTCGAACAGGTAGCGGTGATCGACGACCGTGCCGGCCGGGAACCGCGTGTCGCGGAACCGCAGGTCCTCGTCGAGCGTGACGCGGGTGGTGACCTCGAACGGCGCGTACAGCAGGATCGCGCGGTGGCGGCCGGACGCCAGCTCGAGGCTGGTGCGCTCGGCGATGACGAGGTTCTTCTGCTGGCCGACGTCGCCCGCGTCGTACGCCGTCCCGTCCTCGCCGTAGCGGCCGTCGTTCTGCGCGATGTACGCCGGGCCGACCTCGAAGCCAAGCGTGACCTCGGGGCCGGCCTGGGCCGGCGCGCCGAGCGCGAGCACGGCGGCGGCGGACAGGATCGACAGCAGGGTGGGGAGCTTCATGGGGACCTCCGGGACTCGGGACTTCGACGCTGACGGGATCGGGACGGGTACGCGCGTTGGGCGCACCCGGCGGCCGGGACGCAAGACGCAGTATGGACCTGCCGGTACCATCGGCCGGCATGCGCCCCGAGTCACCACCGGCGGGACCGGCCGCCGCGGCTCCCCCGACCGGCGGGGTGCTGGAGGTGGCGGGCGCGTTCGCCCGGTTGGGCTGTGTCTCGTTCGGCGGGCCGGTCGCGCACCTGGGCTACCTGCGCGCCGAGCTGGTCGAGCGGCGGCGGTGGCTGGACGACGCGCACTACGCGGACCTCGTCGCGCTGTGCCAGTTCCTGCCCGGGCCCGCGAGCAGCCAGCTCGTGTTCGCGCTCG
The DNA here is from genome assembly GCA_011526095.1 of Myxococcales bacterium. Lineage (GTDB taxonomy): Bacteria > Myxococcota_A > Polyangia > Haliangiales > Haliangiaceae > WYBA01. Next base: position 6,274 of record WYBA01000033.1, on the reverse strand, counting down.
GCCGGCACCGCGCGGGGCTGGCGGGCGCCATGGTGGCGTCGCTGTGCTTCACGTTGCCGTCGGCGATCCTGATGATCGCGTTCGCGTACGGCGTCGCGTCGATGGGCGACGTCAGCGGCGCGGGCTGGCTGCACGGGCTCAAGCTCGCGGCGGTCGCGGTCGTGGCGCAGGCGGTGTGGGGGATGAGCAAGACGCTGTGCCCGGACCGGGCGCGCGCGTCGATCGCGATCGCCGCCGCGGCCGTGCTGCTGACGACGACCGGCGCGCTCGCGCAGCTCGGGGTGATCGTCGCGGGCGGCGCGCTCGGCTGGTGGCGCTACCGCGGGGAGATCGCCAGCCCGTCGGCCGCGGCGCCGCCGGTCCCGGCGCGCGCGCACGTCGGCGCGGCGGCCGCGCTCGCGGTGTTCTTCGCGCTCCTGCTCGTGCTGCCGGCGGTCGCGGCGACGAGCGATCACCGGCTGGTCGCCGAGGTCGACGCGTTCTACCGCTCCGGCTCGCTCGTGTTCGGCGGCGGCCACGTCGTGCTGCCCCTGCTGCGCGCCGAGGTCGTGCCGCCAGGCTGGCTGACCGACGCGCAGTTCCTCGCCGGCTACGGCGCGGCGCAGGCGGTGCCGGGGCCGCTGTTCACGTTCGCCGCCTACCTCGGCGCGGCGATGGATCCGGGCGCCACGGGCGTGCCGGCCTGGGTGAACGGCGCGCTGTGCCTGGTGGCGATCTTCCTGCCGGCGTGGCTGCTGATCGGCGGGGCGCTGCCGTTCTGGCACCGGCTGCGCGGCAAGGCGTGGGCGCAGGCCGCGCTCGCCGGCGCCAACGCGGCCGTGGTGGGCGTGCTGCTCGCGGCGCTCTACGATCCCGTGATCGTGAGCGGCGTCCACGACCACGCCGACGTCGCCGCCGCGCTCGTCGCGTTCGGCGCGCTCGTGCAGTGGAAGGTGCCGCCGTGGCTGGTGGTGGCCGCGATGGCCGCGGTCGGGCAGTGGGTGCTGGCGTAGCGGGCGGAGGCGCCACGGCGTCGATGACTGTCAGCGTCCTTCGACACGCGCCTCGCTGACGCTCGGCGCTGCTCAGGACGAGCGGAGCTGCGGACGGAGGCGGAGACGGAGACGGAGGCGGCGACGGAGACGGAGACGGAGATGGAGACGGAGGCGGAGACGGAGGCGGAGGCGGAGACGGAGACGGCGACGGAGATGGAGACGGAGGCGGAGACGGAGGCGGAGGCGGAGGCGGAGACGGCGACGGAGATGGAGACGGAGACGGAGACGGAGACGGCGACGGAGGCGGAGACGGCGACGGAGACGGAGACGGAGCAAGCTCCGCTCATCCTGAGCAGGGCCGAGCGCCAGCGAGGCCCGTGTCGAAGGATGGTGACAGTCGTGGCTCGCGGTGGTGCGCGAACACGCGCGCCCTCAGCCCAACGTCGGAGGCGCGGCGCGGGGGAGACGGAGACAGCGGTCGTGCTACGACGTGCACATGGCCGGCGACGAGCTCGAGCGTCTCTACCTCGCCACGCGCGCGCAGACGGTGCGGCTCGCCGCGCCGATCTCGCGAGCGGACCACGCGCTGCAGCGCATGGCCGACGCGTCGCCGACGCAGTGGCACCTGGCGCACACGACGTGGTTCTTCGAGCGCATGGTGCTGGCCGAGGCGGACGCGGGCTACGCGCCGGTCGACCCCGCGTACGACTACTGGTTCAACTCGTACTACGACGCGGTCGGGCCGCGGCACCCGCGCCCCGAGCGCCACGCGATCCCGGTGACGCTCGACGCGATCCACGCCTACCGCGCGGCCGTCGACGCGCGGCTGGTCGAGGCGCTGCCGCGGCTGCCGCACGCGCTGCGCGACCGCGTCGTCCTCGGCGTCGCGCACGAGGAGCAGCACCAGGAGCTGCTGCTGACGGACATCTTCTACGGCCTGCTCGACGACGGTGGGCGCGCCTATCGCGCGCGCGCCGCATCGGCCTCGCCCGCGGCGGCAGCGCCGCTCGACTGGCTCGCCCACCCCGGCGGCCTGGTCGAGCTCGGCGTCACCGCCGCGGCGCCGTTCGCGTTCGACAACGAGGGCCCGCGCCATCGCGTGTGGCTCGAGCCGTTCGCGCTCGCGACCCGCTGCGTGACGAACGCCGAGTGGGACGAGTTCGTCGCCGACGGCGGTTACGCCGACCCGCGTCACTGGCTGTCCGACGGCTGGGCGACGGCGCAGGCGGGAGGCTGGCGCCGCCCGTGGCACTGGCTCGACGACGGGCGCGAGGTGACGCTGAACGGCGTCGTCGCGCGCGCGCCCGCGGCGCCGGTGTGTCACCTCTCGTTCTACGAGGCCGACGCCTACGCGCGGTGGGCCGGCGCGCGCCTGCCGACCGAGGCCGAGTGGGAGGTGCTCGCGGCGCCGGTCGAGGCCGCGCACCCCGGCGCGCTCCCCGGCCACTTCGTCGACGACGACGTCCTCCACCCCGCGCCGCAGCCGCCCGGCTTCCGCCCGTTCGGCGACGTGTGGCAGTGGACCGCAAGCCCGTACACGGCGTACCCGCGGTTCGCGCCGGCGGCTGGCGCGCTCGGCGAGTACAACGGCAAGTTCATGTGCAACCAGCTCGTGCTGCGCGGCGGCTCGTGCCTGTCGCCACGCCGCCACCTGCGCGCCAGCTACCGCAACTTCTTCCCGCCGCACGCGCGGTGGCAGATGTCCGGGCTGCGGCTGGCGCGCTGGACCTGACGCTCCAGGTCAAGACGCGCGCACGGCCGGCACCAGCTCGTGCATCGCCATGCCGTCCGGCCCGAGCCAGCACCGCGCCGGCGCCAGGCCCGCGCGCCGCGCCACCGTCCACACCTGCTCGGCCGTCAGCTTGTAGCAGTGCTCGGTCACGATCGCCTCGCCCGCGGTGAACGCGAACGCGCGCCCGGCGAGCCGGACCGTCTGGTCGCGGGTGCTGACCAGCCGCATCTCGACCCGGCGGTGATCGGGCTGCCACGCCGCCTCGTGGACGAACGCGTCGACGTCGACCTCGGCGCCCAGCTCGTCGCGCAGCCGCACCAGCAGGTTCTTGTTGAACGCCGCGGTGACGCCGGCGGCGTCGTCGTAGGCCGCGGCGATCGCCTCGGGATCGACGCCGAGGTCGGTGCCGAGCAGCACGCGCCCGCGCGGCCCCGCGAGCCGGCGCATCCGCGTCAGCAGCGCGATCGCGCCGTCGGGCTCCCACGGCTCGAAGTTGCCGAGGCTCGCGCCGGGGAAGAACACCGTCACCGGCGCCCCGTTGGCGTGCAGCGCCTCGTACTCCGGCAGCGCCTGCGAGTAGTCCGCGACGAGCGGCGTGACCGCCAGCCGCGGGTAGGCCGCGCGCAGCGCCGCCGCCGTGTCGTGGAGGTGCTGCGCCGAGATGTCGAGCGGCACGTAGCGCGCGAGCGCCGGCAGCCGGTCGAGCAGCGCGCGTGTCTTGGTCGCGCTGCCAGCGCCTGGCTCGACCAGGATGCCGCTGGCGCCGATCGCGCGCGCGAGGTCGTCGCCGTGGTGCTCGAGCAGCCGCGCCTCGGCGCGCGTGAGGTAGTACTCGGGCAGCTCGCAGATCTGATCGAACAGCAGCGAGCCGGCCTTGTCGTAGAAGTGCTTGCACGGCAGCGTGCGCGGCCGCCCGGCGAGCCCGGCGAGGGCGTCGGCGAGCAGCGCGGCGCTGGCGGGCGGCAGCGCCCGCGCGAGGCGAGCGGTCGGCGTGGTCATGGTCATGGCTCCTCCCTCGGCGAGCACGCCACCTCCGGCCCGCTCCTCCGCTTACCACGGCGCCCGCGGTCGGCGAGGCGCCCGGCTGACGATCGCGCACTCCCGCGCGCCAGGCTGTAACGCCCGGCAACCCTGCGGAGTCGCAACATCATGACGAAGGCCATCTGGAACGGCGCGGTGATCGCCGCCAGTCAGACGACGCAGCAGGTGGACGGTTACACCTACTTTCCGCCGGACGCGGTCGACCGCGCGTACCTGCGGGACTCGACCAAGCACACCGTGTGCGGCTGGAAGGGCACGGCGAGCTACTACGACGTGGTCGTCGACGGGCAGGTCAACCGCGACGCGGCCTGGTACTACCCGACGACGAAGGACGCGGCGAGGCACCTCGCCGGCTGGATCGGGTTCTGGCGCGGCGTCGAGATCGTGCGCTGACCCTGGACCGGATCCCCGCGGCTCCGCTACAGAGGAGCTGCCCCGCCGCGTGTCCCCACCACCGCCGCTCCCCGACGACGCGACGCTCGTCGCCGCGCTCCGCGCCGGCGACGACGCGGCGTTCGTGCGCGTCGTGCGCGCCTACGACGCGACGCTGCGCCGGCTCGCGCGCGGCTACGTCGGCGAGGCGCTGGTCGACGAGGTCGTGCAGGACACGTGGATCGGCGTGCTGCGCGGGCTGGCGACGTTCGAGGCGCGCGCCGCGTTTCGCACCTGGGTGTGCCGCATCCTGATCAACCGCGCGCGGACGCTCGCGGTGCGCAGCGCGCGGATGGTGCCGATGTCGTCGCTCGGGCCGGAGGGGGCCGGCGACGGCGGCGACGCTGCCGGCGAGGGCGATCGCGACGCGCCGGCCGCCGGCCCGCCGGCGCCGTGGTCCGAGGAAGACCCCGCGCGCCTCGCGGCCCACCAGGAGCTGCTGGCGTTCGTCGAGCAGGCGCTGACCGAGCTGCCCGAGCGCCAGCGGCTCGTCGTCACCCTGCGTGACCTGCACGACTGGTCCGCCGAGGACGTGTGTAACGCCCTCGACCTCACCGAGTCCAACCAGCGAGTGCTCCTCCATCGCGGCCGGCTCCGCGTCCGTGCCATGCTGGAGCAGCACCTCGCCGCCTCGAGGGTCCCCTGATGCTGTCCTGTCGCGACGTCCACGACCTCGCCAGCGCCCACATCGATCGTGAGCTGCCGTGGCGGCGTCGCATGGCGGTGCGGCTGCACCTGGCGATGTGCAAGCACTGCCGCCGGCTGATGCGTCAGCTGCGCGCGACGGTCGCCGTGCTCGGGCGCGTCAAGGACGCGGATCCGCCGGTCAGCCCCGAGCGCGAGGCCGCGCTCGTCGAGCTGTTCAAGCGCGAGCGGCCGTAGCGCGCCGCAGCGCGCCGGAGCGGGATCGTCGCGCGTGGCGTGTAACGCCCCGCGGGTGAGCGCGGACAGAGCAGGCAGGTCACGGCGGTCGTCGTCGCGACCGTGACCGCCCGCCGGCAGCGCCGTATGCGCCGCCAGTCCCACCCGAGAGGAACCCGATGAGCACGTCCCCTGTAATGGCCCGCCTCCACTCCCGTCTCCACGCCGTGATCGACCGCGTCCAGTGGTTGCCCCCGCTCGCGATCCGTGTCGTCGTCGGCGTCACGTTCGTGCTCGCCGGCTGGGGCAAGCTGCACAACCTCGACAACGTCGAGCAGTTCTTCGCCTCGCTTCACATCCCGGCGCCGGGCTTCCACGCGCCGCTGGTCGCGACCATCGAGCTGGTCGGCGGCGGGCTCGTCCTCGCCGGGCTCGCAACGCGGCTCGCCGCGGCGCTGCTCACCGGCGTCATGGCCGTCGCGATCTACACCGCGATCTGGCCCGCCGCCGACGGCGTCACCGGCGTGCTCGGCAGCGTCGAGGCGATCTACCTCGCCGCGTTCGTGCACCTCGCGATCCACGGCGCGGGCGCCGCGTCGCTCGACCGCGTCGTCGTCCGCCACGTCCCCGCGCTCCGGCTCGCGCCGGCCGCGCGGGCGTGAAACCAACCTCCCGATCCCGCGTAACGACTCCGCAACCGCAAGGACAGATGACCATGACCAAGACCAAGACCCTCCTGCTCGCCGCCGCCCTCACCGGTGCCTTCGCCGGCTCCGCCCTCGCCGTGAACCACCTCGCCGGATCCGAGGACGCCGTCCGCGCCGACGCCAAGGACAAGGACGCGGACAGGTCGAAGGACAAGGACGCCGACAAGGACAAGAGCTCGTGCGGCGGCAAGGACGGCTGCGGCGGCCACGACAAGAGCAAGGACAAGGACGCCGCCAAGGACAAGTCGAAGGACAAGGACGCCGGCAAGGACAAGAGCGCCTGCGGCGGCAAGGACGGCTGCGGCGGCAAGCACTGAGCACGTCATGACCCGCCCTCGGACCACGTCGACCGCTCGCTTCGCCGCCGTGCCGGACCTCGGGATCGGGGTCGGCCTGCGCGCGCCCCACCTCGAGCACATCCTCACCCACCACCCCGCGGTCGACTGGTTCGAGATCCTCACCGAGACCTTCCTCGTCGACGGCGGGCGCCCCGCCTACCACCTCGACCGCGTCGCCGAGCGCTACCG